>DASTKG010000098.1:0-7567 GCA_035716005.1 Candidatus Eiseniibacteriota bacterium
ACCGATCGCGAATCGCTCCTCATCGCTCTCATCGAAAACGTGCAGCGGGAGAATCTCAACCCGGTGGACGAGGCGCGCGCCTATTACCGCCTGGCGGCGGAATATGGACTCCCGCACGAGGAGATCGCGAAGCGGGTCGGCAAGGATCGATCGACGGTTTCGAATATCATTCGCTTCAACAACTTGCCGCCGGATGTGCTCGCGCTGATGGAGTCGGGGCGCCTCTCCGCCGGCCATGGCCGCGCGCTCCTCTCCCTGGCCGGCGCGAAGCAGCAGATCGATCTAGCGAGCGCGGCGGTCTCCAACGACTGGTCGGTGCGCGAGTTGGAGTCGAGGATCCAGCGCTCCACGGCTCCCCGCGTGGGGAAGCCGCGCCGCGCGCCGCATCGCGCCTTCTCGGCCGAACTCATGGCGCTCGAGGACGAGCTCATGCGACTGGTCGGCGCGCGGGTCCGGATCACCCGGCGGCGCGGTGGCGCCGGATCGGTGTTCATCGACTATCACAACCAGGAAGAGCTGGAGAGGATCATCGAACTCCTGCGAACCCTCGAGGGCCCTGGAGCCTAGCGGCCCCGGAGCATTTGTGGATAACTTGCTAAAATCGGTGGAAAATCCACTAACGCACCAGATTTCAATGTGTTGTGAACGCGCTCCGCATACCGGCGCGCCCGGTTATGCACAGGGGCGCGTCAACCCTGTAACGATGGGCACTTGCGCGGGTGGATCTTCCGGCCGATCCGCGTCGAGCCCCGGAAAAGAGGTCCTTCGATGAGCGAGTCCGTCGCCAGCCGCGACGTCGAACTACTGGACGAATTGAAGCAGGCCCGCGGCGCCATCGTGGCCGAACTGCGAAAGGTGATCGTGGGCCACGACGAGGTGGTCGAGCAGCTCCTGACGGCCCTCTTCGCCAACGGACACTGCCTCCTGGTCGGGGTGCCCGGTCTGGCCAAGACGCTCCTCGTCTCCACCATCGCGCGCGCGCTCGACCTCGAGTTCAGCCGCATCCAGTTCACGCCCGACCTCATGCCCTCCGACATCACCGGGACCGAGATCCTCGAGGAGGACAGCTCCACCGGGCGGCGCTCGTTCAAGTTCATCCGCGGACCGATCTTCGCGAACATCGTTCTCGCCGACGAGATCAACCGGACGCCGCCGAAGACGCAGGCGGCGCTCCTCCAGGCCATGCAGGAGTTCCGCGTCACCGCGGGGGGAACCACGCACGAACTCGCGCCGCCCTTCTTCGTCCTCGCGACGCAGAACCCGATCGAGTTCGAGGGGACCTATCCGCTTCCCGAGGCGCAGCTCGACCGATTCATGTTCCACATCTCGGTCTCGTACCCCTCCGACGAGGAGGAGCGGAAGATCGTGGCGACCACGACCAGCGCGTATCAGGCCGACGTCTCGCGCGTCCTGACCCGCGAGCGGATTCTCGAGCTGCAGCGGCTGGTGCGCCGGATCCCGGTTTCCGATCACGTCGTTCGCTACGCCGTGACGCTCGCGCGGGCGTCGCGCCCCGGCCCCGAGAGCGCCTCCTTCATTCGCGACTGGGTCTCGTGGGGCGCCGGCCCGCGGGCGGCGCAGTTCATGGTGCTCGGCGCGAAGTCGCGCGCCGCGCTCCTCGGACGCCCGACGCCGAGCGAGGACGACATCCGCGCGGTGGCGCGGCCGGTCCTTCGCCACCGCATCATTCCGAATTTCACCGCCGAGGCCGACGGCATCTCGAGCCTCGACATCGTCGCCAAGATCCTCGAATCGACTCCCGCCTCGGACGGCAAGCGCGGCTAGCCGCCGCGCGCGCCCGAGGCACCCGATCACGATGACCGGCGCCGATCCATCGCGATGAGCGACGACCGCTCGAGGCTTCTCGACCCCCACTTCGTCTCGAAGCTCGCCCGTCTCGACCTGAGAGCGAGGCTCGTGGTGGAAGGGTTCCTCACCGGACTCCATCGAAGCCCGTACCACGGCTTCTCGGTCGAGTTCGCCGAGCACCGCCAGTACATGCCCGGCGATCCGCTCCGCCATCTCGATTGGAAGGTCCTGGCCAAGTCCGACCGCAAGTACCTGAAGCAGTACCAGGAGGAGACGAACCTCCGCGCCCACCTCCTCGTCGACACCAGCGCCAGCATGGGATACGGCTCGCGCGGTCTCTCGAAGCTCGACTACGCGCGGCAGCTCGCCGCCTCGCTCGCCTATCTCGTCCTCGGGCAGCACGACGCGGTGGGCCTCTTCGCCTTCGCCGCCGGCCGCGGCGAGCAGATCCCCGCGCGGAGCACGATGGGGCACATGAGGCCGCTCCTCCTCCTGCTCGACCGCCTGCGGCCCGCCGGCGGCACCGATTTCACCGCGTCGCTCCACGCGCTGGCCGAGCGGATCACGCGGCGGGGGCTCGTCGTCATCCTCTCCGATCTCCTCGACGAGCCCGCGAAGATCGAGCAGGCGATCCATCACTTCCGGCACCGCCGCCACGAGGTCCTCGTGTTCCACATCCTCGATCCCCAGGAAGTCGAGTTCGACTTCGAGCGCGAGGCCGTCTACGTCGACGTGGAGGGGGGCGAGCGCGTCAGCACGCGGCCCCGCGAGCTTCGCGACGACTACCGCGCCCGCGTGCGCGAGTGGCGGGAGAAGCTGCGCTCCATCTGCATCGAGAAGCGGGCCGATTACGTGGCCCTCACGACCGACATTCCGTACGACCGCGCGCTCCTCGAATATCTGGGGAAGCGCTCGCGCCTTCTTTGATCCCCCTGATCGCGATGCTCCGCTGATCCGGAGAGTCGAACCGACACGATGCCGATTCTCTCGTTCCTGAATCCGGGCTTCCTCTGGGCGCTCCCCGTCGCCTCGATCCCGGTCCTCCTCCATCTCCTCAGCCGGCGGAAGCTTCCCGAGGTTCCGTTCCCGACGACGTCGTTTCTCCGCGCGCTCGAGCCGCGCGAGATCCGCCGCATCCGCCTGCGCGAAATCCTCATCCTCATCCTCCGCACGCTGGCGCTCCTCCTCCTCGTCCTCGCCTTCGCGCGCCCGGCCCTCACGCCGGCGAACGCGGTCACGCACGCCGCGGTCGCCGTCGGCCTTCTCCTCGACGACTCGGAGAGCATGGCCGCCGTCGAGGAGCAGGGGCACGCGCGCATCGCGGAAGCGAAGGCCCGCGCGGCCGCGCTCGTCGAGGCCTCCCGCGCCGGCGACCTCCTCGCCGTCGCCTACGCGACGCGCGGCGAGGAGCCGGCGGGCGAACGGGGGGACGACCGGGTCAGGCTCCGCCGCGCGCTCGAGCGCGTCGACGCCGCGCCGCGTCCGGCCCGCATCGCCGCGTCGCTCGCCTCGCTCCGCCGCGCGCTCGAGCGAAGCCCGCTCGCGGCGCGCGAGATCTACGTCGTGAGCGACTTCCAGCGCGCCAACTGGGACGCGGACGCGCGCGCGGAGCTCGGGCGCGCGGCGGCCGCGGGGGATCGCGTCTATCTCGTTCCGGTGGCCGCGACGAACGTTCCGAACCACGCCTTCGAGGCCGTCGACCCCGACGTCCGTCCGGGACCGGAGGGGCGCGGGCTCGAGCTTCGCGCGCGGCTCGTGAACCACGCCGACGCGCCGAGCGACCGGATCGCGATCCGCCTGCGGGAGGGCGACGCGCTGGTCGGCGGCGGCGACGTCTCGCTGAGGGCGGGGGAGCGCCGATGGGCCGCCATGCCGATCGAGCCGCGCCGCGGCGGCGGCGCCGGCGTCGACGCGGCCGCCGTCCCCACCCACATCACCGCCGAGATGGACGCCGACGCCCTTCCGACCGACGACGTCTGGTACGCGGTTCTGGGGCCTCCGCGCCGGCTCCGCGTCCTTCGCATCGTCGAGGCCCGGGGCGGCCCTCCGCCCCGCTTCGCGGCGCTCGCGCTCGACCCGAGCGGGACGGGGGCGTCGGGCTTCTCCGTCCAGGACGAGTCGCCCGCCGCGCTCCTCACGCTCAACAGGGCTCGCGCCGACGTCGTTCTCCTCGAGGACGTGGCGGCGCTTTCGGGCGACGCCGAAACGCGGCTTCGCGCCTTCCTGCGCGACGGGGGCGGGATCGTGGTCGCGCTCGGCCCCCATTCCGATCCCGAGTACTACGGAAAGCGGCTCTTTCCGGGGATGATCGATCTCTCGCTTCAGGCCGCCGAGACGGCGAGCGAGGGAGGAGCGCTGGAGCTTCGCGCCCGGATTCCGGGCCACCCGATTCTCGAGGGGCTCACGCTCGCCGTCGGCGCGCCGCTCTCCCAGGCGAGGCTCACCGGTCTCGTGCGAGGCGCGGTCACCTCGCCGCGCGCCGAGGTCGTGGTGCAGACGAGCGGCGGCCTTCCCGTAGTGGTGGCGGCGCCGCGCGTCGCGGTCTTCCTCTCCTCGCTCGCCGACGACTGGGGCGAACTCCCCTTCTCCGGCGCGTACGTGCCGCTCGTTCGCGGCCTCGTGAGCCACGCCGCGCGGGCCGAATCGAGCGCGCCCGCCGATCTCGTGGTCGGCCTTCCGCCCCGCGCCCGGCTCGAAGGCGCCCCCGCCGGCGCGATCCGCGTGCGGGGCCCGGCCGACTACGTCTCGACCGCGACGGTAGAGTCGGAGGGGACCGGCTACCGCGCCGTCGCGCTCGACCCGGCCTCCGTCCCCGGCTTCTACGAATTCGACGCCGACGGCCGGCCGCTCGCCACCGTCGCCGTGAACCTCGATCCGATCGAGAGCGATCTCGCGGCGATTCCGGCCGACTCCCTCCGCGTAGGGGCCGCCTCGCCGCAGAGCATCACCCTCCTCGCGACGTCGGCGGCGCTGCAGCGCCATCTCCGCGCGTCGCGGCGGGGCGAGGAACTCTGGCTCCCGCTCCTTCTCGCGGGCGCGCTCCTCCTCGTCGGCGAACTCCTTCTCGCGAGCGCCCGGAAGCTGCGCGCATGATCGAGAGCGGCTCCCGTCTCGAGCTGAAGCCCGAGGGGCTCCACGCCCGACTCCTCGAGGCGGTCGCCTCCCATCCCGCCACGCCGAAGCTCCTCGCGCGAGCGAAGGCGGAAGCGGCCGCGGGGACGGGCGTGCCGCGCGCCGGAGTCCGCGTCCGCGGCACCGCGGGAAGCGTGGCCGCCATCCTCACGTCGATTCTCGCCCGCGAGTCGGGACTTCCGGTCGCCGTCGTGACGCCCGACCTCGACCGGGCCGAGTCGTGGCGCGACGATCTCGCCGCCTTCCTCGGTCCCGATCGCGTCGTCTACCTTCCGCCGCTCGACATCGTTTCCTGGAGCCACCAGACGCCGACCGCCCCGGTTCGCGACGAGCGCCTCGACGGCCTCGTCCGGCTCTCCGATCCCGCGCCCCCGGTCGCGGTCATTCCCGCCGCCGCGCTCCACCGGCTCGTGCCGACGCCCGCCGCTCTTCGCGGGCGCGCCTTCACCGTGCGGCGCGGCTGGGAAGGGGATCCGCGCGATCTCCTCACGCGGCTCGTTCTCCTCGGCTACCGCCCGGTGAACGAGGTGAGCGAGTCGGGCGAGGTGAGCCGGCGCGGCGGAATCGTCGACGTCCACGGCCCCGGCATGGAAGAGCCGATCCGCCTGGAGTTCGACGGCGACGAGATCGCGTCGATCCGCTCCTTCGATCCGGGGACGCAGCGCTCGTCGGGAACGCTCGAAGCGGTCCGCGTCGTCCCGGCGCGCGAGCTCCTCTACCACGACGATCTCGACGCGAGGCTCCGCCCCTTCGGGCGCGGGCCGCTCGCGTCGGGGGAGGAAGCGCGGCGAATTCGCGATCTCGTCTCGGAGGGAATCTACTTCGAGGGGATCGAATGGCTCGCCCCCCACCTCGGACTCGAGCTCGGCTCGCTTCTCGATCATCTCCCGGAGGGGACGCTTCTCTGGGTCGAGGAGCCGGCCGCGGTGGAGCGCGAGCTGGAGCAGGTGGAGCGCGAGACGGAGCGGCTCGAGGGGGGCGCCCGCGAGAAGAACGCGCTCCTCCCGCCGCGCGAGGCGCTCTTCGAGGGACCCGCCCGCGTGGCCGAACGGCTTCGCGCGCACGCGCGATTCGAGTCGGTGGTCACGGGCGGCGGCGCCCGCGAAGCGCGCGAGAAGGCCGATCCGGAGTCGGGGTTCATCGCGTTCGACGCGCGCCCCCAGCCCTCCTTCGGCCGGAAGCTCGATCTCCTCCGCGGCGAGCTGAAGCGGCTCGGGGAAGTCGGCTACCGTCGCTCCATCGTCTGCGACAACGTGGGGCAGGCGGAGCGGCTCGAGGAGCTCCTGGGCGACGACTTCGCCTCGATCGAGGTGGGAGCGCTCGTCGGAGGCTTCGTCCTTCCCGCGGCCCGCCTCGCCGTCTTCACGGATCACGAGATCTTCGCGCGCTATCGCCGCCGTCGCGGGCGCCGGCTTCGCCCCTCGGCCGCCGCGATGCGCGAGCTCCTCACGCTCGCGCCGGGGGACTTCGTCGTCCATCTCGATCACGGCATCGGGACCTACCGCGGCCTCCAGCGCCTCCAGCTCGACGGGCAGGAGACCGAGTGCATCCAGATCGACTACGCGGGAGGGGACCGCCTCTTCGTTCCGATCGACCAGCTCGGCCTCATCGAGCGCTACGCCGCCGAGGAGGGACACGCGCCGACCATCCACCGGCTCGGCGGCACGACGTGGGCGCGCACCAAGGCGAAGACGAAGAAGGCGATCGCCGACATGGCCGAGGAGCTTCTCCGCCACTACGCCGCGCGGAAGGCCCACCCCGGCCACGCCTATCAGGCCGACACGCCGTGGCAGCGCGAGCTCGAGTCGTCGTTCGTCTACGACGAGACGCCCGACCAGCTGCGAGCCGTGGAGGACGTGAAGCGCGACATGGAGCAGTCGAAGCCGATGGACCGCCTCCTCTGCGGCGACGTCGGCTACGGCAAGACCGAGGTCGCCATCCGCGCGGCGTTCAAGGCGATCCAGGACGCGAAACAGGTCGCCATCCTGGTGCCGACCACGGTTCTCGCGCAGCAGCACTTCGTCACGTTCAGCGAGCGGCTGGCCGACTATCCGGTGCGGATCGAGGTGCTCTCCCGCTTCCGGCATCCGAAGGAGATGAAGGAGGTCGTGGAGAAGATCGGCCGCGGCGAGGTCGACCTCGTCATCGGCACCCACCGCCTCCTCTCGAAGGACGTCCGCTTCGCGAACCTGGGGCTCGTCGTCATCGACGAGGAGCAGCGCTTCGGCGTGAAGCAGAAGGAGAAGATCCGCACGATGGTGGAGACGGTCGACGTCCTCACCCTCACGGCGACGCCCATCCCGCGCACGCTCCACCTGAGCCTGCTCGGCGCGCGCGACATGTCGATCATGACCACGCCGCCGCGCGGACGCTATCCGATCAAGACCGAGATCGTGGAGGCGAACCGGGAGGTCATCCAGGACGCGCTCCTGCGCGAGGCGGACCGCGGCGGGCAGTCCTTCTTCGTCCACAACCGCGTCGAGACGATCGACCAGCAGGCCCACTACCTCCAGAGCATCGTGCCGCAGCTCCGCTACGCGGTGGCCCACGGGCAGATGAAGGACGCGCAGCTCGAGAAGGTCATGCTCGACTTCCTGGAGCGCCGCGTCGACGTGCTCGTCTCCAC
>DASTKG010000099.1:0-8270 GCA_035716005.1 Candidatus Eiseniibacteriota bacterium
GTATCGCGGAAAGGAGGTGGTCCAGTGCACAAAAACGGACTCGGCGGAGGTGGCGGTAGCTAGTCGCGTCATCGTGCGCTCTAGCCGTGGCGGGCCTGGCAAATCCCAACCGCCTACCGGAGGTAGTTGAGGGGAGGGCCGAAAGGTTCTCCCCTTCCTCTTTTCCCGAGCATTTCCGAGGAATGCCGCATCAAACAGGGGCCGGGCCAAGGAGAAAGAAGAGTGAGCATGCGTCGATCGTCCCGTTTGGCATGGTTCGTCGGCTCCCTCGCGGCGCTCTCGTTCGCCGGCATTCTCGGTTGCGCGTCCGGCAACAATCGTCCTCCGGTCACGCTCGAGGCCATGGCGGACTCCGCCGGTGTCCAGCGCGTGAACGTGACGCTCCACTCCTTCTACTTCGAGCCCTCCCGCATCGTCGTTCGCGCCGGACATCCGGTGGAGCTGGTCCTCCACAACAACTCGCTCCTCGTTCCGCACAACTTCACGATCGTGGACTCCACGCTGTCGGTCGCTCGTGACGTCGGGCGGAAGGGCACCGAGGTCGTCAAGTTCACGCCCGAACATCCCGGGGAGTACGAATTCTTCTGCCACGTGGGAAGTCACGCCAAGAAGGGGATGAAGGGAGTGCTCGTGGTGAATCCATGACGGCGGCCCGCCTCCTCTCCGTCGCCACCGCGGTCCCCGAGCACGTCGTGGGCCAGGACGACGCCAAGGCGCTCCTCGCCTCGCTGATCGCGTCGGACGGCTCCCCTCGGAGCGCGGACGACGAATCCGAGACCGATTGGGGCCGGCTTCTCGCCGTCTTCGATCACGGCGGGATCGCGACGCGGCGGATCTGCATGCCGATCGCCTGGTACTCCGCGGAGCACACCTTCGGCGAGCGGAACGACCTCTACATCGAGCAGGGACTCGCGCTCGCCGCCCAGGCGGTCGGCCGGGCCCTGGAGCGGGCCGGTCTTTCGCCGAGCGACATCGACCACGTCGTCTTCGTCTCCTCCACCGGGATCGCCACGCCGAGCCTCGACGCCGCCCTCGCGAACCGCCTCGGTTTTCGGGGCGACGTCAGGCGAACCCCGATCTGGGGACTCGGGTGCGCCGGCGGCGCCGCGGGGCTCGCGCGCGCCCGCGAGTTCGCGATCGCGGCGCCCGGCTCGCGCGTGCTCCTCGTGGCGCTGGAACTCTGCAGCCTCGCCTTCCAGCGGCGCGAGCGCTCGAAACGGAACCTGGTCGCCGCCTCGCTCTTCGCGGACGGAGCGGCCGCGGTCGTCGTCACGGCGGCCGCGGCGGGCGCCTCGGCGCGCGGCTCGGCCGCGTCCGGGCCGGGAACGACGCTGACGATCGACGCCAGCGCCAGCACGCTCTGGCCCGACACGCTCGACGTCATGGGATGGGCGATCGACGGCGACGGGCTCCACGTCGTCTTCTCGCGCGACATCCCCGCGATCGTCCGCAAGTGGGTTCGGGAGAGCGTCGACCGCTTCCTGTCGGCGCAGGGAGTCACGCTCGCCGCGATCAAGCACGTCGTGTCGCATCCCGGCGGCATGAAGGTGCTCGACGCCTACCAGGAGGCCCTCTCCCTTCCGGCGGCCGCGTTCCGGCACGCGCGCGACGTCCTTCGCGAGCGGGGGAACATGTCGTCGCCCACCTGCCTCTTCGTCCTCGAGCGCTTTCTCGCGTCGGGCGACGTCGCCCCAGGCGACCGCGCCATCCTGACGGCGCTCGGCCCCGGCTTCTCCGCGGAGTACGTGCTTCTCAAGGGCGTCGCCGCCTAGCGGGCCTCCGTTGGCGATTCCCGACTTCCACCTCCTCGCGCTCGGCGCGGCCCTGGCGCTCCTCGGCGCGACCCGGGCCCACGAGCTCTCCCTCTCCCGACGAAACGAGCGCGCCATGCTCGGCCGGGGCGGCTACGAGGCCCCCGGAAGCCGGCTCCCGCTCTTCGTCGCCCTCCACGCGGCGATGCCGATCGCGCTGCTCGTGGAGGTCGTGGCGCTGGGAGCCCGCTCCGGGCCCCTCTGGCCGCTCTGGCTCGCCCTCTGGCTCGGGGCGGAGTGGCTCCGCGCCGCCTCGATGCGCGCGCTGGGGGATCGCTGGAGCGCGCGGATCTACGTCGTCCCCGGGGAGCCGCCGGTGCGGCGCGGCCCCTACCGATTCTTCGCGCACCCCAGCTACCTCGCCGTGACGCTGGAACTCGCCGCGCTCCCGCTCCTCTTCGGCGCCTGGAGGACGGCGCTCGGCGCCGGCGTCGTGAACGCGCTGCTCCTCGCGCTCCGGATCCGCTCGGAGAGCCGCGCGCTTCGCGAGGCGGCGCGCGCCCCGTTTGACCCCTCGCGCTAGTCCAGGTACTCTCGGCGAATGCTGGCCGCGCTCGATTTGGAAGGGGTCCTCGCGCCCGAGATCTGGCCCTATCTCGGGGATCACTTCGGCATCGCCGAACTCCACCTGACCACGCGCGACACCGCCGACTTCGACGACCTGATGACGAAGCGCGTCGAGGCGATGAACCGGGCGGGGCTGACCCTGGCGCAGGTGCAGCGCGTGGCGCACGAGGTCCATCCCTACCTCGGCGCCCCCGAATTCCTGAAACGGATCCGCCAGCATTGCCAGGTGATGATCATCTCGGACACCTTCCACGAGTTCGCGACGCCGATGATCGACCGCCTCGGGGGGGTGAACCTCTTCGCCAACCGGTTCGTCACCGACGAGAAGGGCCACGTCGTCGGCTGGGAGCTCCGGATCCGGGGCCGGAAGGCGATGGTCGTGCAGGGGATGAAGCAGGCGGGCTTCAAGATCATCGGAATGGGGGATAGCCTGAACGACCTGACCCTCCTCCAGTCCGCCGACTACCCGATCCTCTACCGGCCGGTCCAGGCGCTCCGCGACCTCCTCCCCAACGGGGTCGTGGTCCACGGTCTGGACGAGGCGCTCGCGGCCTTCATGGAGATCTTCCGCCGAAACGGAACGTTCGAGTAACTGCCGTATTTGCAAATAGTTAGTCGATCCATCCGCGTCCGCCACGGTTCAGCTCGCAATTGACGGCCACCCCCCTCGGCTGGTAGTGTTCATCGGCTGATCTCGATCTTTCGCCGCGCGGCGCCAGCCACGCGGCTTTCGTTTGGAGGTGGGACTCGCATGTCGTGCCGTGTCGTAGTGGGCGCCCAGTGGGGCGATGAGGGAAAAGGAAAGATCGTCGACCTCCTGAGCGAGGAGGCCGACGTCGTGGTCCGCTATCAGGGAGGGCCGAACGCCGGCCATACGATCTGTTTCAAGGATCAGACGTTCGTCCTGCAGCTGATCCCGTCGGGCATTCTCCGACCGAAGGCGCTCTGCTACATCGGGAACGGCGTCGTCCTCGACCCGGCCGCCCTCCGCGCGGAGCGGGAGAAGGTCGAGAAGGGGGGCATCGACGTCAACGGCCGCCTCTTCGTCTCGGGTTCGACGCATGTCATCCTTCCCGACCACAAGGTCATCGAACGGCATAGCGAGACGAGCGGGAAGGCCATCGGCACGACCGGGCGCGGCATCGGTCCGGCCTACACCGACAAGGCGGGCCGCGTCGGCATGCGCGTCGTCGATCTGCTCGACCCCTCGATCCGGGAAGAGAGGATCCGCGCCCTCCGCGACCGCACGCTGCGGCTGGTGGGCCCGGACGCGCCGGTCCTGCCGATCGCCGAAGTGCTCGAGGGCGCCGCGCGAGACGCGGAGATGCTCCGGCCGCTCGTCGTGAACGTCTCGGTCGAGGTGGACAACGCGCTTCGCGCGGGGAAGCGCGTGCTTCTCGAAGGCGCGCAGGGGACGCACCTCGACGTCGATCACGGCACGTATCCGTACGTCACGTCGTCGAACGCGTCGGCCGGCGGGGCCTGCACGGGCGCCGGCATCGGTCCGACGAAGATCCAGGAGGTCATCGGCGTCGCGAAGGCCTACGCCACGCGCGTCGGCAACGGTCCGTTCCCGTCGGAGCTATCCGGCGAGATCGCGGATAAGCTCCGCGAGGAGGGACGCGAATACGGGGCGGTCACGGGACGTCCGCGCCGCTGCGGCTGGTTCGACGTCGTGGCCATCCGGCACGCCGCCCGGGTGAACGGGCTCACCTCGCTCGTCATCACCAAGCTCGACGTGCTCGACGCGCTCACGGAAGTGAAGGCCGTCGTGGCGTACGAGATCGCCGGACGCCGCGTCACCGAGATGCCGGAGTCGCTGGCCGAGCTCGACGCCCTGAAGGTGCTGCACGAGACGTTTCCCGGCTGGAAGAAGCCGACGGCGGGCGCGCGTCACTGGGAGGATCTCCCGCCCGAGGCTCGCCGCTATCTCGAGCGTCTGGAGGAACTGGCCGGCGTTCCGATCCGCCTGATTTCGGTCGGATCGGGGCGCGACGAGAACGTGGAGAGACCGGCCTCGCAGCGCGCGACGCCCGCCATGGGACGCTGATCGTAGCCTCCCCTCCGGCCGGCTCCGAAACCCCGGCGACCGGGCGCGCGTAGTGCGAGCGTCGCCCGGTCGTTCTTTTTTCCCCGAGAGGAGGCTCGAATGGTTTCCGTCCGCGGCCTGATCAAGGTCTATCCCGGCCCCGTCACCGCCCTCAACGGGATCGATCTCGACGTGGCCCCCGGCATGTTCGGGCTCCTCGGCCCGAACGGGGCGGGGAAGTCGACCTTCATGAAGATCCTGGCGGGGCTCCTCGAGCCGACGTCGGGGAGCGTGACGCTCGACGGAATGGACATCGTGGAGGCGCCCGAGAAGCTCTGGCCGCGCCTTGGATATCTCCCCCAGGAATTCGGCTTCTACCCGCACCTCTCCGGCGAGGCGATGCTCTCCCACCTCCTCGAACTGAAGGGAGTCGATGCGCCCGGCGGGCGGAAGAAGCTCGTCGCCGACCTCCTCCATCGCGTGAACCTCACGTCGGCCGCGAAGCGCTCGGTGAAGGGCTACTCGGGCGGCATGCGCCAGCGCCTCGGCATCGCGCAGGCGATCGCCGGAAATCCGCGTCTCATCATCGTCGACGAGCCGACCGCGGGCCTCGATCCGGAGGAGCGGCTTCGCTTCTACCATCTCCTCTCCGAACTCGCCGCGGACCGCATCGTGCTCCTCTCCACCCACATCGTGGAGGACGTGGCGGTCCTCTGTCCCCGTTTCGCCGTGATCCGCTCCGGCCGGCTTCTCGCGCTCACCACGCCGACGGAGGCGCGGCGCTCGATCGACGGGCAAATCTACGAAGGGACCGTCGCGGTGGACCAACTGCCGGCGCTTCGGGCCGCGCGCACCGTGACGCAGGTCGTCCTCGTCGAGGGGCAGCATCGCGCGCGCCTCTACGATCCGACGGGCGCGCCGCCGTCCGGCTTCGAGCGGGTCCCCGTGACGCTCGAGGACGCCTACCTCGTCCTCATGCGGCTCGGCTCTCTTCCCGGCTCCCGGGGCGCCTCCGCGACGGTGGGGGCCGGCGCATGAGCCTGCGCCGTTTCGGAGCCACGTTCGGCGTCGAGTTCTGGCATTCCTTCCGCCGGCCCCTCTTCGTCATGCTGGCGTTGATCATCCTCTTCACCTGCTTCGGACTCTCGAGCGGGCAGATGCAGATCTCCTCGGGCGACAGCTCGGTCGGAGGGACGAAGGCCTGGATCACCTCCGAATTCGCCCAGACGCAGACGATGACGTACCTGACGCTCCTCTTCTACGCCTTCTTCATCGCGGCGGCCGCGGGGCTCACGCTCCTTCGCGATCGAGAGACCAAGGTCGACGTCATCCTCCATTCCACGCCCCTCACGCCGGGCGAGTACGTCTGGGGGCGCTTCCTGGCCGTGATCGGCGGCTTCGTCGTGCTCCTGCTCTTGCAGGTCGTGGCGAACGCGTTCTTCAATCACGCGGTCCCGAACGGGAGCGCGACGGAGATTCGCGGCCCCTTCTCGTGGGGGAACTACCTCCGCCCCGTCCTCTTCATCGGGCTCCCCTTCACGATCTTCTTCGCCGGCGTCTCCTTCTACGTCGGAGAAAAGTCGCGGAATCCCGTGCTCGTCTTCGTCCTGCCGGTCGCCGCGCTTCTCGTCTGCGGCTTCTTCCTCTGGACCTGGTCGCCCTCCTGGCTCGATCTCCGGATCAACAAGCTGCTGCAAGTCGTGGAACCGACGGGGTACCGGTGGCTGAACGAGACGCACCTGAAGGTCGATCGCGGCGTCGAGTTCTACAACAAGGCCCACGTGCCGCTCGATCTGCTCTTCTGGCTGAATCGCGCCTGGCTCCTGCTCGTCGGCTTCGGGGCGGTCTTCATGACGCAGCGGTCGGTGGCGGCCTCCCTTCGCGGCGCCGTGGCGAGCAAGCGCGAGGCGGCGGGGGCGGCGGCCGCGAGAGCCGCCTCGTCGCGGGCCGAATCGGGGTCCCCCGTGGAAGCGGAAGGAGCGCTGGCCTCGCTCGGGATGACGAGCGGGACCGTCACGTTCCTTCGCGGCGTCGGGGCGGTCGCCTCCATCGAGCTGAGCCAGCTGGGGCGGCAGGCCGGGCTCTACATCTTCGTTCCCCTCATCCTGATCCAGGCGCTCGGAAACGCGCTCACGGCGGTCGGGGCCTTCGACACGCCGCTTCTCCTCACGCCGGGGATCACGGCGGCGCAAATCGCCAACCAGATCTCGGTGATGGTCTGCCTCCTCCTCATGTTCTACACGATCGAGTCGCTGGAGCGGGAGCGTGCCGCGGGGCTTTCGCCCATCGTCTACGCGACGCCGCTTCGAACCGGCGCGTTCCTCTTCGGAAAGTCGGTCGCGAACAGCCTCGTGGCGGCGCTCATCCTGGCCGCGAGCCTCCTCGCCTGCGCCATCGCGCTCGTGGTGCAGAAGACCGTTCCCTTCGCCATCGGGCCGTACGTCCTCGTGTGGGGCCTTCTCCTCGTCCCGACGTTCCTCGCCTGGACGGCGTTCGTGACCGCCGGCTACGCCCTCGTGGGGAACCGCTACGCCGCGTACGCGATCGGCCTCGGGGCGCTCGTCTGGACCGGCTACCGCGCGATCGCGGGGAAGATCTCGTGGGCGGGAAACTGGCCCCTCTGGGGCGTGATCCGCTGGAGCGATCTCGGATTCTTCGAGACCGACCGCACGGCGCTCGTCCTGAATCGCGTCATGGTGCTCGGCGCGGCCGTCTTCTTCACCGCCGTCGCCGTGCGGCTCTTCGGCCGGCGCGGGAGCGACGGAGTGCGCATCGTCCAGAGCTTCGCCCCCTCGCGCGCGTTCCGGACGGGCCTGGGACTTCTCCCCGCGGCGGCGGTGCCGCTCGCCTGTTGCGTGGCGCTCGCCTTCATGGTCAGCCAGGGCATGGAGGGGGGCGCGGCGAAGAAGGCGCGGAAGGACTACTGGGCCAAGAATCTCAAGACGTGGCTGGGGGCTCCGCTTCCCGACGTCGCGCGCGCCGACGTTCGGCTCCGGCTGAAGCCGGATGAGAAGTGGCTCGCCAGCGAGGGGACCTTGACCCTGGTGAACGGGCTCGACACGACTCTCACGCAGGTCCCGCTCACGGGCGGGCTCCACTGGAAGCATCTCAAGTGGACGATGAACGGGAAGCCCTACGAGCCCGAGGATCGGATGCGGCTCTACGTCTTCACGCCCCCCGCGCCGCTCGCCAAGGGGGACAGCGTGACGGTGGGCTGGAGCTGGGACGGGAACTTCCCGAATGGCATCACGAAGAACGGCGGGAACACGTCGGAGTTCGTGCTTCCCTCCGGTGTCGTCTTGACGGGGTTCGAGCCGTCGTTCATGCCGGTGGTCGGCTTCATGGAGACACTCGGCGAGACGAAGGAGAACAAGACCGAGCGCCGCAAGTACCCGCGCGACTACTGGAAGGGGATCACGCGCGCCGGATTCGGCGCCACGGCCTGGTTCCCGGCGCGGGTCACGATCACCGGCCCCGAGGCGTACACGCTCAACTCCGACGGCGTCTGCACCAGCAATACCGTGAAGGCCGGCCTGCGGACGCAGGTCTGGGAGACCGACCATCCCGTGAAGCTGCTGAACGTCGTCTGCGGCCGCTGGAAGGTGAAACAGGGCCACGGCACGACCATCTTCTACAACGCCGCGCACGGCTACAACGTCGAGGAGATGTCGACGACCCTCGACGCGGCCCGGAAATACTACTCCGAGTGGTTCCTGCCCTATCCGTGGCGCGAACTCAAGCTCTCGGAGTTCCCGGCCCTCGCCGGCTACGCGCAGGGATTCGGCACGAACATCACCTTCAGCGAGAACATCGGCTTCCTGACGAAGAACGACGCCAAGACGAACGCCACCGCGCTCGTCACC
>DASTKG010000100.1:0-45154 GCA_035716005.1 Candidatus Eiseniibacteriota bacterium
GGCCGACCAGTGTCTGAGCTGCCATACGCTGGGACGGGGCGCGCCGACGGAGAAATGCCTAGCCTGTCACCCGTTCGATGCGATCGGCGTCGGCCGTCCCGGCGCCGCCCCGGCGGCGCGGGCCGAGCTTGCCGGGATGCATCGTTCGTTCGAGGGCGTCGCGTGCGCCGCGTGCCACACCGACCACGCGGGGGTCGATCCGTCCGCCGCCACGAACCGCTTCTCGCACGACGCGCTGAAGGGAGACCTGCGCAGGCGCTGTCTCGCCTGTCACGCGTCCAAGCGTCCCGCGGACGCCATTCACCGAGGCGCCGGCGACGACTGCGCCGCCTGCCACGCCACGAGCGCCTGGAAGCCCGCGACCTTCGCCCACGAGAACTATTTCGGCCTCGACCGGGACCACAACGTGGCGTGCGCCACCTGCCACGACCGGCCCGGCGAGTACCGCGCCTACACCTGCTACGGCTGCCACGAGCACTCCGTCTCCCGCATGGAATCGAAGCACCGCGAGGAGGGAATCGCCGATCTGGCGAACTGCGTGCGCTGCCACAAGTCGGCGCAGGACAAGGAAGGTCACGGAGGCGGCGGCGAGGGGCGAGGCGGCGAAGGCGAGCGCCACCGCGACGACGAGGGCAAGTCAGGTCACGAAGAGCACGACGACGACTAGGAAATTCAGCCGGTCGCTATGGCGGCTGCGGAGGCGGCGGATGAAGCCTTCGGTCGCTGTCCTCGCCGGCTGCGCCGGCTGCGGAGGCTTCCTACGGCTTCATCCTCCGCCTCCGCCTTCCAACATGGTTACCAGCCGAACTTCTTTCTTATCGCCTTGATCTGCTCCAGATGGTTGATGTCGTGGCCCGCGATCAGCTCCTGCGTGCGCCGCATCGTCTCCTTGCCGCGCTCGGAGTGCATGCCGTAGCGCTTCTTCTCCACGCCTCGCGGTAGGCGCTCGAAGTAGTAGAGCGTCGCGCGCCGCAGATTCGCGATGTGCTCGAGCATGTCGCGGACGCGCCACTTGGGATGGCGGTAGTTCTCCTCCCTGATCCACGTTTCCTGATCGTACCCCTGAATCGGCATCCCCGATTGGCCGAAGGCCATGTGCCAGCGGTAGGCGTAGACCACCTCCGTGTCCATCAGGTGGCCGACGATCTCCTGGATCGACCACTTTCCCGGAGCGGGGCGCTTGCGCAGCTGAGCGGAGCTGAGGCCCGCGACGGCGCGGGCGATTCGGGCGGGGTGCCCGCGCATCAGGCGAACCGGATCCCGCCCCGCGCGATAGCGGTCGGTCTTCTCGATGTACTCCTTCAATTCCGGCGAGAGACGGAACCTACGGCCTCGAACGGCTCGTTTCGTGAAACGCTTCACATGCCCCCCTTCCGGATCCGGTTCTTCCGCTCGTTGGGTGACGCGATCGCTCGCGGCGGATGGTAGCGCATCGCGCCGTCGGTCGAAATCATCGAGGGCGGAGACGCGAAGGGCCGATCGGTGGTAAGGTCGGGCGGAATTCGGAGTCGGGCGCGCGGGGCGCGCGTGCGTCAGGCTCGGGGGGACCACGGAGGAGACGGCACGGAGTCATCCCCCAACCATGGAGGTCGCCCATGCGACGCCGCGTTCCCGCCCTGATCGCCCAGGTCTTGCCCTTGCTGCTCCTCGCCACGGCCGCTCCACGGGCCGAAGCCACGCCGATGTGGGCCCGCCGGTACGGGATCGGCTGTACGGGATGCCACACCTACCCGAGCTTCCAGCTCAACTCGGACGGACTCGACTTCCTGCGCCGGGGGCACCGTCAAGAAGGTGACGGCAGCGAGACGAACTTCGCGAACCTTCTCTCGGCCCGCGGGGAGTGGGAGTACGTCGCGGTGCAGCACCAGCCGGCCCCCTTCGAGGCGCCCGAGTTCCACTTCCAGGCGGGCGGGGCCGTCAGCAAGATGTTCTCCGCCTACGCCGACGCCAACGTCAACGACGACTTCGAAGCCCTCTATCTCCAATACACCCACGCCAACGGCAAAGACGCCTACTTCACCGCCCGAGGCGGCAAGAGCACGCCGGTGATCCTTCGCGAATACGCCGACGGCCTCATGGCTTCGGCGTCCGCGCCCTTGATCATCGACGACGCATCGCTCGGCGCCAATCCCTTCACGCCCACGCGCACGTCCTACGGCGTCGACGCCGCGCAGCGGTACAAGGCGCTCTACGTCCAGGCCGGGGTCTTGACCGGGGAGGACGTCCCCGACCAGGTCGCGGTGAACAACCACAAGGACGTCTTCGCGAGCGCCCAGCTGAACATGGCCGATTCGCCCACCGGCGTCGGCGTCTACTACTTCCATGGCGGGTACGATCTCGCGCCCGACTCGACCGGCATGATCGAGCCGGATCGGTACGATCGCGCCGCCCTCTTCGCCAACGTCACGAGGGAGAAGTATCGGATCGCCGGGGCGTACCTTCGCGGCACGGACGATCTCGGCCCGTCCGACCAGCATCCCAAGATCTCCGGGGGCTACGTGCAGGCCGACGTCACGCGCTCCGAGCACTTCGTGCCGTTCGCCCGCTTCGACTACGTCGAAACGGAGCACGTCGACGAGGCGAGCATCGTTCGTCAGGGAACGATCGGCGTGACGGCGTCGCTCTACGCCTCGGACGTGAGTGGAGGGCGCCTCAGCGCGGAATTCGCCCGGCGCGACGAGGAAGGCGCCAAGACCAACGCGGGCACGGTGACGCTTCTCTGGGCCTTCTGACCCGCTCGGAACTCTGATCGCGGCCCCGACGCCGCGGTCGCGGCGTCCCACGGGAGTCGACACACGCGGGGCGCGCCCGGATCTCCGGACGCGCCCCGCGCTATTCGCGGCCGTCGGCGATGCCGGCCCTTACTGCACGACCAACTTCCCCGCCACCATGTCCATGCTGCAGGCGAAGCGGAGATCGCCCGACTTCGTCGGCGTCACCGTCACTTCGACGGCCTCGTTCAAGGGAAGCTCCTTCTCCACGCCGAGATCCGCGAAGACGATCTGCTTCGCGCACGTGAGATCGGTCTTCCGCGTGACGACCAGCGTGATCGCCTGACCCGCCTTCGCCGGGATTTCCTTCGGCACGAAGCCCTCCTGCGTCACCTCGACGGCGACGCGCTCCTTCACGGCGCCGCCGCCGCCGCAACCCGCGGCGACCAGGACGAGAGCCAGCGACGCGACGGCCGCGAGCGAGAGGACGGCCCTCTTTCGATTCAGTCCCTTCATGAAACGTCTCCTTTCGATGTCGGACTTCGGGTATGGAATGGTCATCGGGATTTCTTCGAACCCACGGCCGGAGCGGCCCCCGATCCCGGGAGCCCGGTCGCCGGAATCCCCGCGACGGCCCTCAGCGCCTGCTCCGGCGTCATCCCCGCGAGCGAGGGGATCGATCCGTATACCTCCGGGTCGAGGGTGGTGTTGAAACCGATCGGATGCGTCCCTTCGTGGCGCGTCGTCTGGATCGAGACGCGAGCGATGAGATGATACGGCACGAGTTCGGTGCGCATCTGGTCCGGGCGCTCGGCGTGCTCCGCCTCGTGCACCGCCATGGCGATCCAGTTCGGCGACACCCCGATGATGTGGCAGAGGTCGAGGACTTCCCCGTCCATGAGGTGGATGTGGACGCTCGGGATCGACTCGGACGGCTGGGGGCAGCGGTCGCGGACGAGCCCGCGGAGGTTCTGCATGAAGAAGAGCGGGCCGAAGGAGACGCGCTGGTCGGCGGCCATCAGTTCCGCCATCCGCTTTCGATCCTCTCCCGACGGCTTCTTCGTCTTGATCGGCACGATCCTATCCTCCCGACGGGGGCGTGGCGCGCGCCGCGTCCTTCCGTTCCTTCTTCAGCTGCGCGTAGCGCCAGTACGCGTAGACCACCGGTATGATTTCCAGGGTCAGGAACGCCGACGTGAAGAGTCCTCCCACCATCGGCGCCGCCACCCGCTTCATCACGTCCGCGCCCGCCCCCTGCGACCAGAGGAGCGGCACGAGCCCGATCATCATCGTGGCGACGGTCATGAGCTTCGGACGAACGCGCTGCACCGAGCCCTCGAGCGTGGCCTCCACGATGTCGTCCAGATCCCGGATCCGCCCCTCGCGCTTGCGGCGAAGGTAGGCCGAGTCGCAGTAGACGATCATGACGACTCCGGTCTGCGCCGCCAGCCCCACGAGGGCGATGATCCCCACCCAGACCGCCGTCGATAGATTGTACCCCAGAGCCGCCAGGAGCCAGACGCTTCCGACGAGGGCGAACGGAACCGAGCAGAGAACGATGAGCGACTGCGCCAGGTTGCCGAAGTTGAGGTAGAGGAGAAGGAGAATGAGGACGATGGTGAGCGGAATGAGGAATCGCATCCGCTGCTGCATCGATTCCAGGAGCTCGTACTGCCCCGTCCACTTGAGGGAGTACCCCGCCGGGAGCCGGATCTCCCGCTCCACGGCGCGTTTGGCGTCGTCCACGTAGCCGCCGATGTCCTGCTTGGCGGCGTCCATGTCGACGTAGACGTAGCCGACGAGCATCCCCGCCTCGTCCCGGATCATGGGGGGGCCCGTGACGATCTCGATGTCGGCCACCTGCCCGAGCGGGATGTGCGGGCCGCCCGACTCGTCCCAGGAGAATCGGGACGGCGCGTCCGCGGAGGCCGCGCCGGAAGGCCCCGCGCGCCGATCCGCGCTCCCGCTCGTTCCCGACCCCATCGTCGACATGCCGCCCTCGGCGTCGCTCACGCCGGCCGACGCGAGAAGGATCGGCTCCGGCTCCTCCGGCCCGGGCCCGGCGCCCATGCTCCCTCCCGAGGCCGGCTTCGACGCGCCCTTCATCGGAAGCGGAATGAGCACGTGCCGGAGCGCCTCGAGGTCCTGGCGCATCTCGCGGGGATATCGGACGTTGATCGAGAATCGGTTCCGCCCCTCCACCGTCACTTCGATCGGCTGCCCGCCCACCGCCGCCTCGATCACGTCCTGCACGTCGCCGAGCGTGAGGCCGTAGCGCGCCAGCGCCTCGCGGCTCGGCACGATGTCGAGGTAGAAGCCCCCCGTGTTCCGGTCGGAGTAGACGCTCCGCGTGTTCGGCACGCGGGAGAGCACGCGCTCCAGGTCCGTCCCGATCCGCTCGATCGAATCGAGATCCGCGCCGAAGACCTTCACGCCGATCGGCGTTCGAATCCCCGTCGAGAGCATGTCGATGCGCGTCTTGATCGGCATCGTCCAGGCGTTGGTCCAGCCGGGGATCTGAACTTTCCGGTTCATCTCCTCGGTCAGCTCCTGCCACGAGAGCCGCCGTCGATCGGGCCAGAAGGGCCGGAAGAGCGGCTTCAGCCACGACGGCGCCCACGCCGAGTACCAGCGCGTCACCGGAACGCGCCGCCACGCCTCGCGCGGCTTCAGCTTCACGATCGTCTCCACCATCGAGAGGGGCGCCGGGTCGGTGGGCGATTCCATGCGCCCGGCCTTGCCGAAGACGCGCTCCACCTCGGGGAATTCGCGGATGAGGCGGTCCTGCACCTGCACGTACCGTTTCGCCTCCTCGATGGAGATGTTCGGGAAGGTCGTCGGCATGTAGAGAATGTCCCCCTCGTTCAAAGGGGGCATGAATTCGTGGCCGAGGTGGAACGCCATCGGAACGGCGGAGAGGAGCGCGGCCAGACCGATCGCGATCGTCGTCTTCGGATTCTTGAGGGCCACCCACGCGAACGGCTTGTAGACGGCGATGACGGCGCGCGAGACGGGGTGGTCCTTCTCGTGGCGGATCTTCCCCCGGATGAAGAGCGACATGAGCGCGGGCGCCAGCGTGATCGAGACGAGCGCCGCCAGCGCCATGGCGAACGTCTTCGTGAAGGCGAGAGGCTTGAAGAGGCGGCCGGCCTGGCCGTTCAGGCCGAAGATCGGGAGGAAGGCCACGGTGATGATCAGGAGGGAGAAGAAGATCGGCTGCCCGACCTCCTTCGCCGCGTCGATGAGGACGCGCTGGCGATCCGCGCCCGGGGGCGCCGTCTCCAGGTGCTTGTGCGCGTTCTCCACGAGCACGATGGCCGCGTCGACCATGGCGCCGATGGCGATGGCGATCCCGCCGAGGCTCATGATGTTCGAGTTGATCCCGAAGAAGTACATCGGAATGAAGGAGAGCCCCACGGCGACGGGGAGCGTGAGGACCGGCACCATCGTGCTCCGGACGTGGAGGAGGAAGACGAGGATGACGAGGCTGACGACGATCCCTTCCTCGAGGAGCGTGTGGCGGAGCGTCGCGATCGCGTGCCGGATGAGATCGGACCGGTCGTAGACGATCTGGAGCTCGACCCCCGGCGGGAACGACGGCTTCAGCTCCGCGATCCGCTTCTTGACGCGCTCGATCACCTGGAGCGCGTTCTCGCCGTAGCGCATGACGATGGTCCCGCCGACCGCCTCGCCCTCGCCGTCCAGCTCGCTCACGCCGCGGCGGATGTCGGGGCCGAAGGAGACCGTGCCGACGTCGCTCACGCGAACCGGCGTGCCCGTGCGGGGGTCGGAGCCGAGCGCGACCTGGCGCAGGTCGTCCAGACTCCGCACGTATCCGCGGCCACGCACGAAGTACTCCCGCCCCGAGAGCTCGATCACGCGCCCGCCGACGTCGGAGTTGCTCCGCCGGATGGCCGCCGTCACGTCGGAGAGCGAGAGGCCGTAGGCATGGAGGCGGTCGGGATTCACTTCCACCTGGTACTGGCGCTCGTAGCCTCCCACCGAAGCGACCTCGGCCACGCCCGGCACGCTCGCCAGCGCGTAGCGGAGATTGAAGTCCTGATAGGTGCGAAGCTCCGCCAGATCGTGCCGGCCGCTCTTGTCGACGAGCGCGTACTGGAAGACCCATCCCACCGACGACGCGTCGGGGCCGAGGACCGGGTTCACGCCCTGCGGGAGCCTCTGGCGGATGGCCGCCATGTACTCGAGGACTCGGCTTCGCGCCCAGTAGAGGTCGGTCCCCTCCTTGAAGATGACGTAGATGAAGCTCATCCCGAACATCGACTGCCCTCGCACCGCCTCGACGCGCGGCGCGCCGAGGAGCGAGGAGACGATCGGGTAGGTGATCTGGTCCTCCACCAGGTCGGGGCTCCGCCCCATCCACTCGGTGAAGACGATCACCTGCGGATCGGAGAGATCCGGGATGGCGTCGAGCGGCACGCTGCGAATCGCGAAGATCGAGGCGACGACCAGGAAGGCCGTCACGACGAAGACGATCGTTCGGTGGGTCGCGCAGTACTCGATGATCCGCCCGATCACGGCGTCGCTCCGTGCTGGTGGGGCGCCGGCGTCCCCGACGTTCCCGGTTCTCCCGAGGCTCCCAGCCCCGAGATCGCGGAGCGGAGCCGGCTCTCCGAGTCGATGAGGAACGACGCGCTCGCCACGACGGTGTCCCCCTCGGCGAGGCCGGAGAGGACCGGCACCCACTCGCCGTCCCCTTTCCCGATCGTCACACCGCGCGGCTCGAAGCGTCCTCCCGCGCGGGCGAGGAAGACGTAGTCGTGCTCCCCGGCGTTCACCACCGCCTCCGCCGGAACCGCGAGGGCGCTCTTCGTGCCCGCCAGGACCATGGCGCGGCCGTACATTCCGGGCCGAAGCACGCCGCCGGGATTGGCGAGCGCGAAGCGGATCTTCAGCGTCCGCGTCTCGCTCGAGAGCGTGGGATAGACGAAGTCGACGCGCCCGTCGAAGGAGCGCCCGGGCAACGCGTCGACGCGGAACTCGGCCCGGTCGCCGACGCGCACCCGACCGAAGTCCATCTCGTAGAGATCGGCCAGGACCCAGACGCGCGACAGGTCGGCGATGGTGAGCAACGGGCTATCCGCGCTCACCGACTGCCCCTCCACGACGTTCCGCTCGAGCACCGTCCCGGTGACGGGCGAGCGAAGCGTCAGCGCCGTGCTGGCCGTCCGTTCGCGGTCGAGCCGCGCGATCTCCTCCGGCGGAACGCCGAAGAGCCGCAGCCGCTCGCGCGCCGCCTCGAGCGCGCCCGACTCGTGGGGTCCGGGGGATTCCGGCGCGGCGGCGCCGGCCGCGGGCTCCATGCCCGGCATCGCTCCCGCGTGGCCGCCCAACTCGATCAGGTATTCCTGCTCGCTCTGATAGAGCTCGGGGCTGTAGATCGTCAGGAGCGGGTCGCCCGCGCGGACCACTTCGCCGGTCTGGTTCACGTGGAGTTTCTGGATCCACCCCGACGTGCGAATCTGAACGCGACGAAGACTCTTCTCGTCGGGAGCGACGAAGCCGACGAGTTCGATCCGGCCTCCCATCGCGCGCCGCGCCGCGATCGCGGTGCGCACGCCGATCAGCTGAATCCGCTCCGGTGAAATCTGGATCGGCGCGAGCCCCGGGACCTGCCCCGCGGCGCCCGCGCCGCTGCCGGCGCCGCTCGCTCCGGCGTGGGCGGCGTGGCCCTCCGCCGGCATCGGTTCGAGCGTCATGCCGCAGATCGGACACTCGCCGGGGCGATTCGACGTGTAGCTCGGATGCATCGGACAGTAGTAGATGATCGCCCCGGCGGCGGTCTTGCCGCCTCCCTCGGGACGGTGCCCCAGGACGTAGACGGCGATCGACGCGACCGCCAGCAGGAGAAGTCCTCCGAAGAGAATCCAGCGGACCGCGTTCATGAACGACGCCCCCTTCGGAGGCGGTTCGTGCCCCGGCGCGTTCCCCGGCGCCGGCGTCCCCGGATCGAACCGTTCGGCGCTCATTGTTCGTCCCTCCGGATCACGGGGAGTTCCACGCCGGCCAGGTCGCCGCGCCCGGTCAGCGCGACCAACTCTCCCTGGGCGCGCGCCAGCATCCGGCGGGCGTCGAGGAGCGCGAGGTCGTCGGTGTAGAGCGCGTGGTTCGCCTCGAAGACGCGCCAGAGATCGATCGAGCCGGACGAGTAGGCGCTCCAGGAGGCCTCCACCGCCCGCGCCTGCGTCGTCACGACGGTATCGGCGAGGAGCGCCACCATGCGCGACGATGCCAGCGCTTCGGAGTGGAGCGTGCTCGCCATGCGCGCGAGATCGAGCGCGGCCTCCTCCTTTTCGGCGCTCGCCGCGCGCGCCATGGCGCTCATCTCCTTCGCCATCGCGCCTTCGCGGGAGCCGTAGCCGAGGGGGATGGTGACGCCGACGGTGGCCGTGACCATGTCGTTCAGCTCCATTCCCATGGCATCCTTTCCGCGCTGCCCGTAGGAGGCGCGCACTTCCAGATCGGGCCAGGCCATCTTCTTCGACGCCTGCGCCGACATCTCGTAGCCGCGCTCTCGCGCCTCCGCCTCCATGACGCGAGGATGGTCGTCGGCGGCCGCGGCGATCCACGTCGACGGATCGGCGGGCACGGGAAGCGGCGGCGGTGGGGCCAGCGCGGGGAACCCCCCCTCGAACCGGCGCCCGCGCAGCGCTCCGAGGCGGGCGAGCGCCCGCTCCGCGTCCGCCTGGAATCCCGCTCCCTCGGCGCGCACGCGGGCCTGTTCGGCTTGCGCCCTGAGCACGTCGTCGAGCCGCCCGTTCCCCGAGCGGTAGCGCGCCATCGCCGACTCCACGAAGCGCGCCATCACCGACTCGTGCCGTGCCGCCTCGCGCGCTCTCTCGATCGCGTAGTAGGCGTCGGCGTACGCTTCGATCGCCGCTCCGAAGAGCTCGAGATGCGCGCCGGCGGAAGCGGAGCCCGCCGCTTCCGCCTCATCGCCCGCCGCGCGGTTCCGATATTTCTTGGCGCCGAAAAGCGGGACGCGCTGCACCACGCCGATCATCTTCATCGTCATGTCGTCCTCGTTGAAGTCCCACGAGGTCGGAAGATTCACGACGCCGAATTCCAGCATCGGAGGCTCCCACGCGCCCGTGCTGCGGTGCCGTTCCTCGGCCGCCGCCGCCATGGCGCGCTTCGCGGCCAGCGTGGGGTTCGATTCGGAAACGTCGCGCAGGACTTCTCCGAGCGTGAGCGGGGCGGGCGCGGCGTCGGCCGCGAGGGCGCGGCGCGCCCCCAGCGGTCCCGGAGCGCCGAACGCGCCGGCGACACCCGCCAGGGCGACGGCGAGGAGCGCCGAGAGAATCGAGGTGCGAATCCGAAACGGGAGCATGGAGCCATCTCCTCTTCATGGGCGAATCCCGGTGAACAGCCCCCGCGAAGTCGCGAAGGCGGACGGATGCCACGCGGGCGACCTTACACCTTTGCGGGTGTGGCGCCCGGGAAGAGACGGCTTCTAGAGGAGGAGGTGGGTCGTTCGAGTCGGGGGAGCGTGAGGCGGCGATGCGCCGCGCGCGGCGTTCGAGCGGGCGGCCGGGACGACCGTCGCCTCGAGGCCCTCGTGGGCGGGAATCGCGGCGGCGAGGTCGGGCGACTGGCTCGGCTTCGGCGTCGAGCCGAGCGAGCCGGCCTCGGCCGCGTTGCGTTCGGCCTTCGGCGCGAAGCGGCAGCAGCCCGATTCGAGCGACGGAATCGAGGTCGACGCGACCCGATCGGGAGAACAGTAGGAGCAGGCCGGCGGCGCGGCCGCGGTCTCTCGAGGCATGGCGCAGGCCGCCGCCTTCGCGGCGGGGACCGCCGTCCAGGGGACTCCGACCAGCGCGATGAGGAGAAACGTCACGAACCGATTCACCGTCGATCCTCCGACCATGTACGACGCGGCGAACCACCCGCCGGCGTCGCCCCCTACTACCCCGAGCCGCGAATTCTGCGCCGAAGGCTCCGCGCGCATCAACTCCTATCCATCGGCACGGCCGCCGCCCTCCTCCACCGGCTAGCGGAGGAGTTTCGACAAGCGTCTGTCCTTCAACGGCTTACCGCCCGTCTGGCAGCCCGGGCAGTAGAACGTGTCGCGATCGGCGTAGGAGATGCGAGCCACCGTGGCGCCGCATCGCGCGCACGCCTCGCCGGCATGATCGTGGACCGCGTAGTGCTCGGACGGCTCCCTCTGGGGAAGCGCCCCGGCCATCGACTCGCGCAGGAGCGTGGTCTGCCGCTCGAGCACCGCGAGCAGCGCCGCGTGGAGCCGATCGATCTCCTCGTCGCTGCTCTTGCCGGTCAGGGCGAGCGGCGAGAGCTTCGCTTCGTGAAGGATCTCGTCGGAGAGTCCGTTGCCGACGCCCGAGAGCGCGCGCTGATCGACGAGGAGCGATTTCAGCTGCCGCGACTCCGCCCGCACGGCGGCGCGGAACCCCTCCAGCGTCAGTTCGCCTCGCGTGGGATCGGGGCCGATCCGGCCGGGGCCGACTTCGGCGACGTCGTCGAGTTCCTCCGCCAGCCAGAGGCGCGCCCGCTTCTCGGTCCCGTGCTCCACGAGGCGAAGCTCGGTTCCGTCGTCGAGCCGAAGGCGCGCCGAGAGTCCCTTCGGGCGCGCCGCCGGCGCCTTCCCCTTCGCCCCCTTCGCGGCCCCGTCCGCCGGCATCGTCACCTGGAGCCGGCCGAGCCGCATCAGGTGGAAGACGAGCGCGCGGCGCGATTCCGTTTCGAGAATCACGTACTTTCCGCGCCGCGTCGGGAGGCTCAGGAATTCACCGGCGAACGACTCGGGCGAGGGCGCGGCGGTTTGCAGGAGCGCGGGCTGATGGATGTCGAGGCGTTCGATCCGCCTCCCCACGATGGAGGAAGCGAGGTTTTCGACGAGGACTTCGAGGAACGGAAGCTCGGGCACGGCCGTCGCGGGCGCGCGGCGCGCTATTCGATGCGCGTCGCGAGGATGAGCTTGGTGTGGAACGGCTCGCCGATCGGCTTCACGAATCGGACGCCGAACTGCTCCTGCGCGAGCCATTCGCAAACCTGGTCCGAGGACC
This sequence comes from Candidatus Eiseniibacteriota bacterium, assembly GCA_035716005.1. GTDB lineage: Bacteria > Eisenbacteria > RBG-16-71-46 > SZUA-252 > SZUA-252 > SZUA-252. Next base: position 11,756 of record DASTKG010000100.1, read on the forward strand.
AGGCGCGTCCATGGCCGAAGAGGAGGAACATCTGGAGCGAGAAGAGCGCCACCGGCGCGTCGGGCGGCAGCGCGGCGTCGGGCATGACGCCGTGGACGAGGAGCGTCCCTCCGGGACGGAGCGCGTTGAAGGCGCGACGGAGGATTCCGACGACATGCTCCTCGCTCTCCGTCTGAATGACGTTCGAGAGAAGCACGGTGTCGACCGGACCCGGGAAGGGATCGTGGCGGAAGTCGCCGGCGTGGAACTCCATCTGCTCCTCGAGCCCCTCCGCGTGGAGGATGTCGCGCGCCACGTCGAGCGTCGGCGCCAGGTCGAAGAGGTGGGCCTTGAGATCGGGCGTCTGCCTCGCGTAGGTGGCCGCGTAGATTCCCGATCCGCCTCCGACGTCGAGGAGGCTCGAGCCCGGAAGGAGCGGCGCCATCTGGGCCACGCGGATCGCCGCTTCGCGGCTGCCCGTGTGGACCGCGCGAATGTATCGGCGGACGCGGCTCGGATCGCCTTGCAGGATCGCGTCTCCGGTCAGCGGGTAGCGGGGCGTTCCGTCCTGGACCGCGCGGCCGAGATCGCCCCACACGTCGTAGAGGTCGGCGGCCCAGTCGATCTGACCCGTCGCGTCCCCCTCGAGGCCGGGCACCAGGTAGGGCGCGAGATCGCGGGAGAGGACGTAGGTCGGACCGTGCCGCTGCAGCGCGCCGATGGCGACGAGCGCCTCGAGGAGCGCGCGGGTGCCGTGCGGATCGGTCGCGCAGGAGCGCGCCACGTCGTCGGCCGACTGCGGACGGCGGTGGATCTCGCGGAAGAGTCCGAGCGAGTAACCCGCCATGAGAGTCGCCGCCTGCTGGTAGGCGAAGAGGATCGAGCGGAAACGGCCGTACGCCGGCTCTTCCGGCGCGGGAACGGCGTGCGGCGGCCCGAGGCCCGCGCTCGAAGGGCTCGGTCGCATCGGGCCGGTCGGGCGCTCGTGGCGCGGAGGCCGGCCGGGACGCTCGTGCGAGGGCGCTCCCCCCGGACGCTCGAACCGAGGGGCGCGTTCACCCCGCTGCTCGAAGCGATCGGGACGCGCGGGACGATCCTGATAGGGCCGGTCGGACCGCGGTGGACGATCCTGATACGGGCGATCTTGCTGCGGGCGAGGCCGGAAATCTCCGGACGGTCTCGGTCCCCGATCGGGACGCGGCCCGCGGTCGGGACGGAAGCCCGATCGGCCGGGAGGGCCGCCGGCGCCGGTCGGGCGCTCGAAGCGTGACGGTCGCGACGGAGGGCCGCCCGGCCCGGAGCGGTATCGCGGCCCCGCGCCTCCGGTGCCTCCCTCGCGGCGATAGCCGCCACTCGCCGGCGGACGGTCGTAACCGCCCCGCGGACGGCGCGTGTCGTCGAAGCGGGATCCGCCGCGCTCCTTCTTGTTCTGCTCGCGCTGCTCGCGCTGCAGCTCGCGCATCGCCTCGAGTTCCTCAGGCGGGATGCGCGTGCCGTATTGCGGATGTTCCTTGGGTCCCGTCGGGATTTGCCGATCGCGAGGACCCCGCGGTCGGCCCGTGCCGCCTGCGCCGCTCGCGGGACGCGGACGACCGGTCCCGCTCGCGGGACGGGGACGCCCGGAACCACCCGAGGGGCGCGGCCGATCGGACGACGGCCCGAACGAGGGACGCGACTTGGGTCGAGGCTTCGGACGCCGATCCGGCGGGGGTGTCATGAACGGATTGAGATCATGAGGATGTCCCCGACTCTACCACCGCGTCCCTCATCCGTCGAGCGCCGCGCGCGCGAGATCGCTCAGCGTTTTTCCGTCGGCCCGGCCGGTGGCGCGCGCCTGGGCCTCCTTCATGACGCGGCCGAAGTCCTTCGCGCTCGAGGCGCCGAGATCCGCGACGACCTGCGCCACGAGCGCCTTGGCTTCGTCGGCCGTCAGCGGCTGCGGCAGGAATTCCTGCACCACCGCGAGCTCCGCGCGAATCTTCGCCGATTCCTCCGGCCTCCCCAGCTTTTCGTACTCCGCGGCGGAATCCCGGAGCTTCTTCGCGTAGGAGCCGAGCACCTGGGTAACTTGGGGATCGGAAAGGACCTGGATCGAAGCGTCCTTCTTCTTCTCGAGCAGGATCTGGCTCCGCATCATGCGGAGCGTGCCGAGGCGGTCCTGCCGCCCGGCCTTCAGGGCCTGCTTCATTTCCTCGTTCAGTCGCTCTTCTAGCATTTCAATCCTCGGATGATTCACGGGGGGTGCCCGATGGGCCCTGCGGGCCCGGGACGGCGGCTTCCGCCGCGAGGCGGCAAAGTATATCAGAGACTTGACCTAGGGGCCAAAACGGGCCACACTCCGCCGGTTATTTCCCCACAGTCGGAATTCGGAGGCTCACCTCACATGGTCTCATCGTCCACGCGCGCTGCCCTTCCGCCTGCCGCGATCCTCCTCACCCTCGTAGCCCTCGTCGCAGGAAACATCCCGAAGGCGCACGCCGTCGAGGAGCGCGTCTGGGCGACCGTCGAGGCGGGCGTCAACGCCTACGATGCCGAGCAGGCTTTCAAGGACGGCGTCGGTCTCGGGGTCCGGGGCGGCTACTTCCTGAATCGCTGGTTCGGCGTCGAAGGACTCTTCACCTCCTCGTCGCCGACGCTCGAGCAGCCCTACAGCGGCAGCGGCAGCTTCACCCATTTCGGCGGCGGCATCATCGTCACGCCGGACCGTTACAAGTGGGTCCTCCCGTACATCTATGCGGGCCTCGGCTCGGCCAGCGCGGACCATGAGTCGACGTCGACCTCCGCCGGCGCCTTCCATGGAGGCGGCGGCGTCCTCGTGCGGGCGGGCGAGCGCCTCGGCTTCCGGCTCGACGCGCGCGACGTCAGCTACAAGCAGGAGGGCGGCCCCGGCCGCGAGACGCGGGTCAACTCCCTCTACTTCTCCGGCGGCGTCACCGCGCTCTGGGGCGGCCGTCCGCGCGACACGGACGAGGACGGCGTTCCCGACAAGAACGACACCTCTCCCGAAACCCCGCGCGGCGCGGTGGTCTCGGCGACCGGCGTGCCGCTCGACGGCGACGGCGACGGCGTCTTCGACGGACTCGACAAGGATCCCGCGACGCCGAAGGGCGCGAAGGTGGACGCCTTGGGCATCGCCATCGACACCGACAAGGACGGCGTCCCCGACGGCATCGATCAGTGCGCGGACACGGCCCAGGGCGTCGTGGTCGACGCGACCGGCTGCGGCGTCGACACCGACGGCGACAAGATCTTCGACGGACTCGACAAGTGCGCCGACACGCCCAGGGGCGCCGTGGTCGACTCCATCGGCTGCCCGCTCGACGCCGACGGCGACGGCATCCCCGACGGCATCGACATCTGTCCGTTCACGCCGAGCGGAGTCGCCGTGAACGCGGGAGGCTGCCCCATCGCGCCGACGCCGACCGAGCGGACGATGCTCCAGGACTGGCTCATTCGCTTCACGGCGTTCCCCTTCGCTCCCGACTCGGCCACGTTCAGCCCGGAGGGCGCGGCGCGGCTCGACTCGGTCGGCGTCATGCTGCTCCAGTGGCCCATGCTGAAGGTGGAGATCGGCGTCCATTGCGACGACACGCCCGAGCCCGGCTTCCGCGTTCCGCTCACCGGCCTGAGAGCGCGCGCGATCCTTCGCTATCTCCTCGCGAAGTATCCGAAGCTGAACCAGAAGCAGATCTGGATCACGGGATACGGCGACACCGATCCCATCGCTCCGAACACGTCGACCGCGGGACGCCTGCAGAACAACCGCGTCGAGATCAAGATCCTCAACATGAACGTCCTGAGCGAGGAGAGGGCTCGCCGGGCGTCGTTCGGATCGACGCCCGCGCCGCCGGCGCCCGGCCTGGAGCCGCGCATGCCGGAGACGCCCAAGGAATAGGAGCGGAGGCCCGGGGAGTCGAAACGGGCCGGAGGGGCGGGAAGAACCGGGCGACTAGCGCGCCGCGACGGGCTCGATCGCCTCGAGCCGCGCGGTGAAGTGACGCAGAACGGGGGCTTCGTAGACGATGCGAAGCCCCCGTAGCCTTTCCCGGCCGCGGAAGACTTCGATCACCGACTGCCCCACGTAGCGGATCTGCTCCGAGGTGTAGACGCGCCGGGGAATGGCGAGACGGACCAGGTCGAGGCGCGGAAGCACCGTCTCGCCGGTCGTCGGGTCGGCATGTCCGAACATGAGGGCGCCCACTTCGACGGCGCGGATGCCGTAGTCGCGATAGAGCACGGCGACCAGCGCCTGCCCCGGAAACTGATCGGGCGGGATGTGGGGCGCGAACTTCCTCGAGTCGATGTAGACGGCGTGTCCCCCCACGGGACGGACGATCGGCACGTCGGCGTCCATCAGCATCTGCCCGAGGCCCCGCACCTGAGCGATGCGGAACGCCAGGTAGTCCTCGTCCAGAACCTCCTCGAGCCCGCGCGACATTCCCTCCAGATCCCGTCCGGCCAGGCCGCCGTAGGTCGGGAATCCCTCCACTCGGAGGAGCAGGTTCGTCACCTTCTCGCGCAGCGTCGGGTCGCGGAAGGCCAGGAAGCCTCCGATGTTCACGAGCCCGTCCTTCTTGGCGGACATGGTGCAGCCGTCGCCGCAGTCGAAGATGGCGCGGGCGATCTCGCGAACCGAACGGTCGCGGCAATCGGCCTCCCGATCCTTCACGAAGAAGGCGTTCTCGGCGAATCGGCATGCGTCGAAGAAGAGCGGGATCCCGTGCCGCTTGCAGATGTCGCGCACGGCCATGGCGTTCTCCAGCGACACGGGCTGCCCGCCCCCCGAGTTGTTCGTGATCGTGATCATCACGAGGGGAATCTTGGCCCGGCCATGCTCCGACAGGACCCGCTCCAATCTGACCAGGTCCATGTTCCCTTTGAAGGGATGCTCGACCGCGGGATCGTTGGCCTCCTCGATGACCAGGTCGAGCGCCTCCGCTCCCTGCGCCTCCACGTTGGCGCGCGTCGTGTCGAAGTGGCTGTTGTTGGGAACGATCTGGCCCTTGGACACCAGGGCGGAGAAGAGGAGATGCTCGGCGCTTCGGCCCTGATGGGTCGGGATCACGTGGGGGTACCCCGTGATGCCCCGGACCGTCTTCTGGAGATTGAAGAAGTTGCGGCTTCCCGCGTACGACTCGTCGCCCATCATGAGCCCCGCCCACTGCCGGTCGCTCATCGCCGAGGTCCCCGAATCGGTCAGGAGGTCGATGTAGATCGAGTCGGCCGGGACCGAGAAGATGTTCAGGCCCGCCTCGTCCAGGAGTCGCGCGCGCTCCTCGCGCGGAACGTAGCGCACCGGTTCCACGACCTTGATTCGAAACGGCTCGGCTGGATATCGCATGGGACGAGCATAAGTGGTTGCGCCGCGCGTCCCAATCATCCTAAGGTGGCAGTCGGGGGGCTACCCGGCGCCGCCGGCGTGGCCGCTCGAATCGCGGGATGGACGGCTTTCGAACGCCACATAGTCCGGGGGGGCCGATGGCGGCACGAAGCGGTGGTCCGAGTGGATGGCTCATGGCGCTTGCGCTGCCGATCGCGGCGACGGCCGCGAACGTCGCGCTCGAGTCGGCGTATCCCGCGATCGAGAGCCCTCTCCTCCCCTTCCTCGCTCTGGCCTACGTCACGCTGCGCCAGCCCAACTTCCTCGCCTGGGTCTGCCTCGGCGCCACGCTCCTGTTCGCGGCGGCGGGCGAGACGATCCCGGGCCTTCGCCACGCGCCCCTCAGCGACGTGCTCGCCGACCTCGCGATCCTCGCCGTGGCGGGCGCCCTCTTCATCCGCCTTCGGATTCGCCTCCACGAGCAGGAGTCGGCCTCCGCTTCCCGCACGCGCGACGAGGCCGCCCGCTTCCGCAATCTCCTCTCGAGCAGCCCCGACGGAATCTGGCGCGTCGGCCCCGAGGGCCGCACGCTCGACGTGAACGCGCCCATGGCGGCCATGCTCGGGTATTCCCGCGAGGAGATGATCGGCCGCCACTTCGACAGCTTCTTCGACGAGGCCGGCCGAAGCTTCGCGCACGCGGCGTTCGAGCGGGGGCGCAAAGGCGAACCGATGGCCTTCGAACTCTCGATGCGCGGCAAGGACGGCGCCGAGGTCCGCGCCCTCTGCTCGACCCACTCCATCCTCGACTCGACGGGCCGATTCCTGGAGGGATTCGGGATCCTCCACGACATCACCGAGCGATACCGCGGCGAGCAGGAGCGCCACCAGGCCCTGTCGCTCCTCGAGGCGACCCTCGAGTCGACGGCCGACGGGCTCCTCGTCGTGAATGTCGAGGGGCGCATCGTTCGCTTCAACGAGCGATTCGCGAATCTCTGGCGAATCCCGGCGGACATCCTTTCGAGCGGCGACGACGAGAGGGCCATCGGATTCGTGCTCTCCCAGCTCGAGGAGCCCGAGCAGTTCGTGTCGAAGGTGCGGAAGCTCTACGCCACGCCCGGCTTGGAGAGCTTCGACACCCTCCGCTTCAAGGACGGCCGCGTTTTCGAGCGCTACTCCATGCCGCAGCGGCTCGACGGCGAGATCATCGGCCGCGTCTGGAGCTTCCGCGACGTCACCGACCGCGAGCGCGCGGCGGCGGAGCAGCGCCTCGCCATGGAGCGGGAAGCCTCGATCGCGGCCAATCTGGACGCCGCGCTCTTCACCTGCACGCTCGACGCGGACGGAAACGTGGCCCGCTACGACTACCTCTCCCGGGGCGCGGAAGCGCTCTACGGCCTCCCCCGCGAGACCATCGAAACCGATCCCGGTTTCTGGGCCACGCGGGTCCACTCCGAAGACCTGGCCAACGTGGTCCGGCCGATGCTCGCGCGCCTGGTCCGGCTGCAGCCGGCCGTCATCGAGGTGCGGTACCAGTCCTCGAGGGGAATCTACCGCTGGCATCGCAGCCACCTCTTCCCCCGCCGCGAGCCCGACGGCTCCGTTCACGTCGACGGGATCGAGGCCGACGTGACGGAGCGCGTGAAGCTGGAGGACCAGCTCCGTCACGCGCAGAAGATGGAGGCCATCGGACAGCTCGCGGGCGGCGTCGCGCACGACTTCAACAACATCCTGACGGCGGTCATCGGGTATTCCGACCTGCTCCTCGCGCGCATGGCCCCGGGCGATCAGCACCGCCACGCGGTGCAGGAGATCCGGAAGGGCGCGGACCGGGCCGCCGGATTGACGCGCCAGCTCCTCGCCTTCGGCCGCCGCGCCACGACCCAGCCCCGCCTCCTCGACCCGAACGAGGCGATCCGGGATCTCGAGCCGATGCTTCGCCGTCTCCTCGGGGAGGACGTCCGGTTCGAGCTGTCGCTCTCGCCGTCCATCGGGAAGATCCGCATCGACCCGACCCACTTCGAGCAGGTCATCGTGAACCTCGCCGTGAACGCCCGCGACGCCATGCCGAGCGGCGGAACGATCCGGGTCCGCACCGAATCGGTGGAGCGCGCGGAAGGCCCGCTCGAGGGGCCGCCGTCGGGCCGCCACGCCCGCCTCGTCTTCAGCGACGACGGCGTCGGGATTCCGCCCGAGGTGCGCGAGCACATCTTCGAGCCGTTCTTCACGACGAAGGAGGCGGGACGGGGAACGGGGCTGGGGCTCGCGACCGTCTACGGGATCGTTCGCCAGCATCACGGCTCGATCGACGTCTCGAGCGAGACGGGCAAGGGAACTTCGTTCGAGATCCTCCTTCCCGAGGCGGCGGGCGGCGATTCGCCGGAGGATCTCGCCGCGGCGCCCGCCGCCGGAGGGCGCGAGCGGATCGTGCTCGTCGAGGACGACGCCGCGCTCCTCGCGCTGAGCCGGGAGATCCTGCTCGAGCTCGGCTACGAGGTCTTCCCGGCGCGAAGCGGCGCCGAGGCCCTGTCGATTCTCGATCGGCTGGGCGGCCGCCTCGACATCCTCGTGACCGACGTGGTGATGCCGGAGATCGGAGGGCGCGAGCTGGCGCGGCGCGCTCAGGAGCAGTGCCCCGGGCTGACCGTCCTCTACGTGTCGGGGTACCCCGGGAACGCCGGGCCGGCGGTCGAGGAGTGGGGCCGCGAGTCGGCGTTCCTGGCGAAGCCCTTCACGCCCCTCGCGCTCGCGCGGAAGGTCCGCGAGATGCTCGACTCGCGGGCCTCGCGGGCCGCGCGCCCGTCGACGTCACCCCCCGCCTCGCGGGCGTAGCCCCGCCTCCCCCACCAGCGCGTCGACGAGATCGGCGATCGGCTCCGGCGTGAAGCCGAGTTCGACGCGCGTGCGCTCGTTGTCGAGCGGCGCCAGCCGCCGCAGGTGAAGGACCAGTTCCCGGGGCAGGACCACCTGCCTGAGGAACGAGTGAGGCGGAAGCACGGGAGCGAGGAGGCCCAGCTCTTCGACGAGCAGATCGGGAAGGCGGCGGCGAGGGAGCGGGACGCCGCTTCGCTCGGCCAGCAGGGCGTAGTAATCGCGCATTCGCAGCGACTCCCCCGTGAGGAAGTAGCGGCGGCCCCCTCGCCCATGCTCCAGGGCCGCCACGACCCCCGCGCCGACGTCGCGCGGCCCCGATACGGCGAGCCAGACGTCGTCCAGGAATCGGTACGGCAGCTCCTGGCGAAGGTAGAGCCGCGTGAGTCCGCTCAGGAGCGATGAGAGCCCCGGCCCCAGGAGCACGCCGGGGCTCGCGACCATCGTCCTGAATTCGCCCGGCCGGTTCGCCTCGAGCGTCAGGACCTCCGCCTCCATCATCGTCCGCACGTAGGCCGATTCGTATTGCCCTTCCGGGGGCGTCTCCTCGTTCACCGCCGCGTCGCCGCTTCGTTCCTGAATGGTCCCCGTGTATCCGAGCATGGCGAAGAGACGCGCTCCCGCGCTCGACGCCTCCTGCAGCATCGCGTCGGTTCCCTCCACGTGGATCCTGTGCTGGCGGTCGCGATCGAGCGCGCCGAATCCCGGGCGGGCGGCGGCGTGGACGACGGCGTCACAGCCGTCCGCGGCGCCACGCAGGCTCGACGGGACGAGCACGTCTCCTCGCCGCTCCTCGACGCCGGCCGCCGCGTCGAGCCACGAGGGGCGGCGGCGATGAACGAGGACGCGCACGGGAATTCCGGCCGCCAGGAGCGCGGGGCCGATCCGTGACCCGATCGTGCCGCTCGCCCCGGTGAGGAGCACTCGTCGAGGTCGAAACGCTGGTCGCATGGGTGGTGGTCTTCAAAGGTAGAAGAATACGTCGGCTCGCGCAGCGCACTCTAGCGAGCCGCGCGCGCCGGCGGAAGGTGGATTCCGCAACAACGGGCGTCCCCCGCGTGACGCGATGCGCAGCGTCGTCCGTTGCGGGCGGGGCGTTTCGCCATCCTCCTCGAGGCTCGATCGAGCCACGTCCACTCGTATCGCCGTCCCGCTTCGCGCCGGCATCGAGCCATCGAGCCAAATGCGAGCCCGCAACCCACGGCACGGCAGGCAGTTCTGGGACCTTCGATTCGGCCGTGCAATTCGCCCGACGCGAACGGCATGGCGGCTGCACTAGGGCGCTTCGTCAGGTCCGCGCTGGGCCGCCTACACCAGGCCGTCCGGCGCGACCGGGGAAAAGGCCGACCGGCCGCGCGCCGGCGGCTACTTCGTTTCACGATCTTGGGATGGACAACTGAAACGTCGGAGGTGACGCCGTGCGCCACACGCGACGCGGGGCCTGGCTCCTGTTGAGCCTAGCGCTCCTCACGCAGATGACTTTCGCGTCGATCGCCGCCGCGGGTCCGTTCACTCGTCTCCAGGTTCTCCTTCCTGGCGAGAGCGCGGCCCCGGGCACCGCGACCGGCAAGAGCGGGACGCCCCGCGCGCAGGTCGCGGGCATTCCGTTCACGGTGACCGTGCGCGCCTGCGACGACACCTGGACGACCGTGACGAGCGTGACGCACGCCGTCAGCATTCTCTCGTCCGACGCCACCGCCACGCTGCCGGGGACCGCGTCCCTCAGCTCGGGCACGGCGACCTATCAGGTCACGTTCCACGCGGCCGGCAACTTCCAGATCTTCGGACATGACGAGACCGACCAGACGATCGCCGACGCCTCCTCCGCCACGGTGGCGTCGCAGGTGCTCGACTCGTTCACGTTCTCGAGCATCTCGCAGAAGAACCAGTACGCCGGCACGCCGATGAGCCTCACGATCACGGCGAAGAATCCGAGCGGCGTGACCGTCACCGGATTCGGCGGCACGATCAACCTCCGCGAGGTGACCTCGTACGGCGACGGCCGCATCAGCCCCTCCAGCGTCACCATGACGAACGGCGTCTGGACCGGAAACGTGACGATGTATCGCGCCGACGAGACCAGCATCAACCGCGGCAACGTGAACGTCCTCGCCGAGCTGCCTTCGAACACGGCGATCAACGGCGCGAGCGATCCCTTCACCGTTCACCCCGGCTCGTTCAGCCGCCTCCAGATCATCGTGCCGGGCGAGGTGCCCCTCCCGGGCAGCGTCGCCGGCTTCACCGGCACGCCCGCCACGCAGGGCGCGGGGCATGCCTTCCCCGTGACCGTTTACGGAACCGATGCCTGGTGGAACCCGATCCCGAGCGGCGACAACGTCCGCGTCTCCTCGAGCGACGGCGCCTTCTCGCCGGTCACCGGCGCCATGACGAATGGATCGCGCCAGTTCACCGTCACGCTCAACACGGTCGGGAACCAGACGCTGACGGCCACCGATCTCACGAACGGCTCGATCACGTCGATGACGTCGCTTCCGATTCCGGTCATCCCGGCCCTGGCCGACCACTTCAATGTCGCGACCATCACCGGACCGCTGACGGCGGGCACGCCGAAGAGCGTGACGATCACCGCGGTCGACGCCAGCAACAACACGGTGCCGGGTTACGCGGGCGACGCCATTCTCTCGGCGAACACGGGCCTCGGAAGCATCTCGCCCACGACGATCACCTTCTCGAACGGCGTCTGGACGGGCCCCATCACCTTCTTCGGCGCCGGCGGCGCGGTGACCCTCTCGGTCTCCGACTTCAGCTCGCCCCCCCACACCGGCACCAGCAACGCCTTCGTCGTGAACCCGGGCCCCTTCTACGGGCTCCAGGTGATCCTCCCGGGCGAGACCGCCCAGGGCGGAACCGCCGACGGGAAGCAGGGAACGCCGACGAATCAGACGGCCGGCACGCCCTTCTCGCTCACGCTGCGCGCGGTCGACGCCTACTGGAACCTGGTCCCGGGAATCAACGACACCGTCGCTCTCTCGAGCACGGACGCGTTCGCCGGGATGCCGGCCACGACGACGCTCTCGAACGGACTGAAGCTCCTCTCGGTGACGCTCTATAAGTCGGGCGCGCAGACGATCAAGGCGGTCGACGCCGACAACGGTTCCATCCAGGAGAACACGTCGAGCCCCGTCACGGTCATCGGCGGCTCCTTCGCGAAGGTCCTCATCCTGGCGCCGGGCGAGTCGCCCGCGCCGGGCACGGTGACCGGCCGGACCGGCACCGCCACGGACCAGTCGATCAACTACGCCTTCACCATGACCGTCCTCGCCACCGACGCCTGGTGGAATCCCGTCACCGGCGTCAACGACGTGGTCCGTGTCACGAGCGGCGATCCGCTCGCCACGCTCCCCCCGGACGCCGCCATGGTGAACGGGACCGTCGACATGCCCATTCGCCTGGCGACGGGCGGCTTCCAGCAGATCAGCGTGAGCGACGTGACGAACCCGTCGAAGGGCGGCAGCACCACGCAGGTGCGCGCCATCTCGAGCGGCTTCCACCTCGAGGCCTCGGTGACGCCGGGGACGGCCCGCGCGGGCGAGAACTTCACCCTGACGGTGAAGGTGACGAACGACGCCGGGAGCGTGATCCAGGAAATCAACTCCTTCATCACCGTCGAGGTCCAGAACGCCTCCACGCGGGCGGCCGGGCGCGGCGCCTTGCTGACGACCCAGTTCCAGCTGCTCCAGGGCCAGCGCTCGGTGTCGCAGACCTACACGTTCGCCGAGCCGATCATCATGGTCGTCCACGACGACGCCGGCAACGCGCCGGGCGTCACGGGCGTCATCGACATCACGCCGGGCGTCCCGGCCAGCGTTCGGCTCGCCAGCGCTCCGCCGTGGGTCGGGGGCAACAAGCACGCCACCCTCTCCGCGCGGGTGGTCGACGCGTACGAGAACGGCGTCCCGAACCAGGCCGTCGCCTTCAGCCAGCTCAGCGGGACGGGCACGCTGACCCCCATCGACGCCGTCACCGATCCCGCCGGGTACGCGCGCGCCGACTTCCTGGCGCCGCGCAATCCCGAGCACGACATGATCCGCGCCACGTCGGGAGCGCTCCAGCAGGATCTCGACCTCGAGGTCGCCTTCGTCGACCCGACCGCGGGCGGCGGCTACGTCACCAACTATCCGAACCCGTTCCACCCGCCGCTCGAGCCGACCACCATCGCCTACAAGCTCGACGATCTCGCGACGGTCACGATCCGCATCTACTCGCAGTCGGGCGGTTTGGTGAAGCGGATGGTCTTCGACCGCGGCACCCCGGGCGGCTCCGCGGGATTGAACACGATCACGTGGGACGGAATGAACGGTAAGGGAGAGGTCGTATCGAGCGGCGGCTACGTCGCGCTGATCGAGGCCCAGGGAACGGGCGAAACCATGCACGTCATCCGCCGCAAGATCGCGGTGGTCCGTTAGGCGAGGAGGGAGCAATGTTCCGCACGCATCGCCAACTCGCGGCCGCCCTGGTGGCCACCGCGCTCGTCATGAACCTCGGCGCTTCCGCCTCGGCCGCCACGGCTGAGAACGGCGGCACCCCGGGGAGCTGGCTCTCCTCGTACGTCTCGGCGCGCGCGCTCGGGCTGGGCGGCGCGTACGTCGGCGCCGCCGACGACGCCGCGTCGGTCGTCTGGAACCCGGCCGGCCTCGCCATGCTGGTGCCGAACGAACTCCGGTTCGAGACGGCGCAGCTCTTCGAGGACACCTCGGTCAACTCGTTCAACTTCGCCGTGCCGGGGAACAAGCTCCCGAGCTTCGGCCTGAGCATCATCTCGCTCCAGTCGGGCGCGTTCGACCGCACGAACGAAATGAACGACCCGCTGGGCACCTTCAACGAGGGCGAGACCGCGTACCTCTTCACCATCGCGCGGAACATCAGCCCGCGCCTCGCGCTCGGCACCAACGTGAAGCTGGTCCGCCAGACCGTCGAGAACTTCAGCGCCGGCGGCGTCGGCTTCGACCTGGGAAGCATCTACGACGTGTCGCCCAATCTTCGGGTCGGCTTCTCCGTCCAGAACCTCGGCGGGCCGAACGTCACGCTTCGCGACACGAAGGAAACCTATCCGGTCGAGTTCCGCGGAGGCTTCGCGGCGACGCTCTTCAACGGGCGCGGCCTGATCACGGCCGAGCTCGATCAGGCGTCGGGACCGGGCACGCGCATCCGCGGCGGCTCCGAGTACTGGGTGCAGCCGATGCTCGCGCTCCGCGCCGGCTACAACGAGAACGCGCCCGGGGGCGGCCTCTCCTACCGCTTCAGCGGCAAGTACCAGTTCGACTACGGCGTGCTCGACCATCCGCTCGGCCTCACGCATCGGATCGGGCTCTCCTATCGCTTCGGCGGCTTCTTCGCCAGCGCCAAGGCGTCGCCCGAAGTCTTCTCGCCCACCGGCGAGACGGCCGTCACCAAGATCTCGCTGAACGCGCGCACGAAGGCCGAGCCCGACAGCTGGACGCTCAAGCTCCTCAACAAGAGCGACGAGACGGTCCGCACCTTCGGCGGCAAGGGTCAGCCGCCGGCGCATCTCCTCTGGGACGGCAAGGACGAAACGGGCCTGCCGCTTCCGGACGGCATCTATCGCTACACGCTCGAGGTGCACGACTCCGAGGGCCGCACCATCGAGAGCCGGACGCGCGCCATCGAGATCTCGACCGGCGGACCGCAGGGCTCCGTGCCGGTGATTCCGGTCCAGTAAGGCGGGGGGGTCTCGAACCATGAACCAGACGCAGGGCCACCAGCAGGCAACGCGGAGCGCCCCGAATCCAGGACGGATTCGGGCGCGCTTCGGAACGCATCTCCCGGCCATCGCGATCGGGGCCGCCGGGCTCCTGCTCGGAATCGCGGCCGCCGCCGTGGCGGGCGAACAACCCGCCGCCTCGACGCTGAAGGATGTGGGACTCCGCTACGAGCAGGCGAGGCTTCTCCCGGAGGCGGAGCGCGTCGCCGGGCTCGAGGAAGTCGCCAAGGCCGCCGCCAACATCGCGAGGGGCGGCAACGAGGACGAACGGGCGTCGGCCCGGGTGCTCGCGGCGACGGTCTACGTCGATCGCGGCGATCTCGCGGCGGGCTCGGAGGAGTTCCGGCGCGCCGTCGACGGGCTCGGCAAGGACGCCTTCGCGGACGATGCCGCGTTCTCGGCGATTCAGTCGCTCGAAGCGTCCGGAAACGACGCGCAGGCGGCCAAGGAATGGGCCGATTGGATGAATCGCTTCCCGCAGAGTCCGTTGCGCGGCGAGGCGCTCCTGGCGCAGGCCTGGAACGCCGTCCGGCGCGGGGAACCGACCGCGGCCCGGAAGCACCTCGCGACGCTCACGTCGCTCCAGCCGTGGTCGGCGGGCGATCCGCGCGTGGCGCTGGCGCAGGCCACCGCGCTCTACGCGCAGGGCAAGACCGCCGAGGCCTCGGCCGCCCTGACCAAGAGCGTCACGGGTCCGACCGCGACCTATCTGCGCGGCCTCATCTTCCGTTCCCAGGGCAACGTGCTCCGGTCGGCGGCGTCGTTCCAGGAAGTGGCCGATCGGTATCCCGACTCGCCGCTTCGCGATCCGGCCCTGCTCGGCAAGGCCGACGCCTTCCTGCTCGCTCGCGACTACCGGAGCGCGGCCGAGGAATTCTCCCGCGCGGCGACCCGCGCGAAGGACCCGCGCGTGATCGCGGAGGCGGAGCTTCGCGCCGCGGGCGCCGTGTCGCTCCTGGGGGCCTCCGATTCGGCCCTCGTGCTCCTTCGCGGCGTGGCCGACCGGCACGCCGGAACGAACGTCGGCGCGCGCGCTCAGTTCCTCATCGGCGACCTCCTCGCGACGCGCGGCCAGTACGCCGAGGCGATCGTCGAGCTGAACAAGGTGCTCACGGTCTACTTCCAGCAATCGGTCGCGGCGAGCGCGCAGTATCGCGTCGCCCGCTGCCTCGACGCGCTCGGCAGGCCCGCCGACGCGACCGGCTCCTACCAGGCGGTCGTCTCGGGCTACCCGGCCGAGCCGGAAGCTCCGGCCGCGGCCTATCTCGCCGGCGTCGGACTCCTTTCGCAGAACCGCCCGCGCGCGGCCGCGCCCTACTTCCAGATCGTGCTCGACCGCTACGTGCCTCCGGCCGACTCGGCCGGTAAGCCGGTGGCTCCGGCCGCCGGCAAGCAGGACGTGGTCGACGCTTCGCTCTGCCTCCTGCTCGAGTCGTACCGCCAGGCGGGCGATCTCGGTCAGCTGGCGGGCGCGCCTCACCTCCTCCTTCAGCGGATGCCGCCCAGCCGCTCGCCGTGGCGCGCCTACGCGATGCTGATCGACGCGGACGCCATGGCGGCGATGTCCCGCCAGGCCGAGGCGCAGGCCACGTTGGAGCGCCTGATCTCCGATTTCCCCGACCATCCCGTCAGCGCGTCGGCGACGAAGCTCCTCGCCTGGACCTACGCGCAGCAGGGACGCGACAGCCTGGCCATCGCCACCGAGGAGCGGCTGGTCGCCCGCTGGGGCGGCTCGTCCGACCAGAGCGTCGTGAGCGGCGCCCTCCTCGACATCGCGCACGTCCGGTTCAATCAGAAGCGCTACAAGGACGCGGCCGCCGGATACGACGACTTCCTGCGCCGCTTCCCCGAGCATCCGCGCCGCAACCAGGCCCGCTATCAGGCCGGTCTCGCCTACCTCCGTCTGAACCACGCGGGCGACGCGGTCGACCGCTGGGAAGGGATCGTGCGCGACAGCGCGTCGGCTCCGATCGCGGAAAAGGCGTGGGCTCGCGCGGGCGACCTCTACTTCCAGGCGCAGCGCTACGAGGACGCCAAGCGCTGCTACCGAGGACTCCTCGAGCACTTCGCGGCCACGGATGCGGCCGCTCTGGCGACGCTCCGCACGGGTCAGTGCGACTACAACGCCGGCCGTGACGCCGACGCGCTCGCCTCCTACTCGCAGGTCGTGGAGCGCTACCCCGACAGCCCGTTCGCCAAGGAAGCGCGGCGCGGCACGGAACTCTCGCTCTACCGCCTCGGCCAGTCGCCGAAGGGGGCCGCCACGCTCGCGTCGCTGGTCGAGAAGTATCCGACCTCCGCGTACGCGGCCGACGCCCTCTTCCAGATCGGCAAGACGCGCTATCAGGCCAAGGAATGGGCCGAGGCCGCGACGGCCTTCCGGCGCGTCGTGAGCCAGTTCCCCGGCTCGCAGTCGGCCGACCAGGCGCAGTTCCTCATGGCCGACGCGCTGACGAAGTCGGGCGCGAAGGACGAGGCCGCGAACGCCTACGACCAGTTCCTCGCCTTCTTCCCGGAGAGCGAGCTGCGTCCTTCGGCCATCTTCCAGCTCGGGCTCCTTCGCTTCGAGTCGCAGGACTTCGGGCGGGCGGCCGTCGCCTTCACGCAGGCCCTGGAGGAGAGCGCGTCGGCCGAAGTCCGGTCCGCGTCGCGCTTCAACCTGGCGCTCTGCCAGCGGCAGCTCGGCCAGGCCGAAGAGGCCCGCGGAACGCTTCTGAAGCACCGCGAGGAATTCCCCTCCGATTCGCGCGCGGTCGACGTGGCCTACCAGCTGGCCGACCTCGACGAGGCGGCCGGCCGGCCGTCGGACGCCGAGGCGGAGCTGAACCGCGCGCTCGACGCGGGCCCGAAGGGTCCGCTCTCGATCGAGATCCTATTCAGACTGGGACGCGTCCTCGAGACGCAGGGCCGCGAGAAGGAGTCCGTGAGCGCCTACGAGCGCGCGGCCGCGGCGCCCGACAAGAAGAACGCTTTCCGGCTCTCGGCGCTCGCGCGCTGCGCGGCCTACTACGAGAAGTCGAAGCAGGTCGTGCGGGCGATGGACGCCTACCGCGACATCTCGGTCAATTCCAAGGACCGCGAACTGGCCGCAGCCGCGGCGGGACGCGCGTCGCAACTCGAAGCGGGCCGGAAGCGCCGCTAAGTCCCCGGGACCCAGGAAAGGAGCCCCGCGATGTTCGAGAATTTCGATTGGATCGGTGCCATGCGGCAGAGCCCTGTGATGGTGATCATCTTGGGCTGCAGCATCCTCACCTTCGGTTTCGCGCTCGAGCGAGCCATGTACTACTGGAAGCGCCGCGGCAATCCGGACGGCGTGCTCGCCACCGCCATGGTCGCGATCCGCTCCGGGAACCGTGACGAGGCGATCCGCGCCTGCGAGGGCTCGACGCATCCGGTCGGACCGGTCGCGGCCGAGACCATCCGTAGCCTCGATCTTCCGGCGGACGCCGCCGAGGAGAAGCTCCACATCTCCCTGAGCGAGCAGAAGCTCCAGCTGGAGCGGAACCTCGGATTCATCGGCACCATGGGCAACACGGCGCCCCTCATCGGGCTCCTCGGAACGGTCTGGGGCATCATGCGCGCGTTCCACGACATGGCGAACACGGGCTCGGCCGGCCCGTCGGTGGTGGCCGCGGGCATCGCGGAAGCCCTCTTCACGACGGCGGCGGGCCTTCTCGTCGCGGTCCCGGCGGTGCTCGTCTACAACCACTTCGTCCGCCGCATGAGCGTCATGCTGACGGTGGCCGAGAACCACGCGCGGTCGATCCGGCTGAACGGATCGCAAGCGGCGTCGAAGAACCAGAACCTCACGGCCCGCGCGGCCTAACCGGACCCGAACGACACCCGAGAAGGAGACCGCCGTGCGACGGAGGAAACGAGGGCCCGAGGCCCCGGATGGGATCCACGACGTCAACATGACGCCGCTGATCGACGTGTCGCTGGTGCTGGTCGTGATCCTCATGGTCGCCACGCCGATGGCCTTCCAGTCGAGCATCGCGGTCCAGCGGGCCGCGAAGAGCGGACAGAAGGCGCAGGTCGTCGCGAAATCGGAGCGGATCGAGATCCAGATCGTCTCCGCGGACAGCGTGACGGTGAACCGCGCGCTGGTGCCCCGCGACAAGATCGAGGGAACGCTTCGCCCGCTCATCGAGCGGAGCGCCACGCGGACCGTGATCGTCCGCTGCGCGGACGGAGTGCCGCACGGCGCGTTCGTCGGCATCCTCGACGATGCGAAGCGCTGCGGAGCCGCGGAAATCGCGGTGGTGGGAGGCTGACATGCGACGACGCTTCGACGCCGGCGGGAAGGGCGACGGCATCATCACGAAGGTGAACGTGACCCCGATCATCGACGTCGCCCTCGTGCTGGTCATCATCCTCCTCGTGACGGCGCCTCTTCTCTCGGTGGCCGACCTTCCGGTCGACCTTCCGCAGGCGAAGACGCGCGAGTCCGAGGACGAACGCAACGTGAGCGTGACCCTCGGCTCGGACGGCTCCATGGCCGTGGACGAAGAGCTGGTGACGCCGGACGGGCTGAAGGGCGTGCTGCAGGCGCATCTCATGCAGCCGGGGAACGACGACGTGCTGGTGGTGGTTCGCGCCGATTCCGGCGCGCCCTACTCCCGCGTGCGCGACATCCTCGAGCAGACCCGCGCCGCGGGCGCGAAGCGGGTGGCGATCGCGACCCGCCAGGACACGAAGAAGACGGAGGGATCCCGGTGACCGCGGCCACGCTGAGACTCGACCTGGAAGAAGTCCGGAGGCAGACGCGCTGGACGATGACGCTCAGCGTCGCCGTCCACGCTCTCCTCTTCCTTTGGATCGTGCTCCAGCCGGCGACGCATCACGAGACGCCGCCGCTGACCGAGATCACGTTCCTCGAGCCGGGCGATCTGGAAGGTCCGCCGGCGCCGGCGCCGGCCGCGGAGCCCTCCGCCGAGGCGCGCTCCGGGGCGGCCGCGCGGTCCGTCCAGGAGGCGAAATTCCAGCGGCTCGATCGGTCGGGCGACATCTCGCTCGATCCCGTCTCGCCCAACGTGGTCTCGGACCGGTTGGAGGCCCGACTCGCGTCGCTTCAGCAGATGACCTCGGTCGCGCCGGCCGGCACGGGAACGTCGGTCGTCCCCGCGGCGCTCTTCGGATCGGGGAACGCGCCGATCGCCGGCATGGGTGGCGGACCCGCCGTGTCGCTCACGCGCGGCGGGAGCGGCGGGAGCCCCGTTCCGCTCACCCGCGGCGTGCCGGGCGGGACCGGCATCGCGCCCGCGACCCTTCCCTCGCCCGGACACGGCAGCGGCGGCGGAACGCAGGCCGCCGACGTGGGCGACGCGGCCGCGAGGCGCACCGTGGCGGGAGCCTCGCTCGCGGGGCCCATCGCCGACCGGAGGGTTCTCTCCACCGAGGTTCCCGAGTACCCCGACTGGGCGAAGCGGGAAGCGGTGGAAGGATCGGTGACGCTCTACTTCGTCGTCCGGCCCGACGGCACCGTGAAGGAGAACGTGGTCATTCAGAAGACGGCCGGATTCGGAGACTTCGACGACAATGCCCGCACCGCGCTCCGCGCGTGGCGCTTCGAGCCGCTCCATGGCGGCCGCACGGGCGAGCAGTGGGGAACCATCACGTTCCGCTTCCGTTTGCGGGACGTGGGGTAAGGGGGAATCGATGACGCCGACGAACCGAACGCTTGGAATCGCCGCGACCGCGGGCTTGGTGCTCCTTCTCGGCGCCGGACCGGTCCGCGCCGAGAGCGCGCCCGCTCCGGCCGCCGGCGACAGCTCGTACACGATCAAGGGCGGTCAGGAGAGGACCGACCTCAAGTCGCTCACCGTCGAAGGAGAGGACCGCGTCCACGTCGACATCGAGCGGCCGCCTCTCACGCTCGCGCTCGACCCGAGCAAGGTCTCGGGCCTGGTTCAGGGCGACGCGCGCGACGTGCTCGACCGCGTTCCGCCCGATCTCACGACCGGCTACTACGCCTCCACGTCGGGCGAGCGTTCTCCGTACACGGGGCGTCCGTGGCTCCGCCAGTTCTCGAGCGGCTCGGTCGCGCGATTCCAGCCCGCGGTGAAGGGCGTGGAACGCTGGAAGCTGACCGTCGCCGATTCGCGCGGGCAGGCCGTGCGGGTCTACGAGGGCACCGGCGACCCGCCGAAGGAAATCGTCTGGGACGGCCGCGCGACGAACGGCGCCTCCGTGACGCCGGGCGTCACCTACTCCTACGTCTTCGAGGCGAAGGACAAGGCCGGCAACAAGCGTAATTTCGTCGGCGACGGGTTCCGCGTCTCCGCGTATCGACTCGACGGGCCCGAGGGGCCGACCCTCGTCTTCTCCGGGCGCGAGCTCACGATTCCCGTGGGCGGCACCGCGGGCTTCTACGGCGGCGCGGGCGCCTCCCGCCCGACCGCGGCCATCCTCCTCGAAGCCGCGTCGTGGCTGAACCAGACGCCGAACGTCACGCGCCCCATTCGCGTCACCGCGACGGGCCGCACCATGGAGCAGGCCAACTCGCTCGCGAAGCAGGTGGCCGTCGCGCTCGCCGCGAACACGATCGGCGATCCGGCTCGCATCCAGTCCGTCCCCGAGGTCGCCGCGGACGTCCCTGAAGGGGGCACCGTCCGCGTGGCGCTCGCGTCCGCGTCGCCGGTAGCCGGTTCCCCCCCGGCGCGCGGCGTGAGCGCCGAGACGAAGGAAGCCAAGAAGGAGTCGGACAAGAAGGAGTCGGGCAAGAAGAAGCGCTAGGGGCGGCTTGACGCTCCAGCCCTTCGGGGTGGAAGATCGGCGGCCATGGAAGGCCCCGAGCGTGCGGCGCCGTCAGGCGCGAAGGAGAAGGACGACGCGGAGCGCCGGGCCACCTTCGTCCTGACGCGGTTCGAGCGCTGGGCTCTTCCCCGCATCGCCGCTTCGCTGCCGTCGTGGGTGATGCCCGATCATCTGACCGGGCTCGGCATCTTCGGCGCCACCCTCATCGCGGCCTCCTACTTCTGCACGCGCTGGACCCCCGAGTGGCTCTGGGTGGCGAACCTCGGGCTCGTCATCCACTGGCTCGGCGACTCGCTGGACGGAACCCTCGCCCGGGTGCGGAAGCACGAGCGGCCGCGCTACGGCTTCTACCTCGATCACATCACCGACGCGTACTCGACCACGGCGATCGGTCTCGGCCTCGGCTTCTCGCCCTACATGCTCCTCTCGGTCGCGCTCGCGATCGTCATCGCCTACCTCATCCTCTCCATCAACGTCTATCTCGAAACGCACGTCTTCAAGGTCTTCCGCTACGGCTATGGCATCACCGGGCCGACCGAGGCGCGCCTCATCCTCCTCGGCCTCAACCTCGTCGCGCTCGTGATCGGACCGCTCGGGTTCAACGTGCGAGGCGTGGAGTTCACCGTCTTCGACGTCGTCGGCGTCGCCGCCGCGCTCGGCATGATCGCGCTCCTCCTGACGCGCGCGGGGCGAAACCTGCGCGAGCTGGGACGGCTCGAGCCGCCGGGAACGGCCCGGCACGACTGATCGGTCCGGCACCAGGGAGGAACTCGTGATCGCGGCAACCCCTCGGCTACCCAGAGAGTCTCGCGCGGGCGTCTCGCTCCGCCTCCTCGCCCTCCTCGCCGCCGTGGCCGCCCTCGCGTGCGGATCGGCCGGATGCGGGAAGAAACCCCCGCCGAAATCGGAGGCGGACGAGCGGCTCTTCAAGGACATCACGGCCACCCAGCTCGTGGCCGACAGCGTCTTCAGCATGCGCGACACCCTGAAGGTGGATCGCGGCACGTGGAAGACGCCGGACGGCTCGGCGGCCTACGAGGCGTATCGCGAGGGCGCGATCTACCGTTTCATCGAGGAGCGGGAGGATCGCGGCGACCGCGGCGGGAGCGCCAACCGCTACTACTACGACCCGAACGGCGCCCTCTTCTTCTACGAGGATCGGGGCGAGGAGAAGGAGCCGCGCGGCTCGCTCCCCCCGATGTCGCGGCTCGTGCAGCGGACGCTCATCTTCGCGCCCGACGGCCGCCCGACCTGGGGCCGCCGGCTCGTGGACGGCGTCGCCGGCGCGGTTCCCGACTCGCAGTCGGCGGTCATCGCCGAGCGCTCTCGAGGGATCCTGGCGCACCTGAAGGGGATGACTCCGTGAGACGGCTGGGCGGCGCGCTGGCGATGGCGCTCCTCGTCGCCGGCTGCGCCGTCCGCGTGCCCCGAACCGTCGGCGTCGCGATTCCGGGTCCCGCCGGAAAGCTCGAGGGCTCCCTCTTCCTGCCCGACGGCCGCGGCCCGCATCCGGCGGTCGTCCTCATCCACACCGCGCGCGAGAACAGCCGCCTCGACTATCTCCAGGAGGCCCGCTATTTCGCGACGCACGGCGTGGCCGCCCTGGCCTACGACAAGCGCGGCACCGGCGGCTCGGCGGGCGATCTGGGCGCCGCCAACTTCGCCTTCCTGGCGCAGGACGCGGAGGCCGCGGCGCGATTTCTCCGCGCGCGCACCGAAATCGATTCCTCGCGCGTGGGCTACTGGGGCATGGGGCAAGGGGGCTGGGTCGCCCCGCTCGCCGCGGCGCGCGACACCACCGCGGCTTTCGTGGTTCTCGTCTCCGCGCCGATCGTGACGCCGCTGGAGCAGACGATGGTGCAGCGGACCGAGGAACTCGCCGCGAAGGGACTCGACAAGGGGACCGCGGAGGCGATCGCGCGGCTGAGACGCCGGATCTGGGACTACTGGCTCTCGCCGCTCGGATCGGGCACCGCCGTGAGCGACTCGCTCCACCAGGCGTTCCGGAGGGCGGCGACGCGCCCCTGGTTCCCGGGCGCCGTGGTCTCCCACGATCTCCCCGAGTCGCTCATCGTCGACGAGGGAATGGGCCCGGAAGAACATCCGGCGCGCTGGTGGTTCAAGGGCGACATGCCGACCTTCTGGTCGCTCCGGCACGAGCCGGTCGGGGTCCTCATGCGCGTGCGCGCGCCGATCCTGGCCGTCTACGGCGACCAGGATCGGGTCGTGCCGGTCGTGGAGAGCGTCGTCAACTTCCAGGCGGCGCTGGGGCGGGCGTACAACCATCGCGGCGTCGTCCGGACCTTCCGCGGCGCCGATCACGCGATGCTGGTGCGGCGGGGCGCGGGGCTCTTCACGAAGATCGAGCCCGCGCCCGGCTACCGCGACACCGTGATGGCCTGGCTGGGACGGA
Source organism: Candidatus Eiseniibacteriota bacterium (assembly GCA_035716005.1). GTDB lineage: Bacteria > Eisenbacteria > RBG-16-71-46 > SZUA-252 > SZUA-252 > SZUA-252. Next base: position 34,837 of record DASTKG010000100.1, read on the forward strand.
CGGTTCGCTAGGGGTTCTCCAGGTCGATCGACCAGACCCAGACGTCCCCGCTCTTCCGCCCTTCCTCCCTGAGCCCGGCCAAGGCGTCGTTGAGACGCCGCTTCCCTTCACCCGCGGGCGGAGGGAGCGCGCTCCCCTCCCCGATGCCGCGCAGATCGCGGAGCGCCATCGGATTCAGTCTTCCGAATTTCACCGGACGTCCCATCGTCGCCTTCGGAATCTCGGCCATCGCCGTCTCGAGGTTCTCGAGCGGCCGGCGCGATCCGATCGCGACGATCGACTCCTTCCCGCCGGCGCTGGTCACCTTCCAGTGGATCATCTCTCCTCCCAGATCGCCCGGGAGGCGATGCCGCATGTGCGCACGAAGCGGATTGGCCGGGTCGAGCCCCCGGATCGGGTAGAGCCCGTTCACCTCTCCCGCGGCGTCCTCGTCCAGGACGTAGACGTACATCGAATCGTTTCCCCGGACGAGGAGGGAGAGCAGCTCGTGCGGAGCGATGCGGGCGCCGGGCTCGAGAGGCTCTTCGTTTTCGCCCACTCGACGCATCAAGGTCACCTCGGCGGTGAGCGGCGCGGGAACGGCCGGCGCCGCAATCGCCCGATGCGCCGCGTCCGGGCCGGGCGCGGGCGCGGGCTTGAACATCCCATAGCCGATCACGACGCCGGCCACCAGCCCGATGGAAGCGATCGCGGCGATCGCCACGCCCTGGAATCGGCGGCGGATTCCCTCCCGGCGGGCCATCGCTCCGAGCGTCATCGCCAGGTCGAGTTCCATGGCCCCCGCGGTGGCGTAGCGCTCGGCGGGATCGGACTTGAGCGCGCGCTCCACGACCCGCACGAACTCGAGCGGGAGGTCGGGCCGCCGGTCGCGAATCGGAATCTGTTCGCCGCGGTTGTGCTTCTCGCTCAGCTCGCTCAGCGAGCTCGCTTCGATCGGGAAGCGGCGGGTCACCAGGCGGTAGAGGAGCACTCCGAGTCCGTAGACGTCGGTCGGCGGGCCGGCCACCTCGCCGCGGAGCTGCTCGGGCGCCATGTAGATCGGCGTCCCCTGCACTCCCGCGGTCCAGGCCGAGGCGCCCATGCCGGGCGATTCCGCCACCGATCCGAAGTCCATGAGGACGATCCGGCCGCCCTCCTCGCGCATGACGTTCGTCGTCTTCACGTCCCGATGGATGAGGCCGGCGGCGTGCACCGCCGCGAGCGCGCGGCAGAGGTCGAGCCCGATGATGGCCGCTTCGCAGGCGCTCATGCTTCCGTGCTGCATGATGACGTGCTCGAGCGAGTGGCCGGCGAGGTACTCCGTCCAGAGGCCGACGCGGCCGTCGTGACGATCGGCGCCGTGGACGACGAGAACGTTCGCGTGCCGCACGCGGGCGAGCCGGCGGCCTTCGTCCAGGAAGCGCTGCGTGAGCTGAGGCGAGTCCGCGTGGTCGGGGCGGAGAAGCTTGAGCGCGACCTGCGATTTCAGCGTGGGGTCGAGCGCGCGATAGACCTCGCCGCCGCTCCCCTCGCCGATCTTTTCCAGGACCTCGAGGTTGCCCCAGCGGAAGAGGGGCGTCTCCTGACGCGCGGGAACGTCGACCGTGATGGTCTCGGCCTCCGCCTCGCCGGCGGGCTCCGTCGACCCGTCGGTCGGGTCGACCGAGTCGTGCGCGCGCCGGATTCTCTCCAGCACGGAGAGCTGTTCCAGCGATTCGAGATGCTCGGGGCGACGGCTCTTTTCCCGCACCCAGTCCACTGCCGCTCCGTCCGACACGGCGGTCGCGACGCGATCAATCGGATCGGCCATGCTGCACCTCGCTCCCTCGACCTATCCCCGTCGAAATTCCGGGGGTCTCATCAGCCTGCCCATTCGGGCGATCGCGCGGGTCACCATCATGCGCGCGGAGTCCGTGGAGGCGAGCGCCATCGCTTCGGCGATCTGCGCGTAGGTGTAGCCCATCTCCACGCGCAGGACGACCGCCTCGTGCTGCTCCTCCGAGAGCTTGGCGAGCGCGGCGTCGTACCGCTCCAGCGCCTCGCGGCCCACGGCCACCTCGAGGGGCGACGGCTCCGACGTGGCCAGGTCCTCCCCCATCTCCTCCTGTTCGGGGCGCCGCGAAACGCGCCGGGCCTCGTCCCGAACCAGGTTGAGAAGGATGCTGCGGAGGTAGGCCATGAAGGCTCCTTCGCGCCTCGAGTCGAACTCCTCTATATGGTCTAACGCTCGAAGCAGGGCGACCTGAACAAGATCTTCCGTGTCGGTCAGGTCGCGCGCGCGCCACGGGAGGCGCCCGTGGGCGAAGCGAATGAGGGGGCGATAGATACGCGAAAGGAGCCGTTCCCGCGCGGCCAGATCGCCTCCGCGGATGAGCGTGAGAAGCGTGGCAGTGGCTTCAAGGGGGGACTCTTGGGGAGCCATTGCCGCCATCGTAAGCCAAGGCGGCGGCGGGCGGCAAGAACGCCCGGGGGGGCGGAATGGGATGGGAGGCGCGGCGAGGGGGCCCGAAGGCCCCCTCCGGCGACTCGTTCGGCGGCGTCTCGTGCGACCGCCTGGCGGCGCCGTTGCCGCTATTCGACGACTCGAGGCCCCTCCTTCCCGAGCTCGATTTGAAGGGGCTTCCCCCCGCAATGCAGCCGGACGGGTATCGACCACTGCCTCGTGGCGTCGAGCACCACCCGCAGCGTCTTGTGCGACTCCGGCGGCACCGCGACGCTGAACCCGCCCCGGCGATCCGTGGTCGCAGGACGCTCGCGCTCCCACGGAGCCGGCAGGACATCGGGGGGTATCTCACGCTGGAAGTAGAGCTTGGCTCCGGCGACGGGGCGGCCGTTCGAACGCGTCACCCGGCCGGTGAAGAGGCAATCTCGAGGCACCAGAGTGCCCACCGTGACTCCCCCGACCAGCACGCTGTCGGAGGCACCCCGGCGACTCGCGTAGACCGACACGTCGCAGGTAGCGCGCGCTCCGATCGGCGCGTCCTGCGGGGCGCGGAATCCGATCCGGATGGTCTTCGGACACTCGTCGGGGCCCCCCAAGATGAACTCGGACTGCGTCTGGTCCTCCAGGTAGCAGGGCCAGCCGGCCCGGTCGGACTTCGTTCGAACGTAGAACTTCGCCGTATCCATGTAGGGGTTCTCGACCTTGAAGGTGTAGCTGGACGCCTCCCAGGTGATATTGCGCTGCGTCGTGTTGTTCCCGTAGTTCGTGTCCGGCCCGTACTGGATGGTCGCTTGAAGGCATTGATGGTCCGAGTTGTCGGGAACCCACCGGCAGGAGACGCCCATCGGCTCGTGCGGCGGGAGGCTCGCGATGAGGACCCGGTCGATGTCGTGGAACTTGGCGGTCCCCGTCCCGAATTCGTAGTAGCCGAAGGTGACGTAGAAGTTCACCGCCTCCTTCTCTCCGTCATTGAGAATGGCCGCCGTGATGGTGGTTTCTCTCCCCCGCTCGGGGGGATCCGGCAGCACGGTAAGGTCCATGATGTTCGAATAGCTGGGCCTCCCGTTCTCCAGGGGGCAGGGCTCGCCGGCGCTCGAGGGCATCTCCGTTTCGGAGCAGCTGGCGAATCGAAGATCGGTCTCCCCTCGCAGCTGGACCGCTCCGTAGACGTTCAGCAATCCGTTTCCGAGCTTGGAGTCCCACCCCTTGAGGCCCCCGTTGTTGAGGGTATCGTCGACCGTGCGAACGAGGATGTCCTTGACGTTGGCGGGATCGATGTAGGGGTCCGATTCGATCAGCAACGCCGCCGCGCCCGAGGCAAGCGGCGCGGCGAAGGAGGTGCCCGACGAAGGCGTGTACTCCGGCTCGTCCGGAGAGCTCGGATATCCCAGCGAGTAGACATCCTGCGCGGGGGCGGAAAGATCCGGCTTCCCTCCCGTCGTCGGCCCGATCAGGTAGAGGTCATAGGGTTCGTCGTTGCCTCGAGCCGCGGTGTCGTGATCGTAGCTCCCGGCCACCGTGATGGCGTCCGCCGCGGCGGCCGGCGTCTCGACACGCGTGCGATCTTCGTCCGATTCGCCGTCGGAAGCGTTCCCGAAGCCGACGACCGGCGTCACGCCGATCGCGGCGAGGTAGTTCACCGCGGAGCACGCGGCGCAGTCTCCGTCGCAGGGGAGGCCGTTGGAGAGACTGATGTTCACGACGGCGATGCGGTACTCCTCCTTGTGCACGCCGATCCAGTCGATGCCCTTCATGACGCTCCCCGCGCTGATCGCGTCCGGGGGCTCCAGGAACTCCGAGGTGCTGTCGGAGGAGGCGTTCCAGACCTTCACGTCCACGAGACCGGCTTCGGGGGCCACCCCGGCGCAATCGGGAGCGACCGACTCGGCGGTCTCCTTTCCGCAATCGGCCCCCGGTTCCGTCGGAATCCTTCCCATCGCGATCGACGCCACGCGCGAGCCATGGCCGAGGAAGGCGTTCGTGGCGTCGGGATCCACGTCGACGCCTCCCGTCGCCGTGGATCCCGTCGCATCGCAGCCGGCGACGAATCCGCCGGCTCCGGTCGAACTCTTGGACGGAAGAGTCGGATGATCGTTCCTGACGCCGGTGTCGAGGATCGCGATGTTGACTCCCGCGCCGGTCAGCGCCGGCAGATCCTCGTGATCCACCCAGCCCTTCTCGGGATCGTATCGGCGCACGTACTCGGGCCCGTAGAAGTCGCTCGGCGCGGCCTGCGTCGCGCGCACGGATACCCCCATGCTCGGGCGAAACGGAGCCCGCCACTCGATCATGGCGACCTGGGGAAGGCGCGCCAACGCGGCGAGACTGCTTCGCTTCACGCCGTCGAGAAAGACGCAGGACACCATCTTCCCGGTGTAGCTGACGCGTCCGTAGGGGGAGAGCAGATCCACGAGCCCCGGAACCGAATAGCAGTCGTTCATGTCCACGATGACGTTCACGCTCTCGGCGCGCGCCGGCAGCTTGTCGTCGACGAAATCGTGGTTCGCGTCCCGGATCCAGCCCCAGAACTTGCGCTGCCGGAGAAAGATCATCCTCACCTTGTCCGAAGCGAAGCGCGTCGCCAGCGAATCGGGAATCTCCCGCTTCCAGGCGGCGGGTGTGTACTTCGCCGCCTGCGCCGGCCGCGCTCCGAACCACGACGCCGCCACGACGGCGGTCAGCAGGCACGCGGCGAGGAGCGGGCCCGGGGCCGCGGATCGCCCGCGCGTCTTCCAGCGCGACACGGTCATTGGGGCCTCCCCTCGACGTTCACCGGCAACCGGACGGGGACGGCGACGGCACTCGACACGGACCGCTGTTCGACGATCGCGAGCCCTTTCATCGGACACGCGAGTTCCTCCATGCTCCCGGACGCGAACCCCCGCATCCACGGCCGCACCATCTCGGATCGCAGTCGAAGGGACCCATCCTCCAGGAGCACGCCGACCTGGTTGGCGGGATGGGAGAGAGCCACGGTGCACTTGTTCACGCGCCCGTCGGCCCGGATGACGAACGAATTTCCCCGGGCGGCGTAGCAGACGCCCGGCTCGTCCGGCACGCGCGCGAGCGGAATCCCGCGTGCGGCGGCCTGAGCCTTCAGATCGCCGATGATCCGGCGCCGGTCGTCGCCTTCCAGGATCCGGAGTTCTCCGTCCCTGGCTCCGCCCAGCCTCGAGAGTCCGCGAATGAAGAGCCTGAAACGCGGGTCCGCGTCGAACGCGGCCCGAAAGTCGTCGAGGAATTCCGGGATGGCCGCGGCGTTTTCCGCGTCGACGTGGAGGCGCACCTGGATCTCGAACGGGGTTCGCGCCTCCCGGGCCGCGACGAGGTTCCCCCAAATTCGGTCGAAGGTCGGCGCTCCTCCGGGGTGCACGCGTTTGCGATCGTGCAGGTGCTTCGGCCCGTCGAGCGAGATTTGGAATTCCGAAACGCCGAGATCCGCCAGCCTCTCGAGCGCGGTCGGCGAGAGGAAGAGCCCGTTCGTCGTCATGTCGCTCGTGACCGTGAGATCCGGGTGGGCGCGCCTCGACTCCCGCACGCTCGACATGACGTCCTCGACGATGTCCCGCGCCAGGAGCGGCTCCCCGCCGAACCAGGAAACGGTGAGGCGGTCGAGCGTCGGAACGCGGCGCTCGAGGAGCGCCTTCACGCCCATGACGACCGCCGGCTGCATTCGCTTCAACTCGAACGACTCGTAGCAGTAGACGCACCGGAGGTTGCACGCCTCGGTGGGGAGAACGATGAGGTGCAGCCATCGCGTGGTGACGCTCTGGAGGAATTCGTCCAAGGATCCGGCCACGGGACCTCCTACGCTCATGGGCTCCTCCGGCGATTTCGCCGCCGGCCGAGGGTGACTAGCAAGGGCAGAGCGCGTTGAGCTTGTTCTCGCCGATCGGTCCTTCCTTGGAGTCGATGCTGATGTAGAAGGCGTGATGCTCGTGGGCGTCCGCGATGTGCTCCGCGAGATGCTCGTCCTTGATCAGAAGGCATCCGGAGTCGTCCCATTCCATGCAGTCGTTCGACCAGATCACCTTGTGCGCGGTGTCGTGGGCGCCGGGATCAGCCACGGGGACGCCGCAGACGACGGCCCCGTTCGCGACGAGGCGGAACTTCTCCGTCGTGAAGAACGCCGTCCAGAGATGCGTCCACAGGTGGGCATCCGAGTCGTCGATGCGCTTCACGTAGAAAGTCAGTTGCGGCTGCCACTCGGCATCGTCGGTCTTCCCCAGGCACGCATGCGGGTCCTTCTCGCTCCCACACCCACCGATTCCGAGCGTGCCGGCGCTCACGACGATGGCGGCGCCCGCCAGCGAGGCGTTCCGAAGGAATTCGCGACGAGTCGGTTCATCGGCCATGGAATGGCTCCTTTCCTCTCACTCCCAGTCGCCCGTGGCGACGAATCCGGCCCAGAAGAAGGGAGAGGTGCTTCGGCCCTGGGCCCTTCGGCTTCGGAGCACCTCCAGCATCGCGTCGCGCACGGCGTGGGCGGTATCGACGCCCTTGCTAAAACGGTCTTGGTAGAAAGCCCGCATCCACTCGCGAGCCGCCTCGTCCTGCACGGGCCACAGACTGGTCACCAGGGTGGCCACCCCCGCGGTCCGGAACGCGCGACGAAGTCCGAGAATTCCCTCCCCTCGGGACGTTCCCGTGATGCCCGTATCGCAGGCTGAGAGAACCGCCCACTCGACCCCTCGCAAGTCGAGCGAGGCGACCTCCTCCGCCGTGAGGATGCCGTCCTCCTCGTGGGGCGTGGCCTCGGACCGCCGGTTCGCGTCCGCCAGGGCGAGCCCCGAGAGGAGAAGCGGACTCTGTTGTTCAAACGCGGGACGGGGCCTCTTACGAACGCCCATTTCGAGCCCCCCGATCCCGCGCGTACCCGCCAGTTCCTGAAGACAGCGGTTCGGGTTCAGGAAGAACCCGTGCGTGGCGAGGTGCAGGACGCGCCGCCCGGGAGCCAGTCGCTTGAACTCTTCCTCCGTGGCCCGGTCGCCGTCGAGGACCGACGCGTGGGCCGAATCGCCCCAGGCTCGGGCGATTTCCTCCACTTCGAGCCGGGACTGGGGAAGCGGGGCGAACGTGGCGTCGTAGAAATCGTCGCAGTCGTCGTCCCCTTGCGCGGACTCGCCGGAGCGGACGCGCTTCCCCGGCTTCGGCTGTGAGCCGAAGTCGACGCCGCCGAACGCCAGGAGTCCCGTTCCGCTCGTGTCCCGTGCTCGTGTGGCCGGGATGTCGAGTTCCGAGGTGATGTAATGCAGGACGGCGCTTCCCTCGACCAGGTACGCGCCGCCATCGTCGGGAAGCGCGCCGTAATTGACGCCGTGAAGCGAGCCATCCGGGACGATCAGGACGCCCGCCACGTCCCCGAGAGCCGGGCGAATCGCGTCCCAGATCGCGGCCCTGAGAGAGCGGCCCGCACTGCGCGCGGCCTCTTCCGCGCGCTGCGCCGTCGGGGCGTGCTCGGGCGGGTAGGCGCCCACGCTCTCGATCCATCGATGCGTCAGCGCGTCGATCCGCTCCGCGTCCCCGATCGGAACCGCGACGGGCTCCCCCCCGGCGCCGTGAACGAACGCGAGGTACCGGCGCTTCCCGTCGGTGGTGTAGCTGGCGTACGCGACCACTCCCCAGCCGGGCGGAGCCGCGTCGAAGACGGCCTGGAGATCGGCCGGCGCCTTGGGGGTCGACCGAGATCCCGCGCTCAGCCTTCCCAACTCGCGTTCCGCGCGCTCCATCTCGAGCCGCGCCGTGCGAAGGATCGCCTGGTACCGCTCCGGCGTCTCCTCGAGCCGTCCGCGGACGAGGAGGTTCGCGAGCCGCTGGCGAGCCCCTTCGAGCGCCCGGCCGGCCGAGGCGGTGGCATCGTCGGCGTTCTCCTCCACCAAAGCGCGGTGACGCGCGGCCATTTCGTCGAGTACGAGCGTGCGAGTCTGGATGAACTCGTCCCAGACGCGGCGAACTGCGTCCGACTTTCGCCCCTCAGCGGGAGAGGCGATCAGCGACAGGGCCACGTCGAGTCCGGTGGGCCCGACCGCGGCATAGGCGAGGGCTTGCCGCTCGGAGAGTCCCCCCGACGTGAGCCGGAGATGCTCGGCGCGAACCCGCGATGCGCGGAGCGCCAGATCGAGCGCGCGAGTCGTATCGCCCTTCATGGCCCGGTACCGGGCGAGATCGGCGAGCGTGGGGGCCACGTCGGGGTGCCGCGGTCCGAGCGTGGTCTCCTGGATGGCGAGCGCGCGTTCTCCCTGCTCCAACGCGAGGTCGAGCGAGCCGCCGGCCGCATCGGCGCGTGCGAGCGCCACCAAGGTCCAGGCCAGGTCCGGATGGTTGGGACCCAACACCGCCTCCTGGATTCGCAGGGCTTCGCGGAGATCACGTCGGGCCGAGCCTCGTTGACCCAGTTGGAACTCCAGCCGTCCTACGTGCATCAGGTACCACGCGACGTCCGAGTGCTCCGTTCCAAGGGCCGCCCGTTCGATGCGAACCGCCTCGCGGTAGAGGGCGAGCGCGCCGGCGGGATCTCCTTGCTTCGCTCGAACCATGCCGAGCGCGGCCACCGAGCGCGCCACCAACGGGTGCCCGGGGCGGAGCACGCGCTTCATGACCGAGAGCGCCTGCTCGAGGTAGCGGCGTGCTTCGGCGTAGTCGCCCATCTCCGAGAGAATGGCTCCAAGGTTATGGAGAGTGCCCGCGGTCCTCGGGTGGTTGAGGCCGAAGGCGCCGAGCTGGATTCCCAGTGCCCGTTCCGTCAGGGCGGCCGCCTCCCGGTATTCCCCCCGCCCGAAGAGGATCATGGCCAGCAATCCGAGCCCGTCCGCGCGCCGAACATCGCCGTCCGGAAGCACGGAGTCCTGGATCGCGATGGCCCTCCGGACGAACACGAGCGCGCTGTCGTCCCTCGCGGCGGACGTTTCGAGCGCTCCCAGGAAGAGGAGCGTCTGAGCGACCGAGGGGTCCCACGGGCCGAGCGAGTCGACTCGGATCCGGAGCGCGCGGTCGAGGGCGGCGCGGCCCTCCGTGAGATTCCCGAGGTTGAGGTTGAGAGCGCCGAGGTTGTCGAGGCTGATCGCGATGGCGGGGTCGTCGGGCGGAAGGAGGCGTTCCTTGATCCTCAGAGATCGGACGCACACGTCGAGCGCCTCCGGCTCGTGAGCTTTCGCCCCCTTCCGCATGGCCTCGGCGAGGAGGTCGAGGACGTCGGCCACCTCCCGAGACTCGGGTCCGTGGAGACGCTCCGTCGAGGCGAGGAGGTCGCGCGCGTGACGCTCGGCCTCGACGAATTTCCCCGCGCGCAATTCGCCGCGGATGGCGTCGGAGCCCTGGTCTTGGGCGGCGGCCGATGAGGGGCACAACAGAAGAAGGACCGCCGCGCCCAGAAGCGCCGGGAGCGGAAGTCGGCGATTCACGCCGGAACGACGCCGCGCTCGCGCGAGCACGGGCCCGGAACCTTCGAGATCCAAGGCTCCACCCCCCACGGTGGCCCTTCGAGCCTTGAGAATCGGCCCCGGTTGTCCGGGGCCGAGAACGGCGCGCAGAAGATAAGAGGACACCCGCGGGGCCGGGGCTGTCAAGCGGGCGAAGTTGCCGACGCCCGCTCAAGCAAGAGAGACGCCAAGCTCCGCAGCTTCGACCTAGGGAGTATCGATAATTATCCGTCGCCACCGGTGCGTCGGCCTGTGTATGCTGCGGATCATGAAGCGATTGCGGGGCCCGGTGACGGGATTGTGCGCCACGCTCTGCGTGGTCGGCCTCCTCGTCGGCGTGACGACCACCTACTTTTCCCGCGTCCTCTTCGACCAGACGATGTTCTCCAATCGGGTCGCGGCCTGTTTCGCCGACCCTCATGTCGCGCGCGTCGTCGCCGGCAAGGCCACGGACCAGATTCTCGCGATGAACCGCGAT
>DASTKG010000101.1:0-16359 GCA_035716005.1 Candidatus Eiseniibacteriota bacterium
GATCTGACCCAGGAGATCGCCGACCTCGTGGAGCGTTCGCTCCAGCCTCGCGGCGTCTACGTCCACGTCGCGGCGCGCCACCTCTGCATGGAGCTGCGAGGCGCCGAAGGACAGTCGAAGCTCGTCACCGAGGCTCGGCGCGGCGATACGACGCCCATGGCGAGCGGCGCCGGACGCGGCGTGGCGGACCGGCGCCGCCGATAATCCCGTGGCGTCGGTCTCGATCCTCCTGCCGACCCGGGACCGCCCCGACTTTCTCCTCGAGGCCCTCGCCTCGGTCGCGCGCCAGACGCATCCCGAGCTCGAGCTGATCCTGGTTCGGGACGGCGGAGCGCCGTTCGGAGACGCGGTTCGGACGGCCGTGAGCCGGCTTCCATTTCCCACCATCGTCGTCGAGCACGACGGAGAGCCCGCGGGCGCCGCCGTGACGCGAAACCGGGGCCTGGAGCGGGCGCGCGGCGACGCGGTCGCCTTCCTCGACGACGACGATCTCTGGGAGCCCGATCACGCCGCCGCGCTAGCCCGCGCGCTCGACGCCGATCCCGACGCCGACGTCGTCTACTCCGACGCGCTCATCGAGCGCATGGACACCGGCGCCACGCGGCACCTCGGCCGCGACTTCCATCCTGGCGTCTTCGTGCGCGACGGCTTTATTCCGCCGAGCGCCATGGCGGCGCGGCGGTCGGCCTTCGAGCGGTTCGGCGCGTTCGATCCCGACTTCACCTTTTCCGAGGACTGGGAGTGGCTCATCCGCGTGGCTCGCGCGGGCGGGCGCCTGAAGCGCGTGCGAGGCGAGAGCGCGACGATCCGCATTCACGCCGGCGGGATTTCGGCGCTCACACCGGAGCGGCTGGCCGCGCGGCGCGCCGTTCTCGGCCGCCTGGCGGAGCGATACCAGCTCGCCCCGATCGAGCCGAAGACGTTCTGGGAAGTGGCGGCCTCGGTATGACGAAGGCTCCGCGGCCGCGCGCTCCGCGCCGGGCGACTTCGTCTCGCGCGCCCATCCAGCGCGTCGACACCCTGATCGTGGGGGCCGGCGCCGCGGGACTCTCCGCGGCTCTCTGGCTCCGCGATTTCGGGCTCGACGCGCTCCTCATCGAGGAATCGCCCCGCCCCGGCGGACAGCTCCACGAAATCCACGCGCCGATCCCGAACTACCTCGCGACGCACGGCTGGGACGGGGCGCGCCTCGCGGGCGCCGCGCTCGCCGACGCGCGGCTCGCGGGGCTCTCCATTCTGGTCGGCGCGCGGGTGACGCGAATTTCCGCCCGCGGCCGCTGGGTCGATCGCGCGGAAGACGACGCGGGGGGCGAGGCGCGTCTCCACGCCCGCGCGCTCGTCCTCGCGACCGGGCTTCGCCGACGCGCGCTCGGCGTGCCGGGCGAGGCCGCGCTCGCGGGACGCGGCGTCTCCCATTCCGCGAATCGCGACCGGAATCATTTCGCCGGGAAACGGGTCGTCGTGGTGGGCGGCGGCACCGCGGCCGTGGAGGACGCGCTCCTCTGCGCCGAGGTCGGCTCAGAGGTGACCCTCGTTCATCGCTCGTCGCGCTTCCGCGCGCGCGAGGATTTCCTGGAGCGGGCCAAGGCCGATCCCAGGATTCGCCTCGTGCTGAACGCGGCGGTGACCGGGATCGAGGGCGAGGAGTCGGTGCAAGGCGTCGAAATTCGAGCGCGCGGCGCCCGGACGTCGAAGCGCATCGCGTGCGAGGGCGTCTTCGTCCGGATCGGCTGGGAGCCGCGAACGGAGCTGCTGCGCGACCAGCTCGGGTGCGACAAGGCCGGCTACCTGATCGCCGGCCGCTCGGGCGAGACGAGCGCGCCCTGGGTTTTCGCGGCGGGCGACGTCTGCTCACCCGACTGCCCCTCCATCGCGAACGCGGTCGGCCAGGGCGCCGCGGTGGCGTGGGAGATCGCCCGGCGGCTCGGGCGCGTGCGCGGGTAAAGGCGCGGGCCGCTAGGGCGAGTCGAGGAACTCCGTCAGGAGCTTGCGCCAGCGCTCCGGCTTCTCGAGCGTCGGCAGGTGGGCCGTCCCCTCGATCGTCTCGAGCCGCGCGCCGGGGATCCCCTCGCGAAGCCGACGCGCCACGCCGAGCACGTGCGGCACGTCGAGCGAGCCCTCCACGATCAGCGTGGGAACCTTGATTTCCCCGAGGCGCGCCCGGGCCGGCGGAATCAGCCGGTCGAGCTTCACGCCGTCCGGAGTCGGGTTCTCGAAGGCGAGGCGCTGCATCGTGCCGACGAGGCGCCGGACCTCCGGGTCGACTTCGCCGGGACCGCGCTGCGGGCCGTCCACCCAGAAGCGGAGGTTCTCCTCCACGGCGCCATCCAGGTCGCCCCGTTCCAGCGCCGCCTCCTCCCGCTCCCCGAAGGCGCGGATGTCCGGCGATTCCGCTCCGTCACCGATGCTGGGAGAGACGAGCACCAGCCGCTCGACGCGCGCGGGATATGCGAGCGCGAAATCGAGAGCCACGTTCGAGCCGAACGAGCAACCTACGACCGTGGCGCGGTCGACGTGGAGGCTCTCCATCACCGCCGCGACGTCCCCGTGATAGGAGAACGTCCCCGGAACGAGCTGGGAGCGCCCGAATCCCCGCAGGTCGAGCCGCACGACGCGATGCTTCGTCCGCAGGGCGTCGAATTCGGCGTCCCACATGCGGGAATCGGCGACGCCGGCGTGGAGGAAGACGACGGCGGGGCCCGTGCCGGCGGATTCCGCCCAGACGGAGGCGCCGGAAACGGCGATCATCATGGCGATGGCAGCGTCCATGGCGATCGATTCTCGCAGATCGTCGTCGGGAACAGCATCGATTAGTAACCGGAGGTGAAGAAGGCCAGGGCGCCCACGATGCCGACGATGACCGCCGCGATCGAGGCGGCCTCCCCGATTTCGCCGCCGCCGCGCGCTCCGATCGAAACGAGCACGCCCTGCTCGTGGATCTCGGGCTCGAACGGCGGGGAGCCCGGCGCGCCGGTCGCGTGGGCGTCCCGGCGGTAGGTCTCGGCCTGCAGCGTCAGGAGCGCCAGGTCGCGGAAGTTCAGCGCCCCCTGCGCGATCACGGCGGCGCTCGTGCTCCGGACCGCCTCTCTCGCGAGCGAACTCGTGCGGCTGCCCCCGCCCAGCGCGAATTCCACGCTCTTCTCGCGACTCAGCCAGCGGCGGCACCGAAGGAACGCGGCGCCACGAATCTCTTCGGGACCCGCCTCGACCTGGATCGCCGGGCCCAACGCGATCCGTTCGTTGACGTTCGTCATGTAACCGAGCTGGTAGAGAGCGAACCACTGAAGATCCTTCCCCTCCTTGGCGACCGTCAGCGGCTGCATCAAGCCGATCTCGACGACGCCGAACGATTTCCGTTCTGGAAGCGGCCTGCCCCGGAAGGGATTCGACTTGGGTTGCTTCGGCTGCCCCCAGGGCTGGTCCGGCGCGGCGCCGTCGGGCGGCGGTGGCAGCTCGGCATCGAGAGATTGGAAGCGGTCGAGGACGTCCTTGGTCCGATCGTGGCCCTGCGGGTCGAGGATCGCGCGGACCTTGTGGATGGAGATGAATTCACGAGACCCGGAGGGGAGGAAGACCACGAGGTAGCCGTCGGCCCGCCGCTCGACGTGGAGCGCTTCGAGGTTGCGGTCGTGCTCGAGGCGGATCTCGACGAATCGGGCCGGCCGAGGGCTCGAGACTTCGATGGAATCGACGCTCGCCGCGTGCGCCGGCGGCGCCGCGAGTCCCGCCCCGAGCACGAAAAGGATGGCACTGCGGAGTCGATTCATGACTCTCCCCCCGTCCATAGGGAGAACGGCCCCGGGGCGAGAACCGAACAGCGGGACTAGCTCGGTGGGACGGCGCTAGACTCGCTCGACGAACGATCCGTCGCGGGTGTCGATCTTGACCCGGTCCCCGATCGACATGTGCTGGGGGACCTTCGTCATGAGGCCGGTCGAGAGCTTGGCCGGCTTGGGCGAGGAGGAGACGGTGGCCCCTTTCATCACGGGGTCGGTCTCCACGATCTCGAGTTCGACGAAGATCGGCACTTCCACGCCGACCGGCTTCCCCTCGAAGTAGGAGATCTCCACCATCATCCCTTCGACCATGTAGCTCACCGCGTCGCCGAGCACGTCGGCGCCGAGGTTCACCATCTCGAAGTTGTCGGTGTTCATGAACGTGAAGTCGTCCCCGCTCCGGTAGAGGTACTGGAGGGGGTGGTGATCCAGCTCGGCCCGGTCCACCTTGTCCTCCGAGCGGAACCGGTACTCCACGTTCGAGCCGGTGACCAGATTCACCATCTTCGTCTGCACCATGCCGCGCCAGTTCCCCGGCGTGACGTGGACGACGTTGGTCACGCGGCACGGCTTTCCGTCGTGCAGGATGACCATTCCTACCTTGATTTGCGTGGCAGCGATCACGACGAATCTCTCCTCGGTTAGCGATTTCGTAGCAGCCCACGATTATAGAGGAGAATGCGCCGCCCCGCAACCGCCCGCGGACGGCCCGCTACGCGAAGCGGTCGGGGCGCAGGAGGGCCGGGTCGAGGGCCGGCGGCTCCCCCGCCAGCATCTGGGCGAGGAGCCGTCCCGTGGCCGGGGCCATGCTGAGCCCCATCATCGCGTGGCCGGCCGCCACGGAGAGATTCTCGTAGCGCTCGATCGGTCCGACGTACGGGAGCCCGTCGGGCGTGCAGGGGCGAAGGCCGCACCACGGTTTCACGCCCGCGAAGTCGGCTTCCCCGAACGCGGGAAGGTATCGCCGCAGCGATTTCTGGATGCCGCGGAGCCGCGGCGGGTTGATGGAGAGATCGTGTCCCGTCAGCTCCATCGTCCCCCCGACGCGGAGTTCCCGCCCCATCGGCGTGAGCGCCACGCGGGCTTCGTGGAGGAGGACCGAGCGCCGCATCCGCTCGCGAGGACGCGGGATCGTCATGCTGTAGCCCTTCCCCGGCTGGAGCGGCAGGGAGACGCCGAGCCCCTTCGCGAGGAGTCCCGTCCAGGAGCCGGCCGCCAGCACGAAGGCGTCGGCCTCGATCTCTCCCTGCGCGGTGAGGGCGGCGCGCAGCCGCCGCCCCTCGCGACGCCAGCCGCGAATCTCGGCGTTCCAGGCGAAGGCGGCTCCCGCCTCGCGCACGAACCGCTCGAGCGTGGCGACGAATTTCTGCGGCGTGACGTGGGCGTCGAGCGGGTAGTGGACGCCCCCGACGATGTCGAGCGTGAGATCGGGCTCGAGCGCCGCGACGCCCTTCGCGTCGAGCACCTCCGCCGGCTGCCCCAGCTCGCGCGCGCGCTCCGCGACCCGCGCCTCCTCGGCCAGGCCCTTCTCCGTCCGGACGAGGTTCAGGCTCCCCTCGGTGACGAGCTCGAAGTCGTTCCCGGCCCGCGCCGCCATCTCGACGAAGAGCGCGCGGCTCTGCATGGTGAGGGCGATGATGGTGGGGCCCGCCGCGCGGGCTCGGGCCGGCGTGGCCGAGCGCCAGAAGCGCCACGCCCAGGCGAGAAAGTCGGGATCGAGACGCGGATGGACGTAGAACGGGCTCTCGGGGTCGCTCATCCACCCGAGCGCCTTCTTCACGATGCCGGGCGACGCGAGCGGGAAGACGTGGCTCGGCGAGACGTAGCCAGCGTTCCCGAGCGAGCAGGAGTCGCGGTCGGGCCCGCCCCGCTCCACCACCGTGACGCGGATGCCGCGCTCGAGGAGCGACTGCGCGCAGGAGAGCCCGACGACGCCGGAGCCGACCACGACGACGTGGCGAGGCGCCACGGATCCGGAACCCGACTCAGTCGCGATCACCGCCGCCCTTCTCGCCCTTCTCCCCGCTCTCGCCCGCGCCCGCGCCCGGAACCGCGCCCGAGACCGCGGACGCCTTCACGTGCCCCGCGCCGTGGACGAAGACGAGGATTCCGCCGAGATGCCCCGTGCGGAGCACCGCCGCCGCGGCGACGGCGGCGATCAGGGCGGAGACCCACTCGCCCCGCCGCCGCGCATGCGTGGCCCAGGAGAGGAGCGCCGCGAGCCCGATGAGTCCCATGGCCCAGATGGCCGACTCCTCGTGCTCCTCGATGGCGGCCTCGGGCACCTTCAGCGCCTCCGCGCGATCCTCCGCGCTCTGCCCGCTGAAGTAGCCCGCCACCGCGCCGAGGAGCGCCATCGACAGCAGAATCGGGGCGAACCAGCGGAGCCACTCCTTGCGCAGGAAGAGATAGACGATCGCGGCGAGCGCGCCGACCACGCCGAGCGCGATCGGGAAGTGGATCACGGCCGG
The DNA here is from genome assembly GCA_035716005.1 of Candidatus Eiseniibacteriota bacterium. Lineage (GTDB taxonomy): Bacteria > Eisenbacteria > RBG-16-71-46 > SZUA-252 > SZUA-252 > SZUA-252. The sequence continues at coordinate 6,248 of DASTKG010000101.1, forward strand.
ATGAAGCTCGAGTCCGAACATGTGGTTCCTCCTGGCGCCCCCGCGCCGTCAGAGTCCGTACGCGCGTCTCAGGATCGCCATGGGGTGGACGACCGGCCGCTTCAGCCCGTTCGCGATCTGGATGTTGCACGTTCCGCAGCCGGTCAGCACGGCGTCCGGCGCGGCCCGTTCGATTTCGGTGAAGAGCGGCTCGCCGATCGCCTGGGCCCGGTCGTAGTTCTCGGCGCGCATGCCGTACGTCCCCGCGATGCCGCAGCACGAGTCGTCGATCGGCCTCACCTCCACGCCCGGAACGAGGCGAAGGAGGCGGACCGGCTCCTCGTCGATCCCCTGCGCCACCGCGTGGCACGCCTGATGGTAGACGACCGTCATCGGCGTCGGGCGGAAGTCGGTGCGAAGCTCCCCGCGCTCGTGGAGCTTCCAGAGATACTGATGCACGTCGAGCGTCATGGCCGCGACGCGGCGCGCCTCGTCGGTGCCGAGGAGGCGCGGGTAGTCCTCGATGAGAGCCAGCCCGCACGACGGAGCGCTCGCCACGATCGTGAAGCCGCGCTCGACCAGCGGGGCGAGCGTCGCGACGTTTCGCCGCGCGTCGTCCAGGATGGCCCGTTCCGCCCCCATCGTGACGAGGGCGATCCCGCAGCAGCGCTGCTCCGGCACCACCACCTCGACGCCGTTCGCCTCCAGCACCTTCACGGTCGCTTCGGCCTCCCCCTCGGGATCGTGGAAGCGGGCGAAGCAGCCGGCGAAGTAGGCCACCTTCTTCGTGACCTTCACGTCGCGAGGCGGGAGGACGCCGAGGCGCGCGTGGACGGGGCCGGCCTGCGCCGCCTGCGCGAGCGGGAGAGCCAGCGCCCGCTTCGACGCCTCGTCCCCCGTCTTGAAGGCGCGGCGAAAGCGCGGAAGGTCGAGGCGTCCCGCGATCCTTCCCACGTTCTCCCGCGCGGCCCGCTCCGGCGACGTCCCGACCGCGAGATTCGCGAGCGCCGGGACGAGGGTGGCTACCTTCGAGACCGCCTCGCTCTTCCCCAGGATCCAGTTCCGGAGCGGCATCCCGTGCTCCTCGACGAAGACCCGGCGCGCGGCCACCGCGAGCGAGGGAATGTCGACCTGGCTCGGGCAGGCGGTGAGGCACAGCTTGCAGTTGAAGCACGAGTCCATGACTTCCTTCACCGGCTTCGTGCGAAGAGCCTCCGCCGGAATCTCGCCGCGGAGGATTTCCAGAAGGAGGACCGATTTCGCGCGCGCGGTGTGCGGCTCGCGCAGCGTCGTGCTCCCGACGGGACAGTAGTCGCGGCAGGTGCCGCAGCCGTGGCAGTGCTCCACCATCGCGCGATAGTCGGGCTCGTCGAAGACCGTTCCGGTCGTCACGAACGCGTTGGTGAAGCGGAGGTGCTCCTCCGGGAAGGTGGCGGCGTCGGAGATGACGTTTCCGGGGTTCAGGATGCCCGCCGGGTCCATCGCGCGCTTCACCGCCGCCATCGTCTCGTAGGAGCGCGGGTACTGGCGGCGAAGGTAGGGGGCGCGGAGGATTCCGTCGCCGTGCTCGCCGCTCATCGTTCCGCCGAGGCGCCAGGTCAGCTCGTAAGCCTCCTCGGTCATCGCGGCCATGCGGGCCGCGAACGTGGCCTCGTGCGGATCCATGAGCGGCGTCACGTGGACGTTGCCGTTCCCCGCGTGGCCGAAGATCACGTAGCGCGTGCCGTGGCGCGCGAAGATGGCGCGAAGTCCTCCGATGTAGGCGCCCAGCGATTCCGCCGGAACCGCCGTGTCGTCGATGAAGTTCATCGGCTTCTCGACCGGCGACGCGCGATAGACGAGAGGCAGCGCCGCCCGCCGCACGCTCCAGAGCGCCTGGCGTTCGGCCGCGCTTCGGGCCGCGCGGAAGTCGAGCACCCGTCCGCGCCGCGCCGCCACCCACTCCTCCAGTCCCGCCAGTCCGGCGCGCGCCTCGCCCTCCGTCTCCCCCTCGAACTCGACCAGGAGCCCCGCCTCGAACCGTTCGGGGACGAGGTCGCGCAGGTCGGGCCGGTCGGCGCGCACGAAGGCGAGGAAGGTGTAGTCCATCGCCTCGACGGCCGACGCGCCGAGACGGCGCGCCTCCAGCACGGCCTCCGACGCCTCGTCCCACGATTCGAAGAAGAGGAGCGCCACGGACGTCGCGGCGGGCCGCGGCACGAGGCGCATCGCCACCTCGGTCACGACGCCGAGCGTTCCTTCGCTTCCGACGAGGAGCCGGAGCGGATCGAAGCGCGGCGCGATGGAGGAGACGGCGTCGCCGGCGGCCCACGCGCCCCAGAGGTCGTACCCCGAGGAGTTCTTGTTCGCTCGCGGCCGCTCCGGCTCGAAGGCCGGGGCGCCGTCGCGGAGGAGCGCCGTCAGCTCGGCCTCCATGGCGCGCCACGTCGCGTCCCCCTGGGGCCCTCGCCCGGCCGCGCCCGAGCGCGCCTCCGTCCCTTCGCCGAGCGCCACCACGGTTCCGTCGTGGAGGGCCACGGTGAGCCCCACGACGTGCTCCTTCGTGGCGCCGTGGCGCAGCGAGTGCGCGCCCGCCGCGTTCGTGCCGACGTTTCCGCCGATGGTGCAGAAGTCGCCCGAGGAGGGATCGGGCCCGAGACGGAGCCCGTGCGGCGCCGCGGCCCGCTGCACGCGCGTGTGAATCGCGCCCGGCTCCATCCGGACGCGGCGCCGGGCGGGATCGACCTCGAGCACGCGATGGAGATAGGTCGAGAAGTCGAGAACGATGCCGGGGCCGAGGGCCTGGCCGCAGAGGCTCGAGCCGCCTCCGCGCGGCGTCACCGGCACGCCGTGGGCATGGGCGTAGGCGAGGATCGTCGAGACGTCCGCCGCGCCGCGCGGCGCCGCGACCGCCAGGGGCTTCCGCCGGAAGATGCAGGCCGCGGTGGAGAAGAGCGCGAGCGTGACGGGATCCGTCCGGAGGTCTCCCTCCAGGAGTGGAGCCAGATCACGCTCGAGTTGTCGTTGCCGCGGGTCCGTCACGCTCGGAATCCCGCGCGCCGCGGGATCAGGCGCGCGATAGGAAGAATCGGTCGTAGAGCACGGCTGCCACCGCGGCGCCCGACATCGGGCCGACCCAGTAGATCCAGTGATCCTGCCAGGCGCCGGCGATCAGGGCCGGGCCGAACGCGCGCGCGGGATTGAAGGCCGCTCCGGTGAGGCTCGCCCCGACGAGCATGTTCGCCGTGTACGCGAGTCCGATGGCGAGCCCCGCGAAGCCCTTCGGAGCGCGCGGATCGACCGACGAGCCGAAGACGACCAGGACGAGCAGGAACGCCATGACGGCCTCGAGCGCCATGCCGAGCATCGGGCCGATGGAGGCCCCGAGCGCGGGCGCGCCGAGATGGACGTCGGACGCGCCGGTGGGATAGGCGAGCGAGAGGAGCCAGGCGGCGATGGCCGCCCCGGCGAGCTGCGCGATCCAGTAGCTGACCGCGTCGCCCCAGGAGATGCGCCGCGTCATGGCCATGCCGAAGGTGACGCAGGGATTGAAATGCCCGCCCGAGGTCGCGCCGAGCGCGTAGATCCCGACGAGGATGGCGAGGCCGTGCGCCACGGCGATGCCCGTGATCCCCACGGCCTGCGTGACGTTCTGCTGCAGGACCGCGCCCGCGCCGAAGAAGATCAGCCCGAACGTGCCGATGAGTTCCGCCATGAACTTCGGACCCTGGCTCATCCGATCCTCCGTCGTCCCCGACGCCCTCGACTACAGCGACGCGACCGTCTTCTTGTCGAGCCGCTTCGCGAGCGCCGCGATCAACTTCACCGAAGCGTCGTAATCCTTCCGGTCCATGATCGTCGCGTGGCTGTGGATGTAGCGAGTCGGGATGAAGATCACGAGCGACGGAACGCCGGTGTTGTAGATGCTGAAGCGGCCCGCGTCGGTGCCGCCGCGCTCCACCGTGCCGAGGTGGTAGGGAATCTTCTCCTTCTCGCACGTCTCGATCGCGAGGTCGCGGAGCTTCCGGTTCGGAATGAGCGTCGCGTCGTAGACGAGAATGCCGACGCCCGCGCCCAGCTTCTCGTCGCCCTCGCCCGTCGTGCCGGGCGTGTCGTGGGCGATGCCGACGTCGACCGCGATGGCCACGTCGGGCTTCACCGCCGCCACGCTCGTCGTCGCGCCGCGGAGACCCACTTCCTCCATCGTCGTCGCCACGCCGTAGAACGTGTTCGGGTGCGGCGTCTTCGCCAGCTTCTTGAGGGTGTCGACGACCACCGCGCAGCCGTAGCGATTGTCGATCGCCTTGCCGAGGTAGAGCCGTTCGTTCGACATCGCCTGGAACGGCGACTCCGGGACGATCACGTCGCCCGCGCGGATGCCGAGCTTCTTCTTCACGTCGAAGTAGGACGTGGCGCCGACGTCGATGAACATGTCGGCCAGGTCGAGCACCTTGCGGCGCTCCTCGTCCTTCAATTCGTGCGGCGGCTTCGAGCCGACGACGCCGATGACGTCGCCCTTCTTCGTGCGGATGCGGACGCGCTGCGCCAGCACCACGTGGCCCCACCATCCGCCCATCGGGAGGAACTTGATGAAGCCTTCCGCGGTGATCCCCTTCACCATGAAGCCGACTTCGTCGAGATGGCCCGCGACCATGATCCGGGGGTCGTCGGCGCTCCCGCGCTTCTTGCAGACGACCGAGCCGAGGCCGTCCATCGAGATTTCGCCGAGGCCCTTCAGGTGCTTCTTCATGATGCCGGCGATTTCGGATTCGTGTCCCGGAGGGCCGAACGCTTCGCAGAGTTCCTTGAGAAGGGAGTAGGTGGCATCCATCCAAGTGCTCCTAGATTCAAGGGATAGGGGCGGCAAAGGTCGTGCGGAGTATCCCCCCGCCATGGGGCGAGGTCAAGCGGGAGGTGGCGCGGGCGCTACTGGGTGTTTCGGCTGAGGCCCCGGATGCGGTGATGCGGTTTCGGCACGGCGGGCATCTCGTCCGTGCGCAGGACGCTGATGGAGCCGTCCACCTCGAGGATGGCCGATCGGACGAGGGCGGGATCGTCGACGCCGTGCTCGCGAAGCGCGCGGAGGAGATCGGCCCGAGTGATCCCCTCGCCCGAGAGATTTCCTTCGAGAATGTCGCCGTTTCGAATGAGGAGCGTCGGCGTCCCTTCCAGGATCCGCGCGGCCCTGCCGCTCGAGCGGGCGACGCGCGCGACGACCGCGTTCACGCCGAAGAGCGTGGCGGCCGCGACCAGTCCGCCGACGAGCGACGTGTCGGGTCCGACCATGGCGTTCTGGACGGCGTTGGCGAGGAGGAGAAGGAGGAGAAGATCGAAGGGAGTGAGCTGTCCCACCTGACGCTTCCCCGTGAGGCGAAGCCCCACGAGGAGCGTCAGGAAGACGACGAGACAGCGCGCGACGATGTCGAGGAGCGGGTGGCCGGTCGTGAAGGGCATCCGCGCCCCGCCGCGCTACTTGGAAACGATGGTGATGGGGGCCTCGGAGCGGAGGCTGACCTTGCTCCCCGCGGGGACCTCGAGCTCGTACCCCTTCGCCGCCAGGACCACGCCGGTGCCGAGCACCGCGCCGCCCACGGCGCCCAGGATCGTGCTCTTGGTATCCTTGCCCGCCACCTTGCCGATGATGGCGCCGGCGACGGCGCCGCCGCCGATGAGGAGCTTGTCGCGCGTGCTGGTGCTCTTCGCGACCATCTTCCCTTCGCTGTTCGTCACGGTCGCGGCGAGCGTCTTCTCGCCGTCGACGGTCTGGATCGAGGTGAACACGAACTTCACCGACGCCCGATCCTCCTCCGACTTGGCGCGGCTCGCGCGCGTGAGCTCGACGATCTCGCCGCGGAGGAGGGCGCCCGTCTCGGCGATGGTGTGGCCGTCGGCCAGGAGAGGAGCCACGAGCGTCCCCTCGACCTTGTCGCCGACGTTGGACGTCCGCGTGTCGACCGGCGTCGTGAGGGCGACCTCGAATTCGGCTCCCGCCGGAAGCGTGACGCTGTTCGACGCCGCGGCCGCGGTCGTCGCGGTCGTCTTCTTCGTCGTCGTCTTGGTCGTGGTCTTGACGGGCGCGGCCGGCGTCACCGCCGGGGCCGGCTCGGCCGTGGCGGCCGTCGTTTCAGGGGCGGCCGGCGTCTCCGACAGGGTCGCCGGGTTCTCGTCGGTGGACGACAGCTGGGACTCCTGCGACTTCTGGCAGGCCGACAGGCCGAACGCCAGGACGAGCCCGAGCGCCAGCGTCGGCAGTGCACGATTGCGGATCATGGATCCTCCTCCGGGATCGCGCCCGATGCTAGTAGACGAAGTGGTAGGTCAGGCCGCCGAGAAGCCGAAGCTGACTGGCGTCCGACACGAACGAGTAGCCGAGTTCGCCGAACATGGAGAGATTCGGCGTGAACTGGTTCCTCGCGCCGCCCTGCACGTCGAAGCCGAACTTGTCGTCGCTGAAGTTCGGGTCGGCGGCGCCGGGCGCCAACGGCGCGTTGGTCTCGCTCTTCACATGGTGATATCCGAAGGCTCCCCCGAGATAGGGCGTGAAGCGCTGGCCTTGAAGCGGGAAATCGAAGTTCACGCCGAGACGGATCGCGAGATCGTTGACGTCGGCGTGATAGCCGCCGAGGTCGGTCCCGACGTTCCAGTATTCCACCGAGGGAATGAGATGGACGCCCTTCACCAGCTGGCCGGCATCGACATGGACGCCGTACATGAGCGCGGAGCTGGCGTCCTCGGGATCGACGAGTCCGAGCCGAACGCCGATTCCCTTGATGCCGAGACCGGCCTCGCTCTGCGCCGGCTGCGACTGCTGGGCGAACGCGTGACCGGTGAAGGCGACCGCGGCCGCCAGGGCGATGACGGAACCGATGCCGGCCCGCCGCAACGTCGATTGCGTCATATCGTCTGCTCCTCCTTGAACGAGTCGTTCCCTACGCCGAGTAGGCTCCTGGGCCTTTCGCCCATGGAGCCTACCCAAGCGCGTGGCGCGCGACAACTAGAACCGGAAGCGAAGGCCGCCGTGCGCGGCGATGCCGTCCATGTCGATCTCGTCTCGGAGATTGACGCCGTAGTACGGATCGAAGAACTCGGCCGAGACGGTGCTGAGGTTGTAGAGCGCCTCACCGTAGAAGGCGACGCCCGACCCGAGCTTCAGATTCATGCCGCCGAAGAACTGCGCGCCGAATCCGTCGTAGTCGTTGTGGAACGGATAGCCCTGGTCGTCGATCCCCTCCACCGTCATCCATTCCCACCCCGCGCCCGCGCCGACATAGGGCTGAATCGCCGCGTTCGGGATCTTCAGACGGAAGAAGCCCATGAGCGGCAGAAGATCGGTATCGACCTGGTCCGCCTCGACCACGGTGTTCACCGTGTTCCCGGCGGGATCGGTGGAGGTCGTGATGTACGAGCTGCCGCCGGTCGAGCGGTGATACCACTGGAACGCGAAGCCGAGGTCGAGCGGCGGCGCGACTTCGGTGCCGAGCGTGCCGCTCAGGAACATTCCGTTCCCCGGCTGATTGGACGGCTCGAAGAGGCCGCCTCCGAGCGTCAGGAACGATTTGGGAGTGCTCGGTTCATAGCGCTCGATGCGGTGGCGGACGGGACGGCGCGAGGATGCGTAGCTCGAGCGGAGATCGTTCCGGACGTAGGTCGTGGCGGCGATCGGCGTGGACGCGTACGAATCGTGCCGGATGTCGAGCGCCGACGCCTGGGCGGCCCCGCTCGCCGCGCCGAAGCCGGCGAGGACTCCCGCGCCGACGGCGGTGGCCAGGGTCCACGACGTCTTTCGTAACAGCGACCGAAGCTGCATGGCGATTCCTCCGTTGGCTGGAGAGTTGTTGCGCACGATCACGTCACGGCTCCAGTGCAGCCGCCGTGCCAGCCACAATTCTTATGCGAAATATAGAGTTACGGGCAACGGCACCCGACAGACGGTCCGCCGAATGCTGCCGCGCATGACACCCTGTGAACCCTTCGGCACACCCCCCGGGTCCATTTGACGCCCGGGCCACCCCCCGGTACGATGCGCGCCATGCTCCGCGCCCTCGCGTTCGCCGCCGTCGTCCTGGCGGCGGCGCCGATCGTCCCGACGTCCGCCCCGGCCCTCCCGATCGAGTATCTCCCCGTTCGCCACGCCGCGTACGACGAAATCGAGACGCTCGCGGGCCAGGGACTCCTCGATTCGCTGAACATCTACACGCGGCCCCTGGCCCGCGTCGACGTCGCGGCGGCGCTCCTCCGCGCCCGCAGGCGCGACGCGGCGATCGCCGAGAATCTCCATTACCAGAGACTCGAGCGCGAACTCGCGCGCGAGCTGACCGATCTCGGCGCGCCTCCCGAGCGCCCCGAGTCGCGCCTCCTCCTCGACACCGGCCCGGGGGAGCAGCGCGCCCGGGTCTCGCTGGCGACGCACCTTCGCGGCGACTACGACCCCGATCGCGAGGGAGCGGAGTTCCGGCTTCGCGACGAGTCGTCCGTGACCGCGCGCGGCTCCTTCCAGCTCTCGCGAACCTTCGCGGCCTACGAGGAGCTGGGCGTCACGCGCATCCGGAGCCAGCGCGAGTTCATCGACGCCATCGCCCTCCATTCGGATCTCGAAATGGCCGTCATGCGCGCGGAGATCACGGCGCGGACCGGGCCGATCGCGATGGCGGCCGGCTACGATCAATTCCGCTGGGGCCCGGGACGTCGCGGCACCCTTCTCTTCTCCGACGCGGCGGGCCCCCTCACCTTCTTCCAGTACGGAGGATCGTTCGGCGGGCGCGTGACCGCGACCGCCTTCTCGGGCGTCCTCTCGAAGGCCGACGGCCGGTATTTCGCCGCGCACCGCGTGGAGGCCCTCGTCACGCCCCGCCTCACCATCGGCCTCGCCGAAGCGGTCCGATACAACGGCGAAGGGATCGACCTCCTGTATGGGATCGGCCTCCTTCCCTACACCATCGTGGAACGAATCCACGTCCGCGACGCCTCGACCGACTCGGTCCGCGCCATGGAGCGCTCGAACGTCATGGCCTCGCTCGACGCGGTGGCGCGCGTGAGCCCCGCGCTCTCGCTCTACGGAGAGCTCCTGATCGACGATCTGGCCACCGAGAACGAGGAGATGCCCGATCGGCTCGCGTATCAGCTCGGGCTCCGAAGCGACCGCCCCTTCGGCACGCACACGGCCCACGTCCAGGCCGAGTACACGCGCGTTCGCCGGTTCACCTACGCGACCTACTACGGCGAGAACTTCATCCACCGGGATCGCCCGCTCGGCTTCACGCTCGGCCCGGACGTCGAGACGGTCTGGATGGAGGTGGGCTTCGATCTTTCGCGGGACTGGCAGGCGCGCTGGAGCGGCGAGTTCACGAATCAGGGCGAGGGCTACCTGGGCGAGTCGTGGACTCCCGACATGGGGCCCGTGTCGAACGCGGGACTCTACGGCGTGGTGCAGGAGCGCCGCGAGTTCTGGGGCGATCTGCGATGGATGCCGCGCGACCAGTTCGACGTGAGCGCGGGCCTCGGCTACCGGCGCGTCGCGAACGTGAACCACGAGGAGGGCGCCACGCGGACGGGATGGCTCGCCCGCATGGCGCTCGAGGCCCGGTACTAGTCTCCGCTCCTAGGGTCCCCCGCCCGAGGCGGCGAAGCCTCCGATTCCGATGATCGAGAGCGCGAAGAGCCAGATGGCCGCGTTGATCACCCAGCCGATCACGCAGACGGCGACGGCGCGGCCCGTGCTCTTGTAGTCGAGCGCCTGGCGCACGGCGACGACCATCGCGACGAGGAGCCAGATCCAGATCGCGAAGTCGACGAATCGCCCCACCACGGGAACGATGCCGAGGCAGCGAAGGATCCCCGGGGACTGCGCGAAGCCCATCGTGCGCAGGAGCTCGCCCATGTCGGACTTCGTCTCGGGCGCGGCGAGGAACTTCGTGCCGATGATCCAGGTCATGAAGGCCCAGAAGACCCAGCCGAAGAGGGACGAGACGAGGAGCAGGAAGAAGCCCTGCGTCCCGAGGTGGGCCCCGCCGATTCCCGTGGCGATGGCGGCGAGCACCACGACGCCGAGGGCCGGGATCGTGTACTCGGTGTCGGCTTCGATCTCCTCGTAGATCGGCACGCTCAGTCTGGCCGCGCCGACCATCCGCTCGACGAAATTCGCCATGACGAATCCC
>DASTKG010000102.1:0-7616 GCA_035716005.1 Candidatus Eiseniibacteriota bacterium
CGGCCTTCTGCTCGACCTTCGTCCCGGTCTTCTCCTCCACCTTCTTCTTCAGCTTGTCGAACGGAGAGGCCATGGCCACGCACGCGGCGAGGCAGAGCGCGAGCTCGGCGGCCATGAGGATTCCGAACTTCGTCGTGCGGCGCATGGGGCCCCCTATCGAACTCGGTGACGAGCGGATGCACCCTCTAATGCGCGCTCCCGGCCCGATCCGGCTCATTCCGCCCGGCCGGCGGCCTAACTCTTTCCCTTGCCAGGACCTAGGAACATGCGCAGGATTGAGTCAGCCAACCATCCGGGGGGAGGGACTTGGACTCGAAGGACATCACGAAGGTCCTCAACAGCCTGGCGAAGGGCGACGAGCGAGCCCTCGATCGCCTGCTGCCGGTCGTCTACCGGGAGCTGAAGCGCCTGGCCGCGAGCTACCTCCGAAACGAGCGGGCGGAGCACACCCTCCAGCCCACCGCCCTGGCGCACGAGGCCTACCTGCGCCTCGTCGGGCGGGACGAGATCCAGTGGCAGAACCGGGCCCATTTCCTGGGCGTGGCGGCCCGGGCCATGCGCGAGATCCTGGTCGACTACGCGCGGCGGCGAAAGGCGCAGAAGCGGGGCGGCGGGCAACCGGTCACCGTCTTCGACGAAGGCCTCGTCGCGGGGGGGCGCCCGATCGCCTTCGACGATCTCGACCAGGCGCTGGTCGACCTCGCGAAGCTGAGCGACCGGCAGGCGCGCGTCGTGGAGCTTCGCTATTTCGGCGGGTTGACGATCGAGGAGACGGGAGAGGTCCTGGGCGTTTCGCCCGTGACCGTCAAGCGGGACTGGGCCACGGCTCGGGCCTGGCTCTATCGCGAGTTGACCGGGTCCGACGCCGCCGGCCCCTGAGTCGACCGGCCGAGTCTTCGATCTTCCCGCGTCACGACGTCTCTCGAAGCGTCTCCAGAAGTCGCGACACCTCGGCCTCGGCGTTGACCTCATGGCCGTTCAGCGCCCCGGCGACTCCGAGCGCCCGGTAGAGGCTGCGGCTCCTCTCGAACCACTCCAGACCCTTCGACCGCCATCGCAGACGCTCCGCGGGCGTCCCGGATCGAGTGGCGAGAGCTTGGCAGGCCTCGCCCGCCTGACGGCTCGCCCGCGCCATGAACATTCGAGTTTCCGCGTTGCCGCTGTCCCTGGCCGCGAGCCCGCCATAGCGACGGTAGGATTCGCTCGACCGAGCTTCCGCCTCCTGGTAGCGGCGCGCCTTCATCAGGAGGGTCCCCATCTCGAAGTGGCCGTGGGCCACGTCGGCCTTCTGGAGGACGTCGCTCGTGTCCGCCGCGGCGAGGTCCTCCGCGATTCTCATCCCCCGCGCGTAGGCGACGAGCGCCGAATCGATGTCGCCGCCGTCGGCCATGAAGAGGGCGCGCATGCCGTAGACGATGCCGAGGTCCCGGCTTGCCTCGGTGTTGTTCGGGAGCGAAGCGGCGGCCTCGACCGCGAGCGCCTCGGCCCGGCGATAATACGTGGCCGCGCTGTCCCGCTCGCCGATCTTCGCCAGGAGATTGGCCAGCTTGGCGGAAGCGACCATGATCCCTCGACGGCCCCCGGGGTCCTGGGGATCCTTGAAGTAGATCGGCTCGACCACGCTCAAGCTTTCTTTCAACTCCTTCACCGCCCCGAGCGTGTCCCCCGCGGCGAACTTCAGATCGCTCAGTCGGTCGCACGCCACGAGGAAGTCGCCCTGAAGGAGAACGTTCTCGGGATGGCGGGCCCGCTCGGCCAGAACGCGGCGCTTCGCGTCCGACTCCATCTTCATCGCCTCGTCGGGCTTCCCCATCCGCCCCAGGAGGTCTCCCAGCCGTTGCATCGTGACGACGAGATCCCGGGAGAAGTCGAGGGAGTCGGGGCAGGCCGCCGCCGCGGACTGGAGCAGCGCCAGGGATCGCTCGTAGCTTCGGAGCGCGTCCGCCGAGCGCCCCAGATTCGGAAACATGGGACGCCCCTGCACGTCGCCGATCTTGCCGTAGGCCACGGCCAGCTCGTGCTGCAGCGAATAGTCCCCGCTCGCCTCCTTGCTCAGGCTGTCGAGATACCGAAGGGCGTGGAAGACCAGCGTCTCGCGCGCCTTCGTCGATCCGGGGAGGTTCACGATCGCGTCGTGGATGTCGAAGACCACGGCGTGAGCCAGCGCGCGAACCTCCTCGAATCGGCGCTTCGCCCGGTCCCTCTCGAGGCCGGCCACGCGCGCCTGCCAGGCCGTGGCGACCAGGCCGGCCACAAGGGAGGCGGCGACGAGTCCGCCCGTGATGACCGCCACGCGATGACGGCGAACCAGGCGCGAGAGAAGGTAAGCCGTCGTCCGCCCGCGAGCGAGGACGGGGCGCCCCTCTCGGTAGCGTCGAAGGTCGCGCGCGAACTGGTCGACGGTCGCGTAGCGCCGAGAAAGATCCTTCTCCAGCGACTTGAGAATGATGTAGTCGAGGTCGCCGGAGAGCCGGCGGCGAAGGGCCCTCGTCGTCGCCTTCCTCAGGGCGGCCGTCTCCGTCGTCTTCGCGCGGGCGACGGCCGAGCTCGGGAGGGCCGGCTCTTCCTGCGCGACCACTCGCGCGATCTCCTCGGGCGTGCGCGTCGCGAAGTGGAGCGGCCGCGTTCCGGTCATCAGCTCGTAGAGGATCACGCCGAGCGAGTAGACGTCCCCCGCGACCGTGACCGGGTCGCCTCGCACCTGCTCCGGGCTCGCGTAGTCGGGCGTCATCATGCGCTGCATCGGGGCCGTGAGCGTGACCGGCCGCCCCTCGTCCTCCGGGGAGGTCAGCTTGGCGATTCCGAAGTCGAGAAGCCGAGGCGAGCCGTCGTCCATGACGAGGATGTTGTCGGACTTGAGGTCGCGGTGGACGACGAGGCGCTGGTGCGCGAACTGGACGGCGTCGCAGACCTCGAGGAAGAGTTCGAGCCGCTCGTCGACTCCGAGTTTTCGCTCGTCGCAGTACTGGAGGAGCGGCTTCCCGGTCACGTGCTCCATGACGAGGTAGGGACTCCCGTCCGGAGCCGATCCACCGTCGATGAGGCGCGCGATGTGGGGGTGATCGAGCATCGCCAGGATCTGGCGTTCGGCGCGGAAGCGCTTGAGGATTCCCTCCGAGCGCATGCCCGGCTCGATCAGCTTGATCGCGACTTCCTTGCTGAAGTGCTCGTCGTCGCGGACGGCGCGGAAGACGACGCCCATGCCTCCGCGGCCGATCTCCTCGATGACGCGGTAGGGGCCGATGCGATCGCCCGGGGCGGCGGCGCCGAGGAAGGGCGCGGCGGCGGGGGTGTCGAGGAAGTCGCCCGATTCTTCGTGGGACGCGAGGAGGGAGCGGACCTGCGCCGCGAGCGCGGGGTCGGCTTCGGCGGTTCGCCGGAGAAGTTCGTCGCGCGCCTCGGGCTCGAGGTCCAGCGCCTCGTGGAAGAGCGCGTGGACCCGATCCCAGGTTCGCGGGCTCTCGCCCGCGGGGCCCTTCGGCGATTCCGGATTCTCTTCGGGTTTGCCGCTTTCGGTCACGTTCGACACCCCGAGGCCATCGACTCACGGACGGGAACGCGGCTCCCTGCCAGATCTCTAGCACCCAATTATACTTGGAAACGCGCCGCGGGGCCTACGACCGCGTGGGCGCGGCCCCTTGTCTCGACCCCGCTCCGCTGGCAGAATTGTCCGCGCCGACGCATCGCCAACCAACCAAAGGGGGGACCACCCATGTCGCTTCGGATCGGAGACATCGCGCCCGATTTCACCGCGGAGACCACGTCCGGCCCCATCCGCTTCCACGAGTGGATCGGGGATCGCTGGGCCGTGCTCTTCTCGCATCCCAAGGACTTCACCCCGGTCTGCACGACGGAACTCGGCTACATGGCGGGCATGCTGCCGGAGTTCGAAGCGCGCGGCTGCCGCATCATCGGCTTGAGCGTCGATCCCATCGAGAAGCACCGGGCGTGGGTGAAGGACATCGAGTCGACGCAGGGCCATCCGGTGAAGTATCCGCTCATCGCCGACGTCGATCTCAAGGTGGCGAAGCTCTACGGGATGCTGCCGGCCGACGCCGCGCCCGGCGAGCGCACGCCCGTCGACAACCAGACCGTCCGCACGGTGATGGCGATCGGACCGGACAAGAAGATCAAGGCGATGATCAGCTATCCGATGAGCACGGGCCGGAACTTCCACGAGGTCCTCCGGTTGATCGACTCGCTCCAGCTGACGGCTCGCCACACCGTCTCGACGCCGGTGAATTGGCAGCCGGGCGAGGACGTCATCGTACCGGCGGCGATGTCGGAGGAGGACATTCAGAAGAAGTATCCCGCCGGTCACAAGAAGGTGACGCCCTATCTGCGGTACGTGGCGTCGCCGGAAGAAGCGGGCGACACCGCGGGCGCGGGGAGCGGGAAGAAGTAAGACCGCGGCCTTTCCATCGGCGCCCGGTATCGCGAACAAGCGCGGCGCGCTCCCTTCTCGGGGGCGCGCCGTTTCTTCGATGCCGCCTCGGTTCCGCCCACATCCGCCCGCCGCCGTTCGGTCTGGTCCAGGCCCTCCGTTCTATGGATAGAGGCAGACGAAGGGAGGCCCTCATGCAGCCCAACGCTCGCAGGACGCTTTCGCGGATCGGGATCGCGATCGGGGTGGTTCTGGCCCTGGCAAGCCTTGGATGTTCCCATACGGTCCGGCGGCCGCTCGCGTCGATCCTTTCCGAGCCTACCAACAGGCTCGAAACGCCGGAGGGTGACAAGGTTTCGGGGTTCGAGACACGGAGCCAGGAGGTGCGCCTCGACTTCGGCCGTGCTCGCGTCGAAGGAGATTCGCTCCATATCGAGTATTCGAAGCTCGTGCCGGTCACGAACCCCTACAATGTCCGCTCGATGGCTCGGGTCCCGGCCGATACGACCGTGGCCAACATGAATGTCACATACCTCTGGCTCGATCGGTTCGATGCGGGAGGCACTGTAGGGCTGCTCCTTCTCGCAGCCGTGACGGCCGTCGGTCTCTTTGCTTCTGCCATGAACAATTCGTGGGGGCCGTGAAGAAATCTCCGAAGTGGGAAAATCCATGCACCAGACCGTGAACAGACCCGCCGCACGAGTCCTCGCACTGCTCACCGCGGCAGGACTGTTCTTGGGGGTCGCGTGGCCCGGCGCCGCGTCGGCCTTCATCGTCGTCGAGTCCAAGGACGGCTCCCGACTCGTGGCGAGCGCCGCGACCTGGTTCCCTCCGAGCGGTCTGCTCGTCGTCCTCCCGGACGGGAGCGAGCGCAAGTTCGAGCCGTCGGCGATCGCCCGGATCGTGGACGACCACGGGCGCGACAGAACCCGCTACATGTTGGAGGAGCACGGCACCGTCGGCCGGCCACCCTCGACGTATCAGTCGCGGCTGGGCGCCGGATCGTTCCCGCTCCAATCCTCCGCGCCCGCGCCTTTCGACAGCGCCGCCCTCCTCGTCCCCATGGTTCGCGTCGAGTTCAAGAGCGACTCCTCCCGGACCGTGATGTTCGCCGCGTGGCGCCCCCCGAAGCAGATTCTCCTCCACATGGCCGACGGCACCGAAATGACCGTCGAGGCGGACCGGATTCGAAAGATCTCGGACGCGATGGGAAAGGAGCGGACCGGCTTCGTCACCAAGGGCGAGGGGGCCGTGGGCGTGCTGCCGGCCGGCTACGGCGGACCCGTCACCCCGGAGCAGTTCGTGGAGAAGGAGGCCGAAGATCCGACCAGCCTGGAAGAGATCGGCCTCGTCGCCCTGCTCGTCGCGGCGTTGGCGACGTCCATGGCGTTCGTGATTGGAGTCAAATAGCGGCGCCCGTGGGGCGAAACCCCTTCCGATCATTGTAAGCAACTAATCCGCAACAACTTAACGCCGCGCTGAATTTCCCCCATTTTCCCCTCATCTCCCCTTGACAACCTACCGCTGTTAGGTTAACATTGTTAATGTAAGATCCTAACAGCAAGCACGTCAGCACCAGCGAGGACGAGGATCCCATGACCACCAAGGAACGCCGGCCCCACGAGCTCCACGACACGCGCGAGAAGATTCTCGACGTGGCGCGCGACATGTTCGCGCACGAGGGCTACGAGTCGGTGACGATGCGCGCCATCGCGGAGCGGATCGAGCTCACGCCGACGGCGATCTACCACCACTTCAAGAACAAGAGCGCCCTCCTGACCGAACTCTGCCAGGCGGACTTCCAGAAACTCGCGCAGCACTTCAACGCGTCGGCCGTCCCCGCCGATCCGGTGGAGCGGATCCTCGCGATCGGCGAGGCGTATCTCTACTTCGCCGAGAAGCACCCGAGCCAGTATCGGTTCATGTTCATGACCGTCATCCCGGATCCGGAACTCGACGAGGACTACGTCGCCACGACGCGCGGCAATCCGGAGCGCGACGCCTACGCGTTCCTGCGCGAGGCCTGCCGCGAGGCGATCGAAGCCGGACGCCTCCGCCCGGAGATGAAGAATCCGGACGAGGTGGCGCAGATGCTCTGGGGCGGCGTGCACGGGATGATCTCGCTCCACATCGTGAAATCGCACGAAGGATGGGTCGCCTGGTGCGATCTCCGAACGTCGGCGACCCAATTGATGATCGCGATGCTCCGGGGTCTCCTGAAGAACCCGGCCGAGGCCCCGACCCGGCCCTGACTCTTTTTTTGGCGTGCGACTTAACACTGTTACGTGAGGAGCCCATGTTGATCCGAGCGACGACTCTTCTCCTGATCTGGACGGTGACAACGACCGCGGGCATCGCGGCCGCTCAGGCGCCGGCAGCCGGCGCGCCGGGCGCCCCCGATTCCACCGCCGCGGCGGTCCCGGCCGCGCACGGCGCCGACCCTCTGGCCGCCATCGTGGACGAGGCGCTCCGCGCGAACCTCGGCCTCGGCCAGGAACGGATGGCCGAGCGCCGCGTCGCGGCGGAAGTTCGCGAAGCGCGCGCCCTCCTTCTCCCCTCGATCAACGTCGAGGGGCGGACGTCGCATTTCGACAACGCCACCGACTTCGGCGCGTTGGTGAACCCGGCGTACGCCGCGCTCAACCAGCTCACGGGGACCGATCAATTCCCGACGAACGTCGACTTCACGCTCCCCTACAACTACGAGTCGCACGCGCGCCTGGTGCAGCCCCTCTTCAACGAGCCGCTTCGCGCGAGCTACAACGCGGCGCAGGCGCGGCACGACGGGCAGCGTTCGCAGCTCCAGGCCGCGGCGCGGCAGGTGGCGGCCGACGCGCAGACCGCCTACCTCCAGCAGGCCTCCGCGCGGCGAGCGGTCGAGATCCTCGAGGCCACGCTCGACCTCGTGCGCGAGAACGAACGGATCGCCGAGCGCCTTCTCGCCGCGGGAAGCGCCACGCCCGAGGGCGTGCAGCGCGCGCGCGCCGAACGCGCGGAGGTGGAGCAGCAGCTCGCCGAGACTCGCGAGCGGGCCCGGGCCGCGTCCCGCGCGTTCAATCTCGTCCTGAAGCGGCCGCTCGACCAGCCTGTGGAGGCCATTCCCGACAGCGCGTTCGAGCTTCCGCTTCCGCTCGGCGCCGACGCCGCCGTCCAGCGCGGCCTCGCCGCGCGCGAGGAACTCCGCCAGGTGGAGGCGGGCATCCGCGCCGCCGAGGCCGGAAAGCGCGCGGCC
>DASTKG010000103.1:0-3267 GCA_035716005.1 Candidatus Eiseniibacteriota bacterium
CGAGTCGTTCCGCGAGTCCCAGCGCCTCGTCGAGCCGCTCGATGGCCACCTGGTTGTCGTGACGGTCGAGAGCGATCTCCCCCAGATACTCGAGAGCGATCACGCGCTCGCGCTCGAAGCCATGCTCCTCGGCCTCGGAAAGCGACCCGCGCGCCTCCCAATCCGCGGCGCGGAGGTCGCCGCGCACGCGAAGGAGCCACGCGCGGACGAGGCGCGACTGGACCTTGCCCCGCGAGTGGCCCCGCTCGCCGTAGAGAAGGCGGGCGCGGTCGAGCTCGGTTTCCGCCCGCGCCAGGCGCCCCAGCTTGAGCGAGGCGATGCTGGCGTTCAGGGCGAAGGCGGCCTCTTCGTGATAGAGCCCCGCCTCGGAGGCCTCCTTCCGGCCCCGCTCGAATTCGGCGGCCGCGCGATGGAGCTCGCCCGCGCCGAGGAAGCAGAGGCCGAGGAGATTCCGCGTGCGGAGCATCCCGGCCGTGTCCTCGAAATCCCAGCGGCTGATGTGGTAGGCGGCGCGGAAATGCTCCTCCGCGCGCGGGGGCCGTCCCAGTCGCCACGCGGCGCGACCGGCCGCGATGTGGAACTCGAGGATGGAGCGCTTGTCGTCGGGGCGAAGCGCGTAGAGCTCCTCGAGCTTCTTCTCGGCGCTCTCGGCCACCTCGCGCCAGCGGCCGAGCCCGAGGAGCGCGCGGCAGCGGACGAGAAGGAGCGGCGACTCCAGCTCCTCCCCGGCGGGGTTGGCCGCGTGGGCCTCGGCGACCCCGTCGAGCGCGTCGGAGAATCGGGCCCGCGCGAGGAGATCCTCGAGCCGCGCGATCACGGCCTCGGAATCGCTTTGAGGTTTGCGAGGTTCCGGCATGGTCAGGATTCCGGGGCGCCCGGAGGCGCCCCGGATCTCAACACCCTCTCGTGACGAAACGAACGGCTACCGGACCCAGTAGCGGGTCAGGAGCCGCAGGTAGACTTCCCAAGGAACTCGAACGGTCACGATGCGGCCGCGACCGAGCGTGGCGGTTTGGTTCGTGCCCTGAGCAGAGAGCTGGTTCCCCACCGATGCCGCCTTCGGCTTGGGCGTCGGGCTCGGCTGGTCGTCCGCGGTCGGGTCCCCGTACTCACCATTGCCACTGTCGGTCGGGAACGGACGCGCGAGCGCGCGAGATGGGGTGGCGATCCAGAACGCTGCCAGGAGGCCGAACAAACAGACCGTACGCAGGATCCAGGGGAGCTTACCGCGTGGTCCTACCATGAGACTGCCTCCGCGTCTCCGGCTTGCTGCTTGGTCCGCTCGAGGCGGGATTACCTCGAGTTCGTGCGTCTTCATGAACAGGTCTCCGAGGCGCGCGTGCGAAGGACGGGGCGCGCCGGGCGGCGGTCGATCGAGCGAGGGCACGGGCACGCCGGGGCGTGCGTTTCGGGCCCGCGCGAAATCCAGGCGGGGACCAGGAGTGTCGCTTGCGGGGAGAGTGGGTCGAGGGCCATGCACACCCTTTCCGTGGGATGGCACTCCGGCTACTTGCCCAGGACTTTAGCACACCTTTTCGGGAAGTTCAACTGCAAAAAGGCATTACGCTGTCCCTCCCCCGGGCCGGAGAGGCGGCGGAATGGGCTGTCATGGTATACTTACAGCATCGTTCCCAGTCAACGCGCGCCCGCACCCGAGTCCGAGGGAATGAACGAACCCAGCCGCATTCGCACGGCCTTTCTCTCGTCGCTCTGGCTGCACGAGGCGGACCCCGCCGACCGCCGGCGCCAGATCGAGCTGACCCTCTCTGGGCTCACCGAGTCGCGCCGGGAGGAGCTCGCCTTCGAGCTCGCCGAACGGATGCGCGAGGCCGGCCTCCTCGAGCACGTCGACCGGTTTCTCCGCGAAGGCAAATCGTACGTTCGCTACCGCGTGCCCCAGTCGGGCGAGTCGTTTCTGTTGTCAGCTTCGGCGTCGCCCCCGCCGGACCAACTGGCACGAGCGACGCGCCCGCACTGGCACGCGCGGAGCAGGCTCCTCTACCGGAGCCTGTCGCACCTCATCTCGGTGGAGAGGAAACTCTTCTCCCGCGACGAACGGAACGCGGAGTACCTCCAGACCGACGTCGGCGACATCCTGCGCACGATCCTCGCGTCGGCGCGCGACGTGCTCGGCTGCGACGAGACGCGCCTCTACTCCCTCGAGCGCGGGCTGGAGGACGTTCGCTACCTCCAGCCGGTGAGCGACGGGCAGCCCTGGAACCGGGCGCTGGCCGAGGCGTGGGTGGCGAAGCGGGCGCTGCCGCTCTACGTGGAGGACCTCGCGGAGAAGGGCTTCGTGCGCGCGATGGTCGACGCCGAGGCGATGGACGCCACCATGCACCTCGCCATCGCGCCCTACGAGCCGGGCGGCAATTCGGGCCCCTACCGATCCGTCGCCATGGCGCGCGTCGGCGAGCCGGGCTCCCCCTTCCTCTTCGTGCTGGAGGCGTGGAGCAAGGAGCCCCTTTTCTTCACGGACGAGCGCGTCGGCATCCTGACCGTGGTGGCCGAGCACGCCACCGATCTCCTCAACACGCTGAAGAAGCTCGGCATGCTCGTCATGATCGACGAGCTGACGGGCGTCTACAACCGCCCCTACTTCGGGCGCCAGCTCGACCACGAGATCGCGCGCGCCTATCGCGAAGGGCGCTCCATGGCGCTCGTCATCGCCGACATCGACGACTTCAAGCGGGTGAACGACACGTTCGGCTACGAGGCCGGCAACGTGGTCCTCCGCGAGATCTCCCAGACGCTCGCCACGAGCCTCCGCCCCTTCGACACGGTGGCGCGCTGGGGAGGCGAGGAATTCGCGCTCATCCTGAGCCCCGAGACGACGAAGACGGAGGCGCGCGAGATCTGCGAGCGCCTCCGCGTGAAGGCGCAGAACCTGGCCATCGTCGTGCCCGGATTGGACGGCCGCGAGAACGCGGTCCGGGTGACGGTGAGCATGGGGGGCGCCATGTTCCCCGGCGACGTGCCGCTCCACGTCGACCGCTCCCGCGGCCTCGATCGCGCCGGGCGCGACAAGGTGGCGCACGAGCTCTGGACGCGCGCGAACATGGCGCTCCGCTCCTCCAAGGATCGCGGGAAGAATCAGGTCGGCTTCGGGGGGGAATAGCCCCCGGCGCGGCGCGCGCCCGCGCGGCCGCTACGAGACTCCGACGAGCCCCTTCGCGTACTCCGCCGCGTCGAACGGAATGAGGTCGTCCATTCCCTCGCCGACGCCGACCCAGCGAATCGGAAGGTGCAGCGTCTCCGCGATGGCGA
>DASTKG010000104.1:0-2470 GCA_035716005.1 Candidatus Eiseniibacteriota bacterium
CTTCCCGCGCGCGACAGTCCTCGGAGTCGACATCCTCGACCAGAGCCTCGAACTGGCCCGGTCGCGCCATGCCGCGCGATTCGCGCCGCGGCTCTCGTTCGAGAATCAGAGCGTCTACGAGCTTCGCGCCGCCGACGGCACCTACGACCTGACGGTGAACCGCCACGTCATGCACTCGATTCCGCACCCAGAACGGGTGCTGGCCGAGCTGAAGCGGGTGACGAAGCGGGGCGGGCGCCTCCACATCATCGCCGAGGATTACGGGATGCTCCACTTCGCCCGCACGCGCCCGGGCACGCCCGATCCGCGCGACTTCTGGCACAACGGACCGGACAAGTTCGGTGCCGCCACGGGGACCGACCTCTACCTCGGCCGGCACATCTACGGACATCTCGTGGACCTCGGCCTCGAGGAAATCACGATCGACTACCTGCCCGTCGACACGCTGCGCGTCCCGCGCGAGACCTTCGCCGACATCCTCATCGCGTGGCGCGACGGCTACGCGGGCGTGAGCGCCGAAGCGATGGGGATCACCTTGGAGGAATCGCGCGCCTACTTCGACCAGATGATCGCGAATATCCGCGACCCGCGGGGCTACGCGGTCTGGATGGTGCCGGTGGTGGGGGCGCGGGTTCCGTAAACGCGGTCGGCGGGTCTTCCTCGACCCGGCGACGGCGCGTCGCCTCGATCGCTCACCCCTCGAACTTCGAGAACTCGACGCGGCGATTCATGGCGCGCCCCTCCGGCTTCGCATTACCGGAGAGCGGCTTCGTGTCGCCCAGGCCGTCGGTCTGAAATCGATCCGCGGCCACGCCGAATTGAGTGGAGAGCACGTTGGCGACGGCCGCCGCCCTGCGCTTCGAGAGATCGAGGTTGGCGGCCGGCTTCCCCACGTTGTCGGTGTGCCCCGTGATCTTCAGCTTCACGTCGGGCTTCGACTCCATGTAGGAAGCGACTTGGCGCAGGATCGGCGCCGAGTCGGCCTGCACCACGTCCGAGCCGCTCTCGAAGTGAATCCCGTACGTCACGAGCTTCCCCTCCGCGAGCATCTCCTTCGCCGGCCGGCACCCTTCGGCGAACCGGACGTTCGCGATCATGACCTTGACCTTCATGCCCGGGGCCCAGAAGCGGAAGTCGATCTCGGTCGGGACGCCCGACGCGGAGATGTCGGGGACGTTCGCGAGCCGCTCGCGGTCCATGTACGACTTGATGCCGTTTCCGCGCGCCATGAACATGACGTGGTGGCGGTCGGTGACGGGCACGCCTTCGACCGGCGTCGACGAGAAGATGTCGCCGCAGCGGAACGAAAAGTTCTTCCCGCTGTGGGGATACATGGTCTCCCAGACGCTGTTCTCCTTCTCGTCGACCGCGGTGACCGTGAGATAGGCGCCCACGTCGACGCCGATCGCGTCGAACTCCAGCGTCCAGAACTCCGGGAGCGCGGAGGGCACCTTCATCCGGATGTGGCCGTCGTCGCTCGTGCAGCGAAGCCACCTCTCTCCGTTCGACTCGGCGACCTCGAACGTCCCCGACTTCAATTTCCACTTGGCGGGAAACTCGCCCAGTTCGTCCTGGGTGAAGTCGTCCACGAGGATCACGCTGTCCCCCGGCACGAAGTCGAACTTCGTCGAGACCGAAGAGACCTTCCCCCCGGAGGCCCCCTTCGTCTCGCCGGCCGCTTCGCCCGCTCCCTCGGACGCTTCGCCGCTCTTGGCCGTCTCGGCGGGCTTCGCCGTCGAATTCCCCAGCGCCTCGTCGGCCTTCTGCTCGACCTTCGTCCCGGTCTTCTCCTCCACCTTCTTCTTCAGCTTGTCGAACGGAGAGGCCATGGCCACGCACGCGGCGAGGCAGAGCGCGAGCTCGGCGGCCATGAGGATTCCGAACTTGGTCGTGCGATGCATGGGACCCCCTATCGAACTCGGCGATGAGCGGATGCGCCTTCTAACGCGCACTCCCGGCCCGATTCGGCTCATCGCGCCCCAATCGACGGCCTAACTCTTTTCCTTGCCAGGGACTACGAACATGCGCAGGATTGAGTCGGCCAGCCATCCGGGGGGAGGGACTTGGACTCGAAGGACATTACGAAGGTCCTCAATAGCCTGGCGAAGGGCGACGAGCGGGCCCTCGATCAGCTCTTGCCGGTCGTCTACCGGGAGCTGAAGCGCCTGGCCGCGAGCTACCTCCGAAACGAGCGGGCGGAGCACACCCTCCAACCCACCGCTCTGGCGCACGAGGCCTACCTGCGGCTCGTCGGGCGGGAAGAAATCCAGTGGCAGAACCGGGCCCACTTCCTGGGCGTGGCCGCCCGGGCCATGCGCGAGATCCTGGTCGACTATGCCCGGCGGCGAAAGGCGCTGAAGCGCGGTGGAGGTCAGGCGCTCACGCTCTACGACGAAGCGCTTCCTGTCGCGGGCGGGCGCCCCGTCGCGTTCGACGACCTCGACCAGGCGCTGACCGACCTCGCGAAGCT
>DASTKG010000105.1:0-11650 GCA_035716005.1 Candidatus Eiseniibacteriota bacterium
GCGACGGCGGCGTCGAGATCGGCCGTCTTGGCGTCGCTCCGGATCGCCTTCTCGAGGTCGAGGTGCGCGAGCTTGAGTTCCGCCTGGAGCGAGACCATGTCACGACTCGAGCGATCCTTGACCTCCTGCAGGCGGTCGCGCTGCGCACCCGTGAGCGCGAGTTTCTCCGCGAGGGCGCCTTCGGTCGGCACGCCGTGCAGGAACCAGCCGGGTCCCATCATCCCGCCCCCCATTCCACCCCCCATCATGCCGCCGCGCATGGCTCCGAATCCGCGACCGTGGCCGTGCATTCCGTACGGCGGGCCATCGTCGGCGTTCATCGCGCCCATGAAGCAGTTCGGCGGGCACGATCCGTCGGGTCCCGGCTGAGCCGACGCCGTCTGGGGCCCGAAGGGAATCAACAGGAGCGCAACGGCTAGCAATCGCCACATGGTTTGTCCTCCGATCTAATGCCGGCCGTCAGCGGGCTCCGGCGTTCCCGTTCTCACATCAGGAACGATAGCGGGGAGGTGTGGCAGAAGTTTGACGGGAGATGGGCAAAATCCCGCCTCAGGCGGCGGGGAGTTCGACCGTGAGGAGCGCGCCGTGCGGCTCCCGGTTGGCGGCGGCCACGCTACCGTCGTGGCGCTGAACGATTTCGGCCACGATCGCGAGCCCCAGCCCCGAGCCCGACTGGTCCCCGGTGGCCTGGCCCCGGCGGAAGCGCTCGAAGACGTGCGGCAGATCGCCGGGGGCGATGCCCGGGCCGTCGTCGCGCACGGTGAGGCGGAAGCGCCCGGGAGCGCCCACACCCGCGCCGGCGTCCGGGCCGGCACGATCGAGAAAGACTTCGACGCTTCCGCCGCGAGGCACGTAGCGCCTCGCGTTCTCGAGCAGGTTATCGAGCAGCTGCTCCAAACGGCGCCCGTCTCCCAGGACCCAGGCCTCCTCGAGCGGGCCGCCCCAGCGAAGCGAAAGCCCTTCGGCCCGGAAACGAGGCTCGAAGCGGTCGACCGTGTTGCGGCAGAGCGCCGCCCAGTCGAGCCTCGTCCGCTCGAGCGGCGTGGAGCCTCCCTCCAGGCGGGCGAGATCGAGGAGATCGCGAATCAGGAGATCGAGCTTCTCCGACTCGGCGAGCATGCGCTTCATGTAGTCGGACCGTTCGGCGTCGCTCACGCTGACGTCGGGATTGAGGAGGGTCTCCGCGAAGCCTCGAATCGAGGTGAGCGGCGTGGCGAGTTCGTGGGAGATGTCGGCGAAGAGCCGCCGGCGCTCCTGGTCGACCCGCTCCAGCCGCTCCCGATCGGCCGCCATGGCCGCCGTCATGCGGTCGAGCTGCCGCGCGAGCCGCCCGATCTCGTCGGGACTTTCGTCGCCGACCCGCACCGCGAGGTCGCCCGACGCGACGCGCGTGGCGAGCCCCTCCAGGGCCTGAAGCCGCGTGACCTGCGCGCGGAAGAGAAGGAGCCCCGCGGCGCCGGCCACGACGATGGCGAGCGGCAGGAAGAAGAGGAGATGCCGCTGCTCGAAGGGCGAGCGCGGCTGCCCGGGGCCGGCGACCAGAAGCGCCACGACCTCGCCGCGCGGCGCGTCGATGCCGGGGATGGTGTCGCGGCAGAGAACTTCGAATCGGAGCGAGGCGCCTCCGCCCATCGGGCCGAAGTGGCCGTGGGGCGGTCCGTCGAACATCGGCCCGCCGCCGGGCGATCCGTCGGGCGGGCGCATGCCCGGCGGCGGCGCCATCGGCCCGGCGCCCTCGCGAATCGGCCACTCTCCGATCGAGCGGACCAGGGCGGCGCGAGCCGGCCGTGGCACCATGTGCGACGTCACCATCTCGCCGCGATCGCCGTGATAGACGAGAAGCTGGGGCCCGTCGGGCTGCTGAAATCCCATGAGCGCCCGGCGGATCTCGAACGGAGGCGCGTCGGCCGGAAGCCGCTCGATGCGCGCCGCCGCGCGCCGCGTGACGAGTTCCGCCAGGCTCCGCTGATTCTCGCGCCGGAGCGGAGCGATCACGGCCGACACGACGATCCACTGGAGCGCCGCCGCCACGGCGAGCACCGCGAAGAACGCGCCGGCGAAGGTCCAGAGGAGGCTGGGCGAACGGGGCCGTTTCACGACGAGCGCCCTTCGTGGAACCGGTAGCCCGCGCCCCAGACGGTCTGGATGTGCACGGGGTTCGCGGGGTCGGCCTCGACCTTCCGGCGGAGCCGGCTGATCAGGCTGTCGATCGACCGGTCGTCGACGACTCGGTCGATTCCCCAGACGTGATTCATGAGCGCCTCGCGGCTGAAGACGCGTCCCGGGCGCGAGGCGAGGAAGTAGAGCGCGTCGAATTCCAGGGAGGTGAGCTCGATGGACGCGCCGCCGCGCGACGCCTCGCGGCGGGAGGGGTCGATCGTGAGATCGCCCCGGACCAGCACCGCCTCCGCCCCGGCGCCCGTCGAGCGGCGCAGGAGCGCTCGGACGCGCGCGACCAGCTCCATCGTGCTGAAGGGCTTGGTGAGGTAGTCGTCGGCGCCGACCTCGAAGCCGAGGAGCTTGTCGCTCTCGCCGGAGCGCGCCGTGAGCATGAGGAGCGCCACGTCGGCGCGCTCGCGAAATCGGCGCGCCAGCTCGATCCCGCTCACGTCGGGAAGCCCGAGGTCGAGGACCACGAGCGCGGGGCGCAGCTTCTCGAACGAGTCGACCGCGCCCGCTCCGTCGCGCGCGTGATGACAGCGCATCCCGATCGCCTCGAGATTCTTCGCGACGAGGCGCGCGATGCTGGCGTCGTCTTCCACGATGAGAACGATCGGTCCCATGACTCGTGAAGTCTAGCACCCGCGTATGGCAAAAGTGTGGCGCGGGGCGATGGAGCCGCCGCGCCGACGGAACGCGAACCGGCGATGGCCCTCGCGGGTATATGATGGAAAGAGCCGCTCGGGCGCCCAGAGCCCCGTTCTCCCGGAGGAGCCGATGAAGGATCTCGTCGCTCGCAGGCCTCGCCCATGACCGCCCCCGCGCCGGACGCCCCGATCGCCGTGAAACTCGATCCGACGCTGGTGGCGTGAGGATCGCCGCGGCGCTGGCGCTCGCCTCGGCCCTGGCCCTCGGGCCTGCGCCCGCCTCTCTTCGCGCCGAGCCCGCGCCCTCCGCATCGGTTCCGAACCCGGTCCTCGCCCGGGGCGCGGCGTTCGTGGCCGCGGTCAACGACACGTCGGCCGATTCCAGGAAGCGCGCGGCGCTCGATCTCTTCTCGGAGTCGACACGGCACGTGGTGCCGGAGGAGAAGATCGTCGCCCTCTTCCAGCGCCTGCACGACGAGTACGCGCCGCTCGAGTATCACCACAGCGAGGCCCCGGGGCGCTCCCTCCACGTCTTCGCGCGCAAGCACGGCACGCGGTTATGGCGCGACTTCCAGTTCCGGTACGATACGGAGCCGCCCCACCGATTGACGCAGCTCGTTTTCATCGCGGAGGTCGCCGAGCCGGTCTACCTCCCGAACAGCGCCCTCGCCTCCCCCGAAGCGCTCGCCTGGCTGAACGGCTACGTCGACAAGCTGGTTCGGGAGGACGACCTCTCGGGCGCGCTGCTCGTCGCACGGGGCGATTCGGTTCTCTTCCAGCGCTACTTCGGCCACGAGGACGCCGGCCGAAGCCGCCCCGTTCGCGCCGAGACGCGATTCAATCTCGGCTCCGGGAACAAGATGTTCACCGCGCTCGTCGTCATGCGGCTCGTCGAGGAGGGAAAGCTCCGGCTCGACCAGCCGATCTCGGAATTCTTCCCCGACTTTCCGGACACGCACGTGACGAAGGCGATCACCATCCGCCAGCTCCTCGCCCACAGCTCCGGCCTCGGCGACTACCTGACCGAGGCGTTCGAGCGCGACGGGCGGCGCGCCACGCGGCTCGAGGAATTCGTTCCGTTCGCCTACGCCGAGTTTCGGGCGAACGGCTCCTACTTCGCGCCAGGCTCGGAGCACCGTTACAGCAACACCGGCTTTCTGCTGCTCGGACGGATCATCGAGACGATCACCGGCAAGGACTACTACGACGTCGTTCGGGAAACGATCTACGCGCCGCTCGGAATGAGCCGGACCGACCACTATCTCGCCGACGGCAGCGTCCCCGACCTGGCGCGGCCGCTGACGCGGGCGCCGGCCGATTCCGGCGCGACTCCCGGCGAGGGCTCCTGGGTGGAGGCGCCTCACGGGCTTCGCGGCACGTCGGCGGGAGGCGGCTTCTCCACGTGCGCCGACATCCTCCGCTTCGCGCGCGCTCTCGTCGCGGGGCGAGTCGTCAGCCCCGCGGCCCTGGCCGCGATGACCACGCCGCAGCCGCCCCTCGAGGGCGCGATGTCGGCCTACGGGCTCGGATTCCTCCTCGAATCGAGCCTGGGCGGCCGCCTCTCGTTCGGGCACGGGGGCACCGCGCCGGGGGTGAACTTCGAATTCCGCTACTTCCCGGACGACGACGTCACGCTGATCGTCTTCGGCAATCAGGACAACGGGGCGTACGACGATCTGCGAAAGAACGTGACGAAGCTCGTCACGGGAGATCGCTGAGGATGGCGAGGAACCCTTCGCGCTCGTCGAGCCCCTTCCCTCGAACCGCACACTAACTCCGTCAGGAGAACGCGCATGACCCCGAAAGAATTCTCGCAGTGGCGTCCGCACCCGTGGCACGGACTCGAGACGGGGCGCGAGCCCCCGATCCACGTGAACTCGTACATCGAGATCACGCCGTTCGACCTCATCAAGTACGAGCTCGACAAGGCGACCGGCTACCTCCGCGTCGACCGCCCGCAGCGGACCTCGTCGCAGCCGCCGGCTCTCTACGGCTTCATCCCGCGAACGTATTGCGGGAAGAGGATCGCGGCGCTCTGCCCGGGCGCCGACCATGGCGACGGGGATCCGCTCGACATCTGCGTGTTGAGCGAGCGCGCCATCGCGCGCTCCGAGGTCATCGTCCCCGCGCGCGTCGTCGGCGGCATCCAGCTCCTCGATCGCGGCGAGGCCGACGACAAGATCCTCGCGGTCCTGGAGGGCGACTTCATGTGGAGCGGGGCGACGGGGCTTCCCGACCTGCCGGAGATCCTCGTGGAGCGGTTGGTGCACTACTTCTCGACGTACAAGCTCGTGCCGCACGCCGAGGTGCAGATCAAGGTGCAGCGGACCTACGGCGCCGACCACGCCGCCCGCGTCGTGGACGCCGCCATGGCGGACTATCGCGAGCTCATCGCGGACGCGCCGCCGGCGCGCTGACGCCGGCGCCCGGATCGCGTCGGGCGCCTACCCCACCCAGACCGTCTTCACGTTCGTGAACTCGTGGATGCCGAAGCTCGATAGCTCCCGCCCGTAGCCCGATTCCTTGATGCCGCCGAAGGGGAGCCGCGGGTCGGAGCGGACGAATCCGTTCACGAAGCAGGCGCCCGCCTCGAATTCCGCCGCCGCGATCCGCTCGCCCCGCGCGAGGTCGCGCGTGAAGACCGCCGCGCCGAGGCCGAACGGCGTGTCGTTCGCGATCCGAACGGCGTCGGCTTCGTCGCGCGCCGCGACGATGGCGGCCACGGGGCCGAACGTCTCCTCGCCGTAGGCCGGCATGCCGGGCCGCACCCGGTCGAGCACGGTCGGCGGATAGAAGGCGCCGGGGCCCTCCGGTATCGCGCCCCCCAGGAGGAGGCGCGCGCCGCGATCGACGCTCGCGGTCACCTGGTGGTGGAGCTCGTCGCGGAGGTCGGCGCGCGCCATCGGGCCCAGGTCGGGCGCGTCGGCCCCCTCGGCCAGCGGATTCCCCCAGCGCTTCGCCTTCATCGCGGTCACGAGCCGATCGGTGAACGCCTCGAGCGCCGGCTCGACGACGATGAAGCGTTTCGCCGCGATGCACGACTGGCCTCCGTTGATGAGACGCGACGTCGCGCAGGTCGCCGCCGCGGCGTCGAGATCGGCGTCCTCGAGGATGACGTAGGGATCGCTCCCGCCGAGCTCGAGCACCGTCTTCTTCAGCGCCCGCCCCGCGGCGGCGGCCACCGCGCGACCCGCGGGGGCGCTCCCGGTGAGCGTGACCGCGCGAACCAGCGGCATCTCGACGATCGGCTCCACCGCGGAGCCGGGCACGAGGAGCGTGGTGAAGAGGCCCTCGGGGAGTCCCGCTTCGCGGAAGATCGCCTCGATGGCGAGGGCGCACCCCGAGACGTTCGACGCGTGCTTCAGCACGCAGGCGTTTCCCGCCATCAGCGCGGGCGCCGCGAAACGGAAGACCTGCCAGTAGGGAAAATTCCAGGGCATCACCGCGAGCACGACGCCGAGCGGCTGAAACGTCACGTACGAGCGCGACGCGTCCGACGGCGCCGGCTGGGACGCGAGCATCGCCGCCGCGTGCTCCGCGAAGTAGTCGCACGTCCAGGCGCACTTCTCCGCCTCGGCGCGTCCCTGCGCCACCGGCTTCCCCATCTCGAGCGCCATGAGGATCGCGTCCTCCGCCGCGCGCTCGCGTAGCCGCGCGGCCGCCCGGCGAAGCACCGCCGCGCGCGTCTCGAACGACTCCCGCCGCCACGCGCGGAACGCGCGGTCGGCCAAACTCAAGGCGGCGCCGATGGCGGCCGGCGTCGTTTCCGGATAATCCCGGATCGCCTTCCCCGTCGTCGGATCGATCGATCGAAGCATCCAAACCCTCCGAAGGAGTGCGGACGGAGCCTCCGGACGGAGCCGGACACCCCCCGGAACCCCTGAAATCGCAAGCGACTAATCCTGGTGAACCGCGGGCCGAGTCATGGCAGAATGATTCCCCCGCGCTCCGGAAGCAAGCCCTCCAGGGGGACCGTTCCAGGTCCTCGGGGGAGCCTCTCCGATGGCACGGGTTTCGCTTGCAACCCGATGAACGCAAGCGATCTACAGCACCGACATCGGGATTTCCGCTTGCGCGGCTCCCGCCAAAGGATCGTACGAACCGATGAACGACCCATCCAATTCCCCGAACCCGATGAGCCTCCCCTTCGTGGAGGCCCTCTACGCCGACTTCCTTCGCGATCCGAACTCGGTGCCCGCCGAATGGCGGAAGCACTTCGAGTCGATGCGCGAGGCGAATGGTTTCGCGGCCCGGCCGCGGCTGAGGCCCTCGTTCCCCCAGCGGACGCTCTACGGCTCGCCGCGCGGCGGCGGGCGGAACGGATCGGGCGTGAACTCGATCGTCGACGTCGACGGCGACGCCGATTCGCGCGCGCCGCAAGGGAAAGGCCCCGGCGCCGCGAAGAGCGCTCCCGCGGCGAAGGCTCCGCTCTCCGACCGAGAGCGCCCGGTCTCCGCGCCCGCCACCTTCTCGCTCATTCAGACGTTCCGCGCGCGCGGGCATCAGGCCGCCGCCATCGATCCGCTCGGCACGCCGCGTCCGGCGCCCTCCGATCTCGATCCCGCGTTCCACGGCTTCATCCCCGGCGATCTCGACCGTCCGGTGGACGTCGAGTTCGGCGGCGTGCGCGGCGGGACGCTCCGCGATCTCCTCGCGCGTCTTCACGCCACCTATTGCGGGACGATCGGCTGGCAGTACCGCCACATCCACGATCCGCTCGTCCTCGCCTGGATCCAGGATCGGATCGAGCTGCCGCAATATCGCCAGGCGCTCTCCGCCGAGGAGCGGCGTCGCGTGCTCGAGCGCCTGACGGCCGCCGCGGTCTTCGAGGACTTCATCCAGAAGAAGTACATCGGCTCGAAGTCGTTCTCCGTCGAAGGGTGCGAATCGCTGATTCCGCTCCTCGAGGCGGCCATCGACGTGGCCGACCAGGGAGGCGTCGGCGAGGTCGTCATCGGCATGGCGCATCGCGGCCGGCTGAACGTCCTCTCGAACGTCATGGGAAAGCCGGCGCGGCGCATCTTCCACGAGTTCGACGACTCCGATCCCGAGATGTGGACCGGGCGCGGCGACGTGAAGTACCACCTCGGCTACTCCAACGACCGCGAGATGCCGTCGGGACGCCGGCTCCATCTCACGCTCTGCTTCAATCCGAGCCATCTCGAGTTCGTGAACCCGGTGGCCCTGGGACGGATGCGCGCGAAGCAGGATCGCGTGGCCGACGCGAATCGCGAGCGCGGCGCGGTGGTCCTGATCCACGGCGACGCCGCCTTCGCGGGCGAGGGCGTGGTGCAGGAGACGCTGAACCTTAGCCAGCTCGCCGCCTATCACACGGGCGGCGCGCTCCACGTCATCGTGAACAACCAGATCGGCTTCACCACGATGCCGGAGGAGGCGCGCTCGAGCCCCTACGCCTCCGACGTGGCTCGCATCCTCCAGTCGCCCATCTTCCACGTGAACGGAGAGGATCCCGACGCGGTCATCCGCGTGGTGAGGACCGCGATGGAGTTCCGCCGCGTCTTTCGCCGCGACGTGGTGATCGACCTGAACGGCTACCGCCGTCACGGGCACAACGAAGGGGACGAACCGGCCTTCACGCAGCCGACGCTCTACAAAGCGATCGCGGCGCGAAAGCCGATCCACCTCCTCTACGGCGAGCGCCTCGCGGCCGAGGGCGTCGTGACCCCCGAAGCGGCCCAGGCGATGGCGCGCGCGGTGCGCGATGCGCTGGAAGCGGAGCTGAAGGCGGCCCGCGACACGAGACCGGCGCCGCCGTCCGATGCCGAAACCGGCGCGTGGGCGCCCTACCGCGGCGGCGCGGACGCTTCGGCGCCCGATCCCGAGACCGGCGTCGCGCGCGCGAGGCTGGAGCAATACCTCGAGACGACCGCGCGGACGCCCGAGGGTTTCAAGCCGCATCCGAAGATCGCGCGGGCGCTGGAGCAGCGCCGCCTCATGGCGAAGGGCGAGAAGCCGCTCGACTGGGCCGCGGCCGAGGCGGCGGCCTTCGCGTCGCTCGTCGACCAGGGCTATCGCGTGCGGCTCACCGGCCAGGACACCGAGCGCGGCACGTTCAGCCACCGCCACGCCGTGCTCCACGACGTGGAGGACGGCAAGACCTACACCGCGCTCCAGCACATCTCGCCGAAGCAGGCGCCCTTCGAGATCGCGAATTCGCCCCTCTCCGAGACGGCGCCGGTCGGTTTCGAATACGGCTACAGCCTCGAGTGGCCCGACGGCCTCGTCGCCTGGGAAGCCCAGTTCGGCGACTTCGTGAACGTGGCCCAGACCTTGATCGACCAGTTCCTCGCGAGCGGCGAAGCGAAGTGGCGCCGCCTCTCGGGCCTCACGCTCCTTCTGCCGCACGGCTTCGAGGGACAGGGGTCGGAGCACTCGAGCGCCCGGATCGAGCGTTTCCTGCAATTGGCCGCGCGCGACAACATCCAGGTGACCTATCCGTCGACGCCCGCGCAGCTCTTCCACCTGCTGCGCCGCCAGGTGATCCGTCCTTGGCGGAAGCCCTTGATCGTCATGACGCCGAAGAGCCTGCTCCGGAATCCGGAATGCGTCTCTCCGATCGAGGAGCTGGCGAAGGGGCGCTTCCAGCGTCTCCTCGCCGACGCCGAGGCGGTCCCCGCGAAGACGAAGCAGGTCCTCCTCTGCAGCGGAAAGCTCTATTACGAGCTGGCCGCGGTGCGGAAGGAGCGGGAGCGGGACGACACGGCGATTCTCCGCGTGGAACAGCTCTATCCGCTGGCCGACGCCTCGCTCGACGGCTTCCTGGAGCCGTTCAAGCCGGGAACGCCGGTGACGTGGGTGCAGGAAGAACCGGAAAACATGGGAGCGTGGCCCTACCTGCGCGCGCGATTCGGCGCGACGCTCTTGGGCCGCCATCCCTTCTTCGTGGCCAGCCGCCCCGAATCGCCGACGCCGGCGTCGGGCGCGCACAGCAGCCACAAGATGGAGCAGGAGCGGCTTCTCGCGTCGGCGTTCAATTCGCCGCGCAAGCTCGGCTAGGCGCGCCGCTCCGGCGAACGTCAGGAAAGGATCGACGATGTCCGTGGAATTGAGAGTCCCCGAGGTCGGTGAATCGATCACCGAGGTGCAGATCGGCGCCTGGCTCAAGTCCGAGGGAGATCACGTCGAGCGCGACGAGGCGCTCGTGGAGATCGAGTCGGACAAGGCGACGCTGGAGTTGCCCGCGCCGGTTTCGGGAACGCTCGCGAAGGTGCTCGCGAAGAAGGGCGCCATCGTGAAGGTGGGGGATTTGATCGCGGAGCTCGCGGAGGGAGCTTCGACCGGGAACGGGGCGAAGGCCCCCGCGAAGGCGGCTCCGGCCGCGGCGAAGCCCGCGGCGGCGGCTCCGGCGGTCGCGGCCCCGGTGGCCGCGGCGAAGCCCGCGGCGGCGGCTCCCGCCGCCGCGCCCGCGATGCCCGCTCCATCGTCCGCGCCGCCGCGCGTCATGCCGGCCGCGGCCCGCGCGCTCGCCGAGGCCGGCCTCGCCGCCACGGACGTCCGCGCCACCGGCCCCGGCGGCCGCCTCCTCAAGGAGGACGTCGCCGCGCACGTCGGCGCGAACGTGGGAGCGTTGGGCGTGAAGCCTACCGCCGCCGCGTCGCCCCTCGATCGCGTGGAGACGCCGGTTCCGGCCGACGCCCGGGGCGAAGAGGCGATTCCGATGAGCCCGATGCGCGTCCGCATCGCCGAGCGGCTCAAGGAGGCGCAGAACACGGCCGCGCTCCTCACCACGTTCAACGAAATCGACATGGCCGCCCTGATGGCGCTTCGCGACGAGGTGAAGGAGCCCTTCCAGGAGCGCTACGGCGTGAAGCTCGGCATCATGTCCTTCTTCGTGAAGGCGGCGGTCGACGCGCTCATGCACTATCCGCAAGTCAACGCGGAGATTCGCGGGCGCGACATCGTCTACAAGAACTACTACGACATCGGAATCGCCGTGGGCGGCGGAAAGGGGCTCATCGTCCCGATCTTGCGCAACGCCGATCGCCTTTCGTTCGCGGAGATCGAGACCACCGTTTCCGACTTCGGCGCCCGCGCCAAGGAGAACAAGATCAACCTCGAGGAGCTGCATGGAGGCACGTTCACGATCTCGAACGGCGGCGTCTACGGCAACCTCCTCTCCACGCCGATCGTGAACCCGCCGCAGAGCGCCATTCTGGGGCTCCACGCCATCCACAAGCGCCCGGTCGCGGTGAACGACCAGGTGGTGATCCGCCCCATGATGTACGTGGCGGTCACCTACGATCACCGCGTCATCGACGGCCGCGAGTCGGTGACCTTCCTGAAGCACATCAAGGACCTGATCGAGCATCCGACCCGGATGCTCCTCGGGCTCTAGGCCGGCCATGGCCGCCGTCACGCACGACCTCGTCATCCTCGGCGCGGGCCCCGGCGGCTACGTGGCCGCCATTCGCGCCGGGCAGCTCGGCATGAACGTCGCGTGCGTGGACGAAGTCCCCGCGCTCGGCGGCACCTGCGTCCGCATCGGCTGCATTCCGAGCAAGGCGCTCCTCGAATCGAGCGAGCGTTTCCACGAGGCGGGACACGCGCTCGCCGCGCACGGCGTGAAGGTGGCCGGCGTCGAGCTCGACCTCCCCACGATGATGAAGCGGAAGGACCAGATCGTCGGCGACCTCACGCGCGGCGTCGAATTCCTCTTCAAGAAGAACAAGGTGACGCGCTACCTCGGGCACGCCCGGATCGCCGGCCCGGGCCGCGTGACGGTGACCGGCGCCGACGGCGCCGCGGTGGCCGAGCCTGTCGAGATCTCAGCGAAGCACATCGTGATCGCCACCGGCTCGAAGCCCGCCCCCTTGAAGGGCGTG
>DASTKG010000106.1:0-4679 GCA_035716005.1 Candidatus Eiseniibacteriota bacterium
TGCCGGGCAAGTTGATGTCGGTCAGGACGAGGTCGAACTTCTCGGTCGTGACCTTCGCGATGGCGTCGTCGCCGTTGCCGCACGACACGACGTCGTACCCTTGCTGCGTCAATAGGTCCTGGAAGATCTGGACGACTTGATCCTCGTCGTCCACCACCAGAATCTTCGCGCGCGGCGCGGGCTCCGCCGTTGCGGGCGTCATGGCGTTCTTTTCGAGTTCGGTCGACACGTCGTTGGCTCCGTCCGTCCCCTGGGCCTCTCTCGTCCTACGTCCTTAGTGAACCACCGGCTCGGTGCGCGAGCCGGAATCGGTGCCGGTGCGCGCCACGGGGGCTTCCTTCGCCCGCAGCAACGCCATCTCCGCCCTCGTTCCGAGCGACGCCGAATCGTTGGCGTCGTGCGGGAACGTGGCCACGCCGACATTCACCGTCACGCCGCGCCGCCGCGAGGTGGCGTGGCGCTCGACGGCGTTCCGGAGCCGCTCGGCCGCGATCTGCGCCTCGCTCGCCCCGGTGTGCGGCAGGAGAATGCGGAACTCGTCGCCCGCGTAGCGCGCCACGCAGTCGGTGCCGCGCGACGCCTGCTTCAGGGCCTTCCCCATCTCCGTCACGACCTGCGTCGCGGCCGACGAGGCCACCGACGCCTTCATGACCACGACCGACAGCTTGTGGCCGTAGCGCCGCGCGCGGTCGACTTCGTCCTCGAGCGAACGGTCGAAGTGGCGGCGGTTGTAGAGCGACGTGAGCGCGTCGGTCGTGCCGAGCCGCTCGCACTCGCGAACCATCAGGGCGCGCATGGCGACCGAGGCGATCGGAAGGGCGTAGAGCGCCACCCGCTTCGCGCTCTCCTCGTCGAAGGCGCCGGCGCGGGAATGGCTCAGGTTGATCACGCCGGCCACCTCGCCCTGCACGATGAGCGGAACGGAGAGGAACGAGCGCATGGTCGGCGCCTCGCAGCCCCCTTCGCGATGGAGGTCGTTCAGGAGGACCGGCTTCCGCTGCTGCGCCACCCAGGCCGAGAAGCCGTTTCCGTGCTCGAAGCGGACGTGCTGCACCAGATCGACCGGCTCGCCCACCACGGCCGCCGGCTCCAGCTGCCGCGTGTCGCGGTTCAGGAGGAAGAGCGTCGCGTTCTCGAAGGCGACGGCGGTGCCGATCTGCCTCAGCGACTCCGTGTACGCCTGCTCGGCCGTCGCGGACTTCTCGATGGCGGCGGCGATCTCTTGCAGAACGTCGGTGTCGGAGACGGCGCTCGCCTTCGTGCTGGCCTTCCCCTTCTCCAGCACGGCCATGACCTTCCGGTTGATGGAGATGGCGCTTCCGAAGACGTCGGAGGAGCGCTTCTTGGCGGCCGAAAGCGCCAGATCCTTCGCGAAGTGCTCGCACTCGTTCTTCTTCAAGATGCGGCGTCCCGCCAAGACTTGCAGGAGCTTCTGCTCCGACTTGATGAACCGCTCGGTCGCCTCGACGAGGCGCTTCGATCCCGCGCCGTTTCGCTGCTTCATGGCTGCCCTCCCTGGCCTCTCGGTTACCGGCGGGCGCCGGCTCCGGAATCGTCGACGCCGCTCGGAACCACGGCGCTTTCCACGGTCGTGACCCGGCGCGCGCCCTTCGCTCCCGCGTCGGCGGAGGCGAGGACGAGCGGCGGACCGACTTCCTTCACCACGACGGGAAACGTCTCCCCGTCCTT
This sequence comes from Candidatus Eiseniibacteriota bacterium, assembly GCA_035716005.1. GTDB lineage: Bacteria > Eisenbacteria > RBG-16-71-46 > SZUA-252 > SZUA-252 > SZUA-252. The sequence goes on from DASTKG010000106.1 coordinate 1,690, forward strand.
CCAGTCGGGCACTCCCTGCGCCATCAGCGTGAAGCCGTGATAGCGAAGGAGCGCGCGGCCGCGTCCGAGGGAGCGGGCCACCGTCACGGGGCCCACCTCTCCGGAACGGATCGCGGCGTAGAGCGCCATGCCGAGCCCCGGTTCGAAGCGAACGCGGATCTCCACGGGGCGCGACTGATTCAGACTCGTTGCGGCGAAACCCATGACACGTCCTCCTGGACGCCGCGGAACTCGGCGAAGAGCTGACACTCCCGCTCCGTTTCGCGAACGACGGCCTCCGTCAACCCGTCGACGAGCGCGTCGCGGCGCGCGGCATCGGGCTCGATCGCCTCCCAGGCGGACGCGGTCGCGGGGCCGGTCGCCGGCGTGGGCGACCAGGCGTACCCCGCTCGGTCCGCGAGGGAGTCTGCGATGTGGACCAGGGCGGTCAGCTCGGGGGCGCGGTTCGCCTCCCAGGGGCGGTGGTGGCAGGCGATCGCCTCCACGATTTCCCCGGGAAGGCCCCAGCGCTCGGCGAGCCAGCCGCCGACTTCCGAATGATCGGAGCCGTAGAGGCTCCGTTCCGCTTCCTCCAGCGTGAGCCCGTTCGACGCGGCCAGGGCCTGCGCGGCCTCGAGGCGTCCCGGTTCCTGCTGGCGAAGAAGCACCGCGCCGATGTCGTGGAGAAGCCCCGCCGCGTACGCCTCGCCCAGGAGCCGGTAGCGCACCCGCTCGGCCAGGGCGCGAGCGGCGACGCCGCACGCCATCGAATGACTCCAGAGTTTCGTGAGCGCCCGGTCGCCGGGCGCGAGCGTCTGAACCACCGACGCCGTCAGCACCAGATCGCGAATCGTCCCGGGCCCGAGCACGAGCACGGCCAGCTCCACCGAGCCCACTTTACGTGGGAATCCGTAGCAGTCGGAGTTCGCGAGCCGAAGCGTCCGGGCGGTGAGGCCCGGGTCGAGCGCGAGGATGCGCGCCACCTCTTCGGTGGTCTCCGCGTCCATGCGCGCGACCGCCTCGAGAAGCCGGGAGGCCACGAGCGGAAGCGTCGGAAGGGCGGTGGTCGCCTCGGCCATGCGCCGGAGGGTGCCGCGGGGATCGTTCCCGTTCATCTAGCTGATCCGCGCGAGGCGCGTGCGAAGCGTCTTCACGGCGCGGGTGTGGACCTGCGAGACGCGGGATTCGGAGATGTGGAGCGCCTCTCCGATCTCCTTCAGCGTCATCTCCTCGTAGTAGTAGAGCGAGACCACCAGGCGCTGCTGCTCGGGAAGGCCGTCGATCGTCTCGAGCAGGACCTCGCGGGCCTCGTCGGTCTCGATCACCTCCAGCGCGTCCTTGTGGTTCGGATCGTCGACGATGTCCTCGAGCTGGATGACGTCCTGGTCGTCGTCGTTGGAGACCGACTTGGAGAGGGAGAGGAGCGACGTGCCGTGCACCTCGTCCAGCAGCTTCGAGAGTTCCGTGGGGCTCAGATTCAGCGCGTCGGCCACCTCCACCTCGGTCGCCGCGCGGCCCAGCTTCTGCCCCAGCTCGCGAGCCGCCTCCTCCACGCTCCGCGCCTTCCGGCGAATGGAGCGCGAGGCCCAGTCGAGCGAGCGAAGCTCGTCGAGGATGGCGCCGCGAATGCGCCAGATGGCGTACGTCTCGAACTTCGTCCCCTTCGACTTGTCGTACTTCTCGAGGGCGTCGAAGAGCCCGATGATGGCGGCCGAGACGAGGTCGTCCCGCTCCACCGACTTCGGGAGATGGAGCGCCAGCCGGTCCACGACGTACTTCACGAGGGGCGCGTACTTGCTGAGCGCCTGCTCCTTCTGCCGTTCGCGGCGGTTCTTGGAGCGCGGCGAGCGGTGCTGGAGGTAACTCAGGACTGACGAAGCCATGGTCGTTATCTCCCGCGTTAGCGCTCGGCCCGCGCGCCGTCGAGCCCCGACCCCGGATGGGTCTGCTCGTAGTAACGGCGCAAGGCGGTCCGCATGAGGATGAAGCTCGCCAGGACCCCGACCGCCGCGACGATGAAGAACGCGATGGAGGCGCGGGTCAGGACGAGGGGCCAAGGGGCCCGATTCACGACACCGAGGACGGACACGACGGCGGCGGCCACCGTGGAGGAAATCAGCGTGAGGCGGACGAGGAACCGGCGCACGTTACACGCCCTCCGGCACGTCGCCGCGGGTGACGACGGTGTAGGGCCCGCCGGTCGGAGCGCTCGGCTTCGGCTCCTGACCCAGCACGCGGCGGGCGAGCGAGTAGATGCACGAGGCCGCGGGCGAGTAGGGATAGGTGGAGAGGAACGGCTCCTGGCGCTGCACCGACTTCGACACCGACTCGTCGGCGAGGACGCAGCCCCAGTACTCGATGTCGAGATTCAGGAACCGCTTCGCCACGGTGCGCACGCGGCGCGCCACGGCCAGCGCTTCGTCCTCCGAGTCGGCCTGGTTCACGAGGAGCGACGGCACGCAGCGGAGCGGCCTGCGCGAGAGGACCTTGATCATGGCGTAGGCGTCGGAGAAGGAGGTCGGCTCCGGCGTGGTCACGACGAGGATCTGGTCGGCGACCTGCACCATCGAGATGGCGTTCTTTCCGATGCCCGACGGCGAGTCGAGGAGGATGAGATCGATCTCGTCCTCCAGCTCTCCCAGCGAGCGGATGAGGCACTCGGTGCGGAACTCGTCGAGGTTCGCCAGCTCCTCCACGCCGCTGCTCGCGGGGAGGACGTGGATGCCGTCCGGCCCCTCGAAGACCACGTCGCGGACGCTGCGCTGGCCGAGGATGACGTCCTGCAAGTCGTACTGCGGCGCCACGCCGAGAAGGAGATCGACGTTCGCCAGCCCGAGGTCGCCGTCCACGACGAGGACGCGGACTCCCTGACGGGCGAGCGCGAGGGCGAGATTGGTGACGATGTTCGTCTTCCCCACGCCTCCCTTGCCGCTCGTCACGGCCACGATGCGCCGCTTCGGACGCGACGCGGGCGGCACCATCCGCGAGTTCGTCGCGAGACGCGGGCGGAC
>DASTKG010000107.1:0-4160 GCA_035716005.1 Candidatus Eiseniibacteriota bacterium
GCCGTATCACCGGCTCGACGTCTCGATCACGCGACATGGCAGCCTCTTCGGTGCGAAGGCCGACTATTTCCTTCAGATCTTCAACGTCTACAGCCGGAGGAACGAGTGGTTCGTCCAGTACGACACGAAGAATCCGGCCACGGAGCCGGAGGTCACCCACCAGCTCCCGATCGTCCCGACCCTCGGCGTCAACTTCGAGTTCTGAGCATGAGACCCTTCGCGCTTCCACTCCTCGTCGCAGCGCTCCTCGCGGGGGCGGGCTGTTCCACGGAGCGAAAGCCGGGCGATCTCCTGGCTCCCGGCGAGCTGGGAACGATCGTCGTCGACGCGACCCTGCTCGTGGGGCAGCCGGTGTCGCGCGTGCTCCTTCGCCAGACTCTCTCGCCGGCCGAGCCGTACGATCGAAACGCCGCGGCCGTCTCGGGCGCCGACGTGCGGATCGTGGAGGCGGGCGGCGCGGAAATCGCGCTCGACGAGACCTCCCCGGGCCGCTACGAGGCGCCGTCGCCGCCGCTGGTGAAGCCGCGCACCGAGTACCAGCTCGTGGTGCGGACGGCCGACGGACGGACGGTGACCGCGTCGACCGTGACCCCCGACACGTTCCACGTCGACGACTGGGTGCTTCTCGACCAGACCTCGCTCGCGGTCCGGCGCTCGCTCGCCGTCTACTCCGACTTTCCCGCCGATCCCGACAGCGTCTACGTCGTCGACTCGAACCAGCTCGTCTACCAGGACGGCCTCCTTGAGGCCCGCTTCACACGCGGGACCGAGATCGCCTTCCAGGTCGGTCTCTCGAGCCTCGACCCGGGGTCGCCCTACGTGATCGACGCCGACTTCCTGAGCGAGGAGGACCTGGCCGAACTGACGCGCGACTCGGCCTCGCCCCCCCTCATCGCGGAGCAGAACTCGATCCGGCTCCCCTGGTTCGCCATCTTCTTCGAGGGGCGCTACCGGATCCGGGTCTTTTCCATCGACCGGAACTGGTTCGATCTGGCTCGGAGCCTCCCCGAGTTCGGCGGGTCGAACGGCGGTTTCGGCGGAAACGCGGGGGACAATTTCGAGCGTCCGATCTTCCACGTCGAGGGTGGGATCGGGCTCTTCGCCTCCGGCGCGGTGGACGAGGTGGGGTTCACGATTCATCCGAAGCCGTGAAATGACGCCCGGACAAGGAGATCTCGCCGAGGGAAGGGCGCCGCGCTCTCCCCTTGACCGCGCCTTCCCGGAACCGGCACAATCCCGCGTCAAACGGGCAGATACGACCTAAAACGGAGGTAGCCACCACCCATGTCCGAGAGCGTCGCCACGCCGCACCACTCGCACGATCCGATTCCAAGTAAGTGGCCGATCATCACCGCCATGGGCGCGGGCCTCCTCCCGGCCGGCATCGTGCTCAACGGGCACGGCGTGAAGCAGGGGATCGCCGTCCTCCTGCTCGGCCTCCTCATCACCATCGTGGGCGCGGGCCGCTGGTGGGGCGAGCTCCTTCGCGACAAGTTCGCGGGGAAGGACCTCTCCGACGCGGACGGGCGGCTGAAGACCTCCTTCAAGCTCTTCATCGCCTCCGAGGCCGCCATCTTCGGCGCCTTCTTCGCCGCGCTCTTCTACGCGCGCTACCACGCGAAGGTCTGGCCGCCCGAGGGGATGCCCCATTTCGACATCCTCCTCCCGGCGGTGAACACGTTCATCCTCCTCTTCTCCTCGGTGACGTGCCACTTCGCCCACATGGCCCTCGAGCGGGGGCGGAAGGAGCAGTTCGTCTCGGGCGTCCTCATGACGATCTTCCTGGGCGCGATCTTCCTCTGCGGCCAGGCCTACGAATACGGCGTCCTGAACGGCGAGGCCTTCTCGATCAAGAGCGGGATCTTCGGCACGACCTTCTTCATGCTGACCGGGTTCCACGGACTCCACGTCCTCATGGGCGTCGTCTTCCTGAACGTCGTCTACGGGGCCGCGATGAAGGGGCGGATCACCCAGCACCAGCACTTCCCGTTCCTCGCCGCCGGCTGGTACTGGCACTTCGTCGACGCCATCTGGGTCGGCGTCTTCAGCATCGTCTATCTCTGGAGGTAGCGTGCGGAGCCGGGGGGACTCGATCATGATCACGACGCGGCCACGGATCGCCAGGACCATCGCGATGCTTCTGCTCGGCGCGACGCTCGCCGCCGGTTGCGACAAGGTGCAGCAGCAGCTCTCCGGCGCGAAGGATCAGCGGCCCGCGCTCCTCTCCCTGCGCGAGACCCTGGCCGGAAAGCGGGCCCGTCTCTCGGACGCCGTCCTCTCGGGGAACATGGATTTCGTTCCCGGCTACCTGAACGAGATGAAGACCACGCTCGACTCGCTCGACGTCCAGGCCGGGAAGATGAGCCTCATGGACGGCCAGGAGATGAAGCTGAAGGTCGCGTCGGCCCGGAACGTCATCAAGGACGCCGAGCCGTTCGTCATGCAGAACGACACGGAGGGCGTGAAGGCCCAGCAGCGCAACCTCGACCAGGTCCTCTTCGAGATCGACGGAGTGCTCGAGCGGGCGATCAACATGACCGACGCCGCGCCGACCGGCGGCGGCTCCTGATGGGCTCCCCGGACGAGGCGGAGGAACTGGTCCGGGAGGGTGAAGAAGCGCTCGAAGAAGGCGATTACGAGGCCGCGCTCGATCTCTTCGAGGTGGCCCTCGAGGAAGATCCGGAACACTGGGGCGCCGCGCTCGACCGATGCGAGGCGCTCCATTTGCTTTGGCGGACCGACGAGGCGCTTTCGTCCGTCCAGGCCCTTCGCCCTCCGAACGACGAGGAGGACGACGCCGACCGCGCCGAGCTCGAGGCGCGCATCCTCGAGGCCGCGGGAGAGTTCACCGCGGCCGACGTTCTTTTCGAGGAGGCCGCGCGGCTCGACCCCGAGCACTTTCCGAAGCCGGTCCGCACGACGAGGGACGATTTCCGCGCGATCCTCGAGGACGTTCTCCGCGGCCTTCCCAAGAACATCCGCGAGGTCGTGGCGAAGGTCCCCGTGACCGTCGAGGAGAAGCCGACCCCCGAGATGGCGGAGCAGGCGCCCCACATCACGCCCGAGATCCTGGGGCTCTTCGTCGGGACCTCGGTCGGCGACAAGATCGGGGCCCCTTCGGGATTCCCCGACGTCGTCCTCCTCTTCCAGCGAAACCTCGAGCGGACCGGAAAGACGCGCGCCGAGGTGGCGAAGGAAATCCGGATCACCCTCCTCCACGAGTACGGGCACTACCTCGGCTTCGAGGAAGAGGACATGGGGCGTCTCGGTCTGGAATAATCGCTCGGACCATGAGCCCGACGCCGCCGAACCTCCAGGACACCGCGCCGAACTCCCAGAACACTCCGCCGTCCCATCGCCCTCGCGTCGCCGTCGTCGGCGCGGGCCCGATCGGCCTCGAGGCCGCGCTGGAGGCGGCCTCGCGCGGCTGCGAGGTGTCGGTCTACGACGCCGGGCGCATCGGCGAGCACCTGCTCCGCTTCGGCTGGGTCACCCTCTTCACCCCCTTCGCCATGAACTCGAGCGAACGGGGGCGCGCGCGATTGTCGGCGGCCGACGTGGCGCTCCCGGCGGCCGACGCTCTCCTGACCGCGGGGGAATTCGTGGCCCACTACCTCGAGCCGCTGGCGCGCCTTCCCGAACTCTCCGCCGGGCTCCACGAGCGGACGCGCGTCGCGGCGATCGGGCGCGAGGGGCTCTTCAAGTCGGACGCCGTCATGGCGGCCGGCGATCGCGCGCGAGTGGGACGGCCCTTCCTGCTCCGCGTCGAGCCGGACGGGGCGCCTGCGCGATTCGACCGCGCCGACGTCGTGATCGACGCCTCGGGGGTCTACGGTTCGCCGCGCGCCACCGGGCCCTCGGGACTCCCTGCGCTCGGCGAGGAATCGCTCGGCGATCGGATCGACCGCCATCTCGTGCCGCTCGCGGCGGAAGGGGGCGCGGGGCCGCGCTACGCGGGCCGCCGCGTGCTCCTGGTCGGGGACGGCTACTCCGCGGCCACCGCGCTCGTCGAACTGGACGCGCTCGCGCGGCGCGGCGAGCCGGCGCGGGTGACCTGGGTCCGTACCGGCGACGGGCGCGAACCCTTCCGTGCGGCGCCCGACGATCCGCTCCCCGAGCGCGCCGCCCTCGCGGCGAGCGCGAATCGGATCGCCCGCGAG
>DASTKG010000108.1:0-8564 GCA_035716005.1 Candidatus Eiseniibacteriota bacterium
CCGGCCGCAGTTTTACTTCCGGACGACGGACGTGACGGGAGTGGCGACGCTTCCGGAGGGCCGTGAGATGGTGATGCCGGGAGACAACGTGGATTTGACGATCGAGCTGATCACGCCGATCGCGATGGAGAAGGAGCTTCGTTTCGCCATCCGCGAGGGCGGCCGCACCGTCGGCGCCGGCGTCGTGACGGAGATCATCGAGTAGTTGGCTCGAAGCGCATAGAGAATCGGAGACGTCATGCCTCGCGATCAGATCACGCTCGCTTGCGGCGATTGCAAGGAGCGGAACTACACGAACACGAAGAACAAGCGGAAGCATCCGGACCGCGTCGAGTGGAAGAAGTTCTGCCCGCGCTGCCGGAAGCACACGCTACACAAAGAGACCCGGTAACCCGACGGGTCGCGCAGACCGGGTAGGCCAGTAGCTCAGTCCGGCTAGAGCACCGGTCTCCAAAACCGGGAGTCGGGGGTTCGAATCCCTCCTGGCCTGCCACCTACGGCATTGGGGATGGAAGGGGAATCCGTGCGAGCGGAACCTACGGCAGAAAAAAGCGAACCGCGCACCGGGCCGATTCCGAGCCTCCGCGAGTACGTCAAGGACGTCCGCGTGGAGATGACGAAGGTTTCCTGGCCCACGCGCGAAGAATTGCGCCAGCACACGATGGTCGTGATCGTGATGGTGATCATGGTCGCCATCTTCGTCGGCATCATCGACCGTGGACTCTCTTACGCGTTCGAAGCGCTGCTGAAGCTGCTCGGATGACCACCGAAGAGGCGCGCACGATGCACTGGTACGTGATCCACACCTATTCCGGGCACGAGAACAAGGTGAAGGCCAATCTCGAGCGCGCCATTCACAGCGCCGGCCTGGAGCCGCACTTCGGCCAGATCCTCGTCGCGACCGAGGAATTCGCCGAGATGAAGGACGGGAAGCGGATCACGTCGAAGCGAAAGACGTTCCCGAGCTACGTGCTCGTCGAGATGGACCTGAATCAGGAGACGCGGCTCGTGGTGCAGAACGTGCCCGGCGTCACCCGGTTCGTCGGCTCCGGCCAGGATCCGATCCCCCTCCGCGAGGCGGAGGTGAAGCGCATCCTCGGCCATCTGGAGACGGGCGGCCGCATGCGCGGCAGCGCCGAGGTTCCGTTCAAGTCGGGCGAGCACGTGAAGGTGATCGACGGACCCTTCACCGACTTCACGGGCGTCGTGGACGAGGTGAACCCCGAGCGGCAGAAGGTCAAGGTGATGGTGTCGATCTTCGGACGCGCGACCCCCGTCGAGCTCGATTTCTTGCAGGTACAGCCGGTTTAACCGGCCGTAAGCCGCGCCGGGCTCCGGCCCGCGCGCACGCCACCACGCGTACCGTGGGAGCGGGGGCGACCCCGCGCGAGTGAAAGGATTCTCATGGCGAAGTCGAAACCGATCCAGGCCCTGGTGAAGCTCCAGGTGTCGGCCGGTAGCGCGACGCCGGCGCCGCCCATCGGGCCGGCGCTCGGCCAGCACGGCGTGAACATCATGGACTTCTGCAAGCAGTTCAACGCCAAGACCCAGGGGCAGACCGGGCTCATCATCCCGGTCGTCATCACGGTCTACAGCGACCGATCCTTCACGTTCATCACCAAGACGCCCCCGGCGGCCGTGCTCCTGAAGCGGGCGGCCGGCATCGCGAAGGGCTCGGGCGTCCCGAACCGGACCAAGGTGGCGAAGGTCACCAAGGAGCAGGTGCGGGAGATCGCCGAGCTGAAGCGTCCCGACTTGAACGCCAACGACGTCGAGATGGCCATGCGCATGGTGGAAGGCACCGCGCGCAGCATGGGCATCGACATTGTCGGGTAAGGGGGCGCGACGATGAAGCTAGGGAAGCGTTTCCGTTCGGCGACCGAGACGGTGGGCGCCGAGAAGCTGTCCGATCTGAACGTGGCCGTCGACAAGCTCAAGGCTTCCGCCACGGCCAAGTTCGACGAGACGATCGAAGTGGCGATGCGTCTCGGGGTCGATCCCCGCCATGCCGACCAGCAGGTGCGCGGCACGGTCGTGCTCCCTCACGGGACGGGGAAGAAGGTTCGCGTGCTCGTTCTCACGAAGGGCGAGAAGGAGCGCGAAGCGAAGGACGCCGGCGCCGATTTCGTCGGCTCCGACGAGTGGATCAAGAAGCTCAACGAGGGATGGACGGACGTGGACACGATCATCGCCACGCCCGACATGATGGGCGAGGTCGGAAAGCTCGGCCGCGTCCTCGGACCTCGCGGGCTCATGCCGAACCCCCGCAGCGGAACGGTCACCATGGACGTGGCGAAGGCGGTTCGGGAGATGAAGGCCGGAAAGATCGAGTATCGCGTGGACAAGGCCGGCAATCTTCACGCCCCGGTGGGCAAGGCCTCGTTCGGGAAGGATCAGCTCCTCCAGAACGTCGAAACGTTCCTGCGCGAAGTGATCCGCCTGAAGCCGGCGTCGGCGAAGGGCCAGTATCTCCGTAGCATCACGATCAGCTCGACGATGGGGCCGCCGGTGCGTCTCGATCCCGTCGCGATCCAGTCGAGCCTGAAGGCCTAGCGGCCCGCACGGCCGAACCAACACCGGTATTCACGAGAGGTTATCGTCCATGGCCACCGCTGAAAAAGAAAAGGAAGTCGCCGCGCTCGAGGCGATCATCGCCCGCTCGAAGTCGATCTATCTGACCGACTTCCAGGGGATGAACGTCGAGCTGGCGACCAAGATGCGACGCAAGCTCCGCGACGCCAAGGTGGAGTACGTCGTCGCGAAGAACACGCTCGCGAAGCGCGCGCTGCGCGCCCACGGCGTGGAGGCGCTCGATTCGTACCTGGAGGGCCCCACGGGGATCGCCTTCGGATCGGACGAGGTCGCCGCGGCGAAGGTCCTCGCGGACTTCGCCAGGGAATTCGAGAAACCGGCTTTGAAGGCCGCCTACGTCGGCGGTCATGTCTACAACGCGGACGGCATCAAGACCCTGGCCCTGCTCCCGCCTCGGGAGATTCTGCTGGGACAGGTGATCGGCGCTCTCCGTTCCCCCATGCAAGGCGTCGTCGGCGTGCTTTCGGGCTCGCTCCGGCAAATGGTGGGAGTCATCGACGCGATTGGGAAGAAGAAGCAGGGGTAGGCCCCGCGGACGACCCCGCGGCCCTGCCCGGGGGTACCTAAGGAGGAATCTTCAGTGGAAAGCGCGAACAAGGACCAGCAGATCATCAGCCTTCTCGAGAACATGACCATGCTCGAAGTTTCGAATCTCGTGAAGAAGATGGAAGAGCACTTCGGCGTGACGGCGGCGGCCCCGATGATGATGGCCGGCCCGATGATGGGCGGCGGCGCGGCGGCGGCGGCGGTCGAGGAGAAGACCGAGTTCGACGTCATGCTCATGGCGGCGGGCGACAAGAAGATCAACGTCATCAAGGTGGTGCGCGAGCTGACGGGCCTCGGGCTGAAGGAAGCCAAGGACCTGGTCGACGGCGCCCCGAAGGCCGTGAAGGAGAAGGTTTCGAAGGAAGAGGCCGCCAGCATGAAGGCCAAGCTCGAGGAGCAGGGAGCGACCGTCGAAATCAAGTAAGCGCGTTTCCGAGAGTAGTCGTCACGGCCGTCTTTGGAGAAGGGTGGCATCGACGTGAAAAACCAGCGCGCCAAGGAACGACGGAGCTTCAGCAAGATCGAGCGGGAGTGGGATCTCCAGATCCCCAACCTGCTCGACGTCCAGCTGGATTCCTTCCGAAATTTCCTGCAGGCCGACGTGGACCCGATGAAGCGCCGCAACGAGGGGCTTCAGGAGGTCTTTACGAGCGTCTTCCCGATCAGCGATCCGAGGGAGACGTTCTCGCTCGAGTTCGTGCGTTTCGATCTCGGTGAACCGAAGTACTCGGTCGACGAGTGCCAGGAGCGGGACCTGACGTTCTCGGTCCCGCTCAAGGCGACGCTTCGCCTCCGCGTCCGCGAGGACTCGGAGGAGGGCAAGAAGGACAAGAGCATCATCGAGCAGGAGGTCTACCTCGGCGAACTCCCCGTCATCACCGACAAGGGGACGTTCATCATCAACGGAGCCGAGCGCGTCATCGTGAGCCAGCTGCACCGCTCGCCGGGCGTCTTCTTCGACGAATCGCTCCACCCGAGCGGCAAGAAGCTCTTCACGGCGCGCATCATTCCGTACCGCGGCTCGTGGGTGGAGTTCAGCCTCGACGTGAACGACATCATGTACGTTCACATCGACCGCAAGCGGAAGCTGCCCGTGACGGTCCTCCTGAAGGCGTTGGGCTTCGTGTCCGACCGGGAGATCCTCGACCTCTTCTACGAGACGGACGAGGAGGAGATCGGCGGCGCGCGCTCCAAGAAGGAGCCCGACGCGCTCGGCAAGGTTTCGGCCGAGGACGTCGTGGACGAGAAGACGGGTGAAGTCCTGCTCGAGGCCAACGAGCTCCTGACGATGGAGCGGATCGAGGGCCTGCGGCGCGCCGGCTTCACGACGGTGAAGACCTTCGTGATCCCGCACCGCGACGAGGCGGACATCCTCCGCAACACGCTGAAGAAGGACTCGACCAAGACCGAGGAGGAGGCGCTCACGCGCATCTACAACCTCCTCCGGCCGGGCGAGCCGCCCCGGGCGGACACCGCGCGGGACATCCTCAAGAAGCTCTTCTTCAACCCGAAGCGCTACGACCTGGCGAAGGTGGGCCGGTACAAGCTGAACCGCAAGCTCCCGCACGAGCTCCTGCTCGGCACGAAGGAGAAGCGGAAGCGGCTCGGCCTCTCCGTCCCGGACGACGATCAGACGACGCTCGGGCCGGAAGACTTCCTGGTCATCATCAACTATCTCACCTTCCTCCGCCTCGGCGCGGAAATGGTGGGTCTCACGGTTTCGACGGACGACATCGACCACCTCGGCAACCGCCGGGTGCGCGCGGTCGGCGAGCTCCTCGGGAACCAGTTCAACGTCGGGCTGGCCCGCATGGCCCGCATCATCCGGGAGCGCATGACGCTCCAGGACGCGGAGCAGGTCACGCCGTACGACCTGATCAACGCGCGGACCATCTCCGCCGTGATCCAGAGCTTCTTCGGCTCGAGCCAGCTCTCGCAGTTCATGGACCAGACGAATCCGCTCGCGGAGTTGACGCACAAGCGCCGCCTCTCGGCCCTCGGGCCGGGCGGGCTCACGCGCGACCGCGCCGGCTTCGAGGTCCGCGACGTCCACTACACGCACTACGGCCGCATGTGCCCGATCGAGACGCCGGAAGGCCCGAACATCGGCCTCATCTCGTCGCTGGCCACGTACGCGCGGGTGAACGACCTCGGCTTCCTCGAGACCCCGTACCGCAAGGTCGAAGGGTCGAAGGTGGACCGCAAGCAGGTCCACTTCCTCTCGGCGGACGTCGAGGATCAGTACAAGATCGCCCAGGCGAACGCGCTGGTCGATTCCGACGCGAAGCTCCACGCGGGGTCCCAGATCGTGCGCGAGCGGGGCGAATTCCCCGCGGCGGACGCGAAGGACATCCACTACATGGACATCTCGCCGATCCAGCTGGTTTCGCCGGCGGCGGCGCTGATCCCGTTCCTGGAGCACGACGACGCGAACCGCGCCCTCATGGGCTCCAACATGCAGCGCCAGGCGGTGCCGCTCCTCTTCACGGAAGCGCCTCTCGTCGGCACCGGCCTCGAAGGCAAGGTGGCCGAGGATTCGGGCGCCCTGGTTCTCGCCAAGCGGGCGGGAACGGTGGAGGCGGTGGCCGGGGATCAGATCTGGGTGCGCTACGACCAGCCGGACGGCAAGGCGCACTCGGTCGACTACTCCGAGCTGGCGGGCGTGGACGTCTACAAGCTGACGAAATTCAAGCGCTCGAACCAGGACACCTGCCTGAACCAGCGCCCGACGGTATCCGAGGGCGACCGGGTGAAGAAGGGGCAGCTCCTCGCGGACGGCGCCGCCACGCAGCGCGGCGAGCTCGCGCTCGGCGCGAACGTGCTCGTCGCGTTCATGCCGTGGGGCGGCTACAACTTCGAGGACGCCATCCTGGTCTCCGAGCACCTGATCAAGGACGACCGCTTCACCTCGATCCACATCGAGGAGTTCGAGCTCCAGGTCCGCGACACCAAGCGCGGCGCCGAGGAAATCACGCGCGAGATTCCGAACGTCAGCGAGGAGTCGGTGAAGAACCTCGATGAAGAGGGAATCGTGCGGATCGGCGCCCGGGTGAAGGCGGGCGACATCCTGGTCGGCAAGGTCACGCCGAAGGGCGAGACCGACCTCACGCCGGAAGAGCGCCTCCTTCGAGCCATCTTCGGCGAGAAGGCGGGCGACGTCCGCGACGCCTCGCTGAAGGCCCCTCCGGGCATGGACGGCGTGGTGATCGACACGAAGGTCTTCAGCCGCCGGGAGAAGGACGAGACGACGAAGAAGCAGGAGAAGAAGAAGATCGACCGGCTCCGCCGCCAGGCGAAGAAGGACAAGGACCGCGTTCTCGAGACGCGCGCCGCGGAGGTCGGAAAGATCCTCGTCGGCGAGTACGTGAACAAGTGGCTCGAGGGCGAGGAGGCGACCGCCCGCTCCGGGAAGAAGATCGACGAGGAGTTCCTCGCCTCGGCCGACCTCGACTCGGTGCCGTACCGGACGCCGGTCACCCGCGACGACGCCGTGAACGACCGCTTCTGGGGCCTCATGGAAGGGGCGGCGCGGGCGCTCGACCGGGTGGAGAAGAATCTCGAGAAGGAGATCGAGAAGGTCACGCGCGGGGACGAGCTTCCTCCCGGCGTGGTCAAGCTCGTGAAGGTGTACGTCGCCAAGAAGAGGAAGCTCTCGGTGGGCGACAAGATGGCCGGCCGCCACGGCAACAAGGGCGTCGTGGCCAAGATTCTCCCCGAGGAGGACATGCCGTACCTCCCGGACGGAACGCCGGTGGACATGGTGCTGAACCCGCTGGGCGTGCCGTCGCGTATGAACATCGGCCAGATTCTCGAGACGCATCTCGGGTGGGCCGCGCACGAGCTCGGCACCACGGTGGCGACGCCGGTCTTCGCGGGCGCCACGGTCGATGAGATCAAGGCCTGCCTTCGCGAGAGCAATCTCGCCGAGGACGGCAAGACGGTGCTCTACGACGGACGCACGGGCGAGTCGTTCGATCAGCGGGTGACGGTGGGCTACATCTACATGATGAAGCTCTCGCACCTGGTCGACGACAAGATCCACGCGCGTTCCATCGGGCCGTACTCGCTCGTCACCCAGCAGCCGCTGGGCGGCAAGGCGCAGTTCGGCGGTCAGCGGTTCGGAGAAATGGAGGTGTGGGCGCTCGAGGCGTACGGAGCCGCCTATACCCTGCAGGAGCTCCTGACGGTCAAGTCGGACGACGTGACGGGCCGGTCGCGGATCTACGAAGCGATCGTGAAGGGCGAGAATCCGCCCGAACCGAGCACGCCCGAGTCGTTCAATGTCCTGGTGAAGGAGCTTCAGAGCCTCTGCTTGGACGTGCAGCTTCGCGACGAGGCCTAGGCCGAGGAGGCGACACGACGATGCAGGAATTGTTCGGAATCAAGTCCCCGCTCGCTACGGAACGCCAGCGCTTCTCGTTGACGCGTCCGGACGACCGCGATCTCATGCGGCGCCGGCTCTCGTTCAACTCGATCCGCATCATGCTGGCGTCCCCGGAGACGATGCGGTCTTGGTCGCACGGCGAGGTGACGAAGCCGGAGACCATCAACTACAGGTCGTTCAAGCCGGAGCGCGACGGACTCTTCTGCGAGAAGATCTTCGGCCCGGTGAAGGATTGGGAGTGCTCCTGCGGCAAGTACAAGCGCATCCGCTACCGCGGCGTCATCTGCGACCGCTGCGGCGTGGAAGTGACGCAGGCGAAGGTGCGCCGCGAGCGGCTGGGCCACATCAACCTGGCCGTCCCGGTCTCGCACATCTGGTTCTTCAAGGCGGTGCCGAGCCGCATCGGCCACCTCCTCGACATGTCCATCCGCGACCTGGAGCGCGTGCTCTACTACGAGTCGTACGTCGTCCTCGATCCGGGGACGAGCGGCTTGAAGAAGAAGCAGCTCCTGTCGGAGGACGAGTACTACGAGCTGACGCAGGACGAGACGATCGCCTTCGAGGCCAAGATGGGCGCCGAGGCGATCCGCGACCTCCTCACGGAGATCGATCTCGACGAGCTGTCGGCCGAGCTTCGCGCCATCGCGAAGATCGAGAATTCGGTCCAGCGCAAGAAGGAGACGCTGAAGCGCCTCCGCATCGTGGAGGCGTTCCGCCAGAGCGGCAACCGGCCCGAGTGGATGATCCTCGGCGTCGTGCCCGTCCTGCCACCGGATCTCAGGCCGCTCGTTCCGCTCGAGGGCGGACGGTTCGCGACCTCGGACCTGAACGATCTCTACCGCCGGGTCATCAACCGGAACAACCGGCTGAAGAAGCTCATGGACATCCGGGCGCCTGAAGTCATCCTCCGCAACGAGAAGCGGATGCTCCAGGAAGCCGTGGACGCCCTCTTCGACAACGGCCGGCGGAGCCGCGCCGTGCGCGGGCAGGGCAACCGCCCGCTCAAGTCGCTGAGCGACATGCTGAAGGGGAAGCAGGGGCG
>DASTKG010000109.1:0-2579 GCA_035716005.1 Candidatus Eiseniibacteriota bacterium
TCGCGGTGCTGCGCGGTGACGCAGACGAGCGAACGGATCCCCTTCTCCGCGGCGAGCCGCTGGAGGACGGGAGCCATCTTGATCGCCTCGGGACGGGTCCCGAAGACCGAGAGGACGGTTTTCATGGGGTGGCCCGGATGATATCGCGCCGGGCGGGAGGGCTCGACCTTCTTTTCGGGGGGCGGGCGGCTACTGCCCCGACGCCCGGCGGCGCGGAAGCGAGAACGAGAACGTGGAGCCCTGGTCGAGCGCCGATTCCACCCAGATCTTCCCGCCATGCTGCTCCACGATCCCCTTCGAGATCACGAGTCCGAGGCCCGTGCCGCCGGCCTTCCGGGTCGTGGAGGAATCGAGCTGGGCGAAGCGCTGGAAGAGGCGGTTCATGTCGCGCGGCGCGATCCCCTTGCCGTAGTCCTTCACGGAGACCGTGACCACGCCCTCGTCGCCGCTCGCGAAGACCTCCACGTGGGCCCCCTCGGGCGAGAACTTGATCGCGTTCCCCACGAGGTTCGTGACCACCTGCCCCACGCGCATGGAATCGGCCTCGATCGAGCCCGCGGAGACGTCGACCCGGAGGTCGATCTCCACCTTCCGCATGGCCGCCAGATTCCGGATGTTCTCCACGGCCTCGCTCAGCACGGCGCCGATCTCGACGCGCTCCATGGTCATCGGCAGCTTCGACGCCTCGAGCTTCGAGAAGTCGAGGATGTCGTTGATGAGCGCGATCAGCCGCTCGGTGTTCGCCTGGCAGATGCCGAGCAATTCCTTCTGCGGCGGCGGCAGCTGCAGGAAGCGATCGTCGCTCAGGAGTTCGAGCGAGCCCTTGATCGAGGTCAGCGGGGTGCGCACCTCGTGCGAGACCACCGCCACGAACTCCGACTTCAGCCGGTCCAGCTCCTTCGTCCGCTCGTACAAGAGCGCGTTGGCGATGGCGATCGTGGCCTGGCTCGCCAGCATCATCATCACGTCCTTGTCCTCGGCGGTGAAGCCCCCCTCGTGGTTCAGGACCGTCAGCGCGCCGATCACGCTCTCGTTCGACACGAGCGGGACGATCAACGCGTTGTCGGCCCGGAGAAGCGAGAAGATCTCCTCCACGCCCACGTGATTGACGAGGTCCTCCACGACCTTCGGCTCGCCGTTGTGCACCACCTGGCCGTGGTAGCCGATCCCCATCTGGAAGCGGAGCCGCTCCGTGAGAGCGGGGTCGACGCCGAGCGCCGCCTCGGCGGCGTAGTCGTCGGTGGCGGCGTCGAGGAGGAAGACCACGCACGACTTCGCCCCCACCAGGCGGGCCGCCTGGGCGACCACCAGCGAGCAGGTGCTCTGGAGCGAGAGGCTCTGGCTGATCGCCTTCCCCGCCTCGACGAGCGCGGCCAGCCGGTGCGTCGCCTGCTCCACCTTCCGGCGCAGGATGACCTCGTGCTGCTGCAGCTCGGCGTTGGCCAGCCCCAGCTCGTGGATGAGCCGGCGGTTCTCGCGCGCGAGCATGCGGCTCTCGAGCCCGCGCTCGATCGCCTTCGCCGTCTCCCAGAGATCGAACGGCTTCGTGATGTAGTCGTACGCGCCCTGGCGGAGCGCGTCGATGGCCGTCGTGGTGGAGGCGTAGCCGGTGATGAGGATGACGCAGGTGTCCTTGTCGGCCGCCTTGGCCGCGCGGACCACCTCCAGGCCGTCCGTGCCCGGGAGGTTGATGTCGGTGAGGACGAGATCGAAGCGCTGCGAGGTCACCCTCGCGATGGCGTCGTCGCCGTTCCCGCACGACACGACCTCGTACCCCTGCTGCGTCAGGAGGTCCCGGAAGATCTGGACGACTTGATCCTCGTCGTCCACCACCAGGATCTTCGCGCGCGGCGAAGGCTCCGCCTGGGGAGGCGTCACGGCGTCGTTGTGGAGTTCGGTCGACACGTCGTTGCTCCGCTCTCTCCGCTTCGTCTCTAGTGAACCGCGGGCTCGCCCATGGAGCCCGAATCGGTGCCCGTGCGCGCCGTGGGGGCGTCCTTCGCCCGAAGGAGCGCCATCTCGGCCCGCGTACCGAGCGACGCCGGATCGTTGGCGTCCGCCGGGAAGCTCGCCACGCCCACGTTCACCGTCACGCCGCGGCGGCGCGAGGTCGCGTGGCGCTCCACGGCGTGCCGAAGCCGCTCGGCCGCGATGTGGGCCTCGTCCGCTCCCGTGTGGGGCAGAAGGATGCGGAACTCGTCGCCGCTGTAGCGCGCGACGCAGTCCGTGTTCCTCGAAACCTGCTTCAGCGCGCGGCCCATCTCGTTGACCACCTGCGCCGAGGCCGAGGAGGCGACGTGCGCCTTCATCACCACGACGGAGAGCTTGTGCCCGTAGCGCCGCGCGCGGACCACCTCTTCCGCCAGCGAGCGGTCGAAGTGGCGCCGGTTGTAGAGCGAGGTCGTCTCGTCGGTCGTTCCGAGCCGCTCGCTCTCGCGAAGCATGAGCGAGCGCATGGCCACGGCCGTCATCGGAAGCGCGTAGAGGGCCACCCGCTTCGCGCTCTCCTCGTCGAAGGCGCCGGCGCGGGAATGGCTCAGGTTGATCACGCCGGCCACCTCGCCCTGCACGATGAGCGG
>DASTKG010000110.1:0-6701 GCA_035716005.1 Candidatus Eiseniibacteriota bacterium
CGGGAGACCGACTTCCTCCTCGGGACCCAGATGGTCACGAAGGGGTTCGATTTCCCGGGCGTGACGCTCGTGGGCGTCATCGTCGCGGATCTCTCGCTCTATCTTCCCGACTTCCGCGCGGCGGAGCGGACGTTTCAGCTCCTGACGCAGGTCGCGGGGCGGGCGGGACGAGGCGACGCGCCGGGAGAGGTGATCATGCAGTCGTACGATCCGACGCATCCCGCGCTTCGAGCGGCGGCGGCCCAGGATTACGCCGCCTTCTTCGAGCAGGAATCGGCGGAGCGGAAGGAGCTCCACTACCCTCCGTTCGGGCGGCTGGTGGAGATCGAACTCCGCGGGAAGAAGGCGGAACGGGTCCAGGCCGCCGGGGATGCCATCCGCCGGCTGGTCGTCCGGGCCGCCGGAGACCGCCCCGTCGAAGTTCTAGGACCCGCCCCGATGCCCCTCGCGCGTCTAAAAGGGGAGGAGCGGTGGCACCTCCTCCTCAGAAGCGGCTCCCGGACCGCCCTCAGGGAAACGGTCGCCGGGGCCCTACCGCGCCTCCGGGAGCTCCGGCAGCCGGGAACCCGGTGGGCGATCGACGTCGACCCTCACCAGTTGCTTTAACTGACGAATTGGCAGTACCTTGGGCCCCAGTGGAGACGCTTCCTGGGAGCCCGAATGGCCTTGACAGGGGGGGCCCGTGGCGATTGAATCCAACAGACCTGGAACGGGGAGCCCCGATTCCGGGTATTCCTATGCATGGAGGGAAGAATGCTACGGATTCGTCAGCGCGCCGGTCGCCTAGCGGCGGCCGCCGCAACTGTCGTACTCATCGCCGGTATCGCCGCCCCCGGGGCGGAGGCCGGACTCTGCTTCACGAGCGGCAAGGTCTACGTGCAGCAGAAGGTGTACGACAAGGCCGCGCGCTTTCTGGAATGCGCCCGAAACGAAGAGCCGGACAATCTCCAGGTCTACGGGCTCCTAGCCTTCTCGCGTAACCAGCTCAAACAGTATCGCTCCGCCGGCGCCGCCTTCCAGATCGGGATCGAGCTTTCGACCAAGGAGAAGGACGAGAAGCGGGTCAAGGAGCTGAAGGCGAGCCGCGACGCGGCCCTGGCCGGCCTCTACAACAAGGGCATCGCCGCCATGAGTCGCGCCGGTTCGGTGGCGGCCACCACCGAGCGGACGACCGACGAGGGGACGCCGCAGGCGAAGCTCGAGAAGGAGAAGGGCTCGCCCTCCGATTTCGCGCACTGGACCGAGGGCGGAAGCGCGCACGAGGTCTGGTACTACTACAAGGACGCCATGTCCTACTACTTCCCGCCGACGGGCGAGGATCCGATCGCGACGCCGATCAAGCCGTTCTCGCTCGGGGGCGACCTCCAGCAGGCCGTCGTCGACTCGACCGTCTACGGCGACTACGAGGGCGCGTCGAAGGTGATGGACGCCGCCTACAACTTCGAGCTGGCGGCCGTGATCGATCCGACGTCGGCCGACGTCTACCAGAATCTCTCCTACCTCTACGAGCTGATCGGCCGCGTCGACGACGCCATCGCCGCCGCGAGGCTCGGGCTCCAGTACCGTCCGGGCGATCCGAAGCTGATCCAGAACATGAAGGTCGCCGCCATGGGGCGCGGCAATCGCCTCTACAACGCGAACAAGTTCAAGGAGGCGACCTCGGCCTACTGGGCCGCCATCGCCGCCGATCCCGACAATCAGTACGTCTACCTCTCGCGCATCGCGGAGTCGTGGCTTCAGTACGGCGAGCCGCTCCAGCCCGGGCCGGAGCGGACCGCGGCCTACGACAGCGCGGCCGCGAACTTCAAGTTCCTCTTCCGGAGCGCGCCCGCCGACTCGCAGGCGATCCGGGAGGGCGCCATTTTCAACGTCGCGGTGATCGCGACTCGCCAGGACAGCATGGCCACCGCGGTGGCCGCTTTGGCCGAGGGCCTGAAGTCGTTCCCCGACAACCTCGATCTCCTCGGCCTCGCCGGACAGGTGCGCTACCAGAGCGGCGACTACGACGGCTCGATCGCGGCGCTCCGGCACGCGGTGGAGCTCGACGCTCGAGAGGCTTCCTACCACCAGTTCCTCTTCCTCTCGCTCCTGAAGCAGGGGAAGAAGGATGCGTCGGCGGCGGAGTACGCCATGTACAAAGCGCTCGGCGAGGGGAAGCAGCGGAAGGGCCAGCAGCTCAAGATCTGGATCGACAGTGCCGATAATCGTCTTGGACCCGGGAATCAGCTCAAGGCCACGGTAGCCGCAAACGGCTATCCGGACGAGCTTTACACCTACACGGACGACGCGAAGTCGTTCGAGAGCTGGTTCTACTGGGAGAAGGGCAAGTCGATCACGTTCATGGAGGGGCAGATCTTTTCGCAAGGGACCTTCCCCGCCCAGAAGCCCAAGTAAGCCAAGGGGCTCCGTGGATCGCGGCGTGGGGCCGCGGTCCACGGGGCTTGACAGCCTGCCCGAAGTCGGTTACCTTTGCTGCGTCGCACCAACCTGAATGGCTCGCCGGTAAGGGCCCCACGGTAGCCCATCGCGAACGCCCCCCACAGGGCCGCGAACCCCGAGCCAAGCACTCACCGGACCCAAGAAACCCTTCGACACGACGTTCATCCCCCTCAGAGGACCGCCGCACGGCCTAAAATCATGTCCCGCCCAACCACCCCTGTCCGTCGCCGAGGGCCCGATGCCCCGGACGGACCAATGACCGAGGAGCCTCAAACGGAAATGGAATCGCAGCAGACGGAAGCCCCGCCGGCGCCGGCGCCCGCCAACGGCGCGCAAGGTTCGGTGAAGGGGCTCGACATTCTTCAACTGAAGGGCCGCACGATCGCCGAGTTGATGGAACTGGCGCACTCGCTCGGCATCCAAGGAACGAGCGGGCTCCGCAAGCAGGAGCTGATCTTCAAGATCCTCGAGGGTCAGACCGAGAAGAACGGCCTGATCTTCGCGGAAGGGGTCCTGGAGATCCTCTCCGAGGGATACGGGTTCCTCCGGTCGACCGACTACAACTACCTGCCGGGTCCGGACGACATCTACGTCTCGCCGTCGCAGATCAAGCGGTTCGATCTCCGGACGGGCGACACGGTCTCCGGGCAGGTTCGGCCTCCGAAGGACGGCGAGCGCTACTTCGCCCTCCTGCGCGTCGAGGCGGTCAACTTCGAGTCGCCGGAGGTCGCGAAGGACAAGATCCTCTTCGACAACCTGACGCCTCTCTATCCGCAAGAGAAGCTGCGGCTGGAGCACAAGGCGGACGACATGCCGACGCGGATCATGGATCTCCTGACGCCGATCGGAAAGGGACAGCGCGGACTCATCGTGTCGCCCCCCCGGGCGGGCAAGACGGTGCTTCTCCAGAAGATCG
This sequence comes from Candidatus Eiseniibacteriota bacterium, assembly GCA_035716005.1. GTDB lineage: Bacteria > Eisenbacteria > RBG-16-71-46 > SZUA-252 > SZUA-252 > SZUA-252. The sequence goes on from DASTKG010000110.1 coordinate 3,356, forward strand.
CGAACGCGATCACGGAGAATCACCCCGAGGTCATGCTCATCGTGCTCCTCATCGACGAGCGCCCCGAGGAGGTCACCGACATGGAGCGGAGCGTGAAGGGGGAAGTGGTCTCCTCCACGTTCGACGAACCGGCCGAGCGGCACGTGCAGGTGGCGGACATGGTGATCGAGAAGGCGAAGCGCCTGGTGGAGCACAACCGGGACGTGGTCATCCTCCTCGACTCCATCACGCGGCTCGCCCGCGCGCACAACACGGTCGTGCCGCACTCGGGCAAGATCCTCTCGGGCGGCGTGGACGCGAACGCGCTTCAGAAGCCGAAGCGCTTCTTCGGCGCGGCGCGCAACATCGAGAACGGCGGCAGCCTCACCATCATGGCCACCGCCCTCATCGAAACCGGAAGCCGCATGGACGACGTCATCTTCGAGGAGTTCAAGGGCACCGGTAACATGGAAGTGATTCTCGACCGGAAGCTCGCCGACAAGCGCATCTTCCCGGCCATCGACATCAACCGGTCGGGCACGCGCAAGGAAGAGCTCCTGATGACGTCCGAGGAGCTGAACAAGGTTTGGATTCTCCGCAAGTTCCTGAACGAGTTGAATCCCATGGAGGCGATGGAGTTCTTGATCGGCAAGATGAGCCAGACCAAGACGAACAAGAAGTTCCTCGCCATGATGAACACGTAACCCAAATCCCGAGAAGGAAGCCCTGGAGTCAGCCATGAAGAAGAACGTCCATCCGGCCTACTACAACACGACCATCGTCTGTGCTTGCGGCAACGTCATCGAGACGCGGGCGACCGTGAAGGAAGCGCTGCACGTCGAAATCTGCTCCAGCTGCCACCCGTTCTTCACGGGCAAGCAGAAGCTGGTCGACACGGCGGGCCGCATCGAGCGCTTCCGCAGGAAGTACGGCATGAAGGAGACGACGCCGTCGGCGTAAGCCGCGCGACGGTCTTCCTCCTGCCTACTCCGGATTCCCGACAACCGATGCCCGACCGGTACGCCCCCATCGGGGGACAGGCCGTCATCGAAGGGGTGATGATGCGCTCGCCCCACAAGGTGGCCACGGCCGTCCGCCTCGCCGACGGCACCATCCAGGTCGAATCGCGCGACTACACCTCGGTCTCGCGCCGCTTCCCCATTCTCGGATTGCCCATTCTCCGCGGCGCCGTCGTCCTGGTGGAGTCGCTTCGGATCGGCGTCGCGGCGCTGGCCTACTCGGCCGACGCGGCGGTGAAGTCGGAGCAGGGCGTCGCCAAGAGCGATCGGCGCTACGGCAGCCTGGGGCTCGGCATGGGCTTCACGGTCATCCTCTCCTTCATCCTCGGATTCGGCGTCTTCTTCTGGCTTCCGCTGAAGCTGACCGATCTCACCGGCGTGCGGGACCCCTTCCTCTACAACCTGATCGACGGGGCCATTCGGCTCGTCTTCTTCCTCGTCTACATCTTCGGCATCGGTCTCTGGAGCGAGATGCAGCGCGTCTTCCAGTACCACGGCGCCGAGCACAAGACGATCCACAACCTGGAGTCGGGACTGGATCTGACGCCCGAGAACGCCGGCACGCAGAGCCGCTACCATCCACGCTGCGGCACGTCGTTCCTCTTCCTCGTGGTGATCGTCTCGTTCGTCGTCTTCGCCTTCTTCGGGCGCCCCGACACGCTGGGCGACCGTCTCCTGCGCTTCGCGCTGATCCCGGTGATCGCGGGCGTCTCCTTCGAGATCATCCGCTTCGCCGGCGCGCACTACGACAAGCCGTGGGTCCGCTGGATGAGCCAGCCCGGCCTCCAGCTGCAGCGCCTCACGACGCGCGAGCCCTCCCGCGACATGCTGGAAGTCGCGATCGCGGCGCTCCGCGCGGTCCTCTAGCTCCCGCCTCCCGTGCGCGACGCGCTCGAGAAGGCGAAGGCCCGCTTCGCCGAACTGAACCGCCTCCTGGAAGACCCCGCCATCCACGGCAACCCGGGCGAGATGCGCCGCGTCTCCAAGGAGCGGAGCGACCTCCTGAAGCTGGTGAACGCCATCCACCGCTACGACGAGGTGCTGAAGCAGCTCGAGGACAACGAGAGCCTCCTTCGCGCCGAGTCCGACGCCGAGCTTCTCGCCATGGCGAAGTCGGAGGTGGAATCGCTCTCCGCCGAGCGCGTGAAGCTGGAGGAGGAGCTTCCGCGGCTGCTCCTGCCGCCCGATCCCCTCGATCACCGGAACGTCATCGTGGAAATCCGCGCCGGCGTGGGCGGCGACGAGGCGGGGCTCTTCGCGGCCGAGGTGCAGCGGATGTACACGAAGTACGCCGAGCGCCACGGCTGGAAGGTGGAGCTGATGGAGATCAGCACGGCGAGCGGCGTCGGCGGCGTGAAGGAGGCGATCCTCATGATCGTCGGCGAAGGGGCGTACAGCCGCTTCAAGTACGAGAGCGGCGTCCATCGCGTGCAGCGCGTCCCGGCCACCGAGGCGAGCGGGCGCATCCACACCTCCGCCGTGACCGTGGCCGTTCTTCCCGAGGCCGAGGAGATCGACGTGGAGATCAAGCAGACGGATCTCCAGATCGACGTCTTCCGCGCCGGCGGACCGGGCGGCCAGAGCGTCAACACCGCCGACTCCGCCGTTCGCATCCGCCACATCCCGACCGGCGTCGTCGTCCAGTGCCAGGACGAGCGCTCGCAGCTGAAGAACAAGAACAAGGCGATGAAGGTGCTCCGCGCGCGGCTCCTCGACCTGGAACGCCAGGAGCAGGAGCGGAAGCAGGCGGCCGCGCGAAAGTCGCAGGTCTCGACGGGCGACCGGAGCGCCAAGATCCGCACGTACAATTTCCCGCAGGGGCGCGTGACCGACCACCGGATCGGACTCACGCTCTACCGGCTCCAGGATGTCATGGAGGGGGATCTGGACGAACTGGTGGACGCCCTCTTCGCGGCCGAGCAGGCCGAGCGCCTCGCCGCGAGCGGGGCGAGCGGGGCGGGGAGCGCCGCGTGAACGCGCCGATGCAGGCCTCCACCCGCACCGCCGCGCTGGCCGCGCTCCGCGGCCGCTTCGAGCGGGCCGGGATCGTGACCGCCGCCTCGGAGGCCGAGGCGATCCTGCTTCACGGCCTCGGGCTCTCCCGCGCCGCCTTCTGGTGCGAGCCCGACGCCGCCGTCCATCCGGAGGAGGCCCGCGCGCTCGACGCGCTCGCCACGCGCCGGGAGCGCCACGTGCCGCTCCAGCACCTGATCGGCGAAGTCGACTTCCACGACGTGACGCTCGACGTGGAGCCGGGCGTTTTCGTGCCGCGCCCCGAGACCGAGACGCTGGTGGAGGCCGCCCTGGAGGCGGTCGCCGCCGCGGGAATCCCCGAAACGGGCCGTCTC
>DASTKG010000111.1:0-9400 GCA_035716005.1 Candidatus Eiseniibacteriota bacterium
CCCGCGACGCCGTAGAGCCTCGGCATGCCGTGAGGCCCCGCGATCTCCACCTCTTCCATGACGCGGAGACCGTTTAGATGCGGCACCAGCGCCTCGCGGCTCCCGGGCTCGGCGAAGAGCGTGACTCCACCCCCCTCGCGGTCCAGCACCGCCCAGGCGAGAGCGACCGGGCGCCCCTTCTCGGTGAGAAAGAGGGTCGGGAGCGCCGCGTCCTTCGCGATGGCCGCAACGTCTTGAGTGCCAGTGCCTTGGAGAAATTCGAGAGAGTCCGGTCCGGTGATCCGCACGACAGCCCAGTCGCGAAAATCGAGAAGAAAAGCGGGCCGATTCATGCGGCGGCAGCATACCACCCCCCATGACCCCTTGACGTCAGGAGACTTTAATCGTATATTTACGATTAACGATGAACGGAGGGCGCATGAAACCGACACCAGATCTCTCGATTCCACTGAAGCCTCGGCTCGCGGATGTCCCGAGCGGAGAGGACACGGAACTGGCGAATCTCGCCAAGGCGCTCGGCCACCCGGCTCGCGCCGCGATCGTCCGCTTCCTCCTGTCGGGCGGCGAATGCGTCTGCGGCGGCATCGTCGATCGGCTGCCGCTGGCGCAGGCCACCGTGTCGCAGCACCTGAAAGTGTTGAAGGAAGCGGGCTGGATCGACGGCGAAGTCGACGGTCCGCGCGTCTGCTACTGCGCGAAACCGGAAACGGTGGCGCGCTTCATCACCCTGGCCCAGGGGCTTCGCCCCGGGGGAGAGAGGAGCGAATCGTGAGCACGAACGACATTCGGGAGACGGTGCGGGAGCGCTACGGCAAGGTGGCCGAGACGACCGAGGGCGAGCCCTCGGGCTGCTGCGGCACGGACTGCGGCTGCGGCACGACGGTCTCCACCGTTTCGATGGAAGGCCTCGGCTACAGCCAGGAGCAGCGGGACGCGATTCCGCAAGGCGCCGACCTCGGCCTCGGCTGCGGGAATCCCCTCGGCCATGCCGCGGTGAAGCCGGGCGAGCGCGTGCTCGACCTCGGCTCGGGCGCGGGGATCGACGCGTTCCTCGCGGCGCGCGACACCGGGCCGTCGGGGCACGTGATCGGCGTCGACATGACGCCCGCGATGCTCTCCCGCGCGCGGGGCAACGCCGTGAAGGGCGCGTTCCAGAACGTGGAGTTCCGCCTGGGCGAGATCGAGAACCTGCCGGTCGCCGATTCCACGATCGACGTGGTGATCTCGAACTGCGTCATCAACCTCTCCCCCGACAAGGGGCGCGTCTTCTCGGAAGTGATGCGGGCGCTTCGTCCGGGCGGTCGCATGGTGGTGAGCGATCTCGTCCTGGTCGCGCCCCTTCCCGAATCGGTGCGCGGCTCCGTCGAGGCCTACGTCGGCTGCGTGGCCGGCGCGTCGACCAAGGACGACTATCTCTCCCTCATTCGAAACGCGGGCTTCGAGCGCGTGGAGGTGCTGGAGGAGAAGTCGTACGACATCGCCGGATTCGGCGAGGACGAGGCGACGGCGGCCGCGACGACGCGGGCCGTGCGCTCGATGAAGGTGAGGGCCTACAAGCCGGGCCGGTGAGCCCGGCGCGCTACTCGGAGAGCGTGACCCGGCCCTCGCCGTCGAAGGCGATGACCGAATGGACGCGCGCCGAGGACTCGAGCTTCGCGCGGCCTCCGAGGTACGTCAGTTCCACGAGGAAGGCGAAGGCGATCGGCTTCAAGCCGAGAGCCTTCGCCAGCGCGTGCGCGGCCTGGGCCGTGCCTCCGGTCGCGATCACGTCGTCGGCGATGAGAACGCGCGCCTTCCCGTGATGGATGTCGCCGTGCGTCTCCAGCGAGGCGCGTCCGTATTCCAGCGCGTACTCCTCCTTCAGCGTCCGTCCGGGAAGCTTCCCCGGCTTCCGCGCGAGCACGATCCCCGCCTTCCAGTGCGCCGCGAGCGCGGCCGCCACCAGGAACCCGCGCGCCTCGATTCCAAGGACCAGATCGGGAGGCGCGGCGTCGAACGGCTTCGCGAGCGCGCGCACCGTTCGCTCCCAAGCGTTCCCATCGGACCAGAGGGGCGTGAGATCGCGGAAGAGAACGCCGGGCTGCGGCCAGTCGTGAACCGGGCGAACCCAATCCGAGAGCGGGGCGTCGGGGCGAGTCGGTGGCGACCACGTCATGCGCCGAAGGCTACGCGGGGTCGAAGCCCCGGCGCAATTCCTCTCTGGTACCAGATTTCATCGGGTAGACTGCCTCCATGCGAATCCTCGTCGGCGGTTCGAGCGGGCTTCTCGGCCGCGCGCTTCTGCCGAAGCTGCTAGCCGCGGGGCACGAGGTCGGGCGTCTCGTCCGGGGCGCGCCCGGCGGCGCCGCCACCGCGGACGCCGTCCCGTGGGATCCCGAACGCGGACTCCTCGAACCATCCCGCCTTCGCGGCTACGACGCCGTCGTCCATCTCGGCGGCGTCTCCATCGCGTCGGGCCGCTGGAGCGTGGGGCGGAAGCAGGCCATCCTCGACAGCCGGGTCCGCTCCACGCTCCTCCTCGCGGAGCGAATCGAGACCGCGCCGGCGTCCGCGCGCCCCCGGGCGTTCGTCGTGGCGTCGGCCACGGGCTATTACGGAAACCGCGGCGACGAACCTCTCACCGAATCGAGCGCGTCGGGCGAGGGATTCCTGGCCGACGTCTGCCGCGCGTGGGAAGAGGCCGCCGCCCCGGCGGCGCGCGCGGGGGTTCGCGTGGCGCACGTCCGCACCGGCATGGTGCTCGCCCGCGAGGGAGGCGCCCTCGCGTCGATGCTCCTCCCGTTCCGTCTCGGACTCGGCGGCCCGATCGGAGGCGGCCGGCAATGGTGGCCCTGGATCTCGCTCGAGGACGCGGCCGCGGTCTTCGCGCGCCTCGTCGAGGACGCGTCGCTCTCCGGCGCCGTCAACGCGGTGGCGCCCGAGAGCGTGACGAGCGCGGAGTTCGCGCGCTCCCTCGGTCGCGCGCTCCATCGTCCCGCCGTTCTGCCGGTCCCCGCGTTCGCGCTGCGAATCCTCCTCGGCGAGATGGCCGACGGGCTCCTCCTCTCGAGCACGCGCGTGGTCCCCGAGAAGCTGACGAGGGCGGGGTTCGTCTTCGCGCGGCCTCGCCTCGAGGAAGCCCTTCGGGCGGCGCTCGCGCGAGCCTGACACGATGGCCGGACGGAAGCTCGTCGTTCTCGGCGGAGGGTTCGCGGGACTCGACGTCGCGCGCTCGATCGGACGGTCGCGCGTCGCGCGCGAGTACTGGGACACCGTGCTCGTCGACAAGGAGAACTTCTTCCAGTTCAACCCGCTCCTCCCCGCCGTCGCGGTCGGCGCGGTGGAGACGCGCCACATCGTCTACCCCCTCCGCCAGATGGCGAAGCACCGCCACATCCGCTTCCACAAGAACAAGGCGATCCGCATCGACCTCGCCCGGCAGGAAGTCACGCTCCACAACAATCTCGTCCAGCCGTACGACGTTCTGACGATCTCGGTCGGAAGCGTGACGAACTACTACGGAGTCCCGGGCGCCGCGGAGAACACGCGCCCCTTCAAGACCGTCGTCGACGCCATGACCCTTCGCGCCCGCGTCGTGGAACTCTTCGAGATGGCCGAGCAGGCGGAGAGCGTGGCGCAGCGGCGGCGCCTCCTCTCCTTCGCCATCGTGGGGGGCGGCGTCACCGGCGTCGAGGTGGCGGCCGAGCTGATCGAGATGGCGCGCGACACGCTCCTCCCCCGCTATCCCAACCTCTCGCGGCAGGATCTCACGGTCACGATCGTGGAAGGCGGCTCGCGCCTCGTGCCGAGCGCCAGGCCCGAGCATTCCGAGTACGTCCTTCGGTTCCTGGAGCGCCGCGGCGTGCGCGTTCTCCTCGACGCGCCGGTGAAGCGCGTGGAGCCGAAGCGCCTCCATCTGCCCGACGGCCGACGGGTGGAGGCCTTCACGCTGCTCTGGACGGCCGGCGTCTGCCCGCCGCCCCTGGTCGCCGAGCTCCCGTTCTCGTTCCACAAGGACGGCCGCGTGCTGGTGAACGAGGAGCTTCATCCCCTCGGAGCGAACGGCGAGGCGTTCGCGAACGTCTACGTGCTCGGCGACTGCGCGGCCTCGCGCCGCGCGGACGGGGCCTTCCAGCCGGCGCTCTCCCAGACCGCCGTCGCGATGGGCGCCTACGTCGGCGAAACGCTCGTCCGGCGCGCGCACGGCAAGCCGGCCGAGCCGTTCCGCTTCAAGGACGCCGGCTACATCATCTCGCTCGGAAAGCACTCGAGCGTCGTCTCTCTCTTCGGGCTCTCGGTCTCGGGAAAGCTCGCGTGGCTCCTCTGGGCGGGCGCCTACCTCGTGAAGATGGTGGGCGTTCGGAAGCAGATCGAGGTCGGAATCGACCATCTGACCCACGTTTTCTTCGAGCACGACAGCTCCCAGATCTTGAATCGCCGCGCGGTCTTGGCGGACGAGGAGGTGAATCTCTCCCTCTCGGCCGCGCCGGGCGAGTCCCAGACGGGACCCGGCGACGTATAACCGTGGTACAAGGGAGTGAAGGGCGCTTCACAACTCGCATTGCGCCCCCGGGCCTCGTTCGTTAGGCTCTTCCCGGGAGGGAACTCATCGAGCCGGCCCTGGAACGGGCGGCACATTCCAAAAGGAGGCTTCACGATGAATCGGAAGTTAACGGTCGTTCTTGCCCTGGCCGCAGTCGCTCTCTTCGCGTTCTCCGGCGCGTTCGCCGCCGACGCCAAGAAGGCCGAGCCGAAGAGCCAGAGCTGGACGGGCGAGATCATCGATCTCGGCTGCTACATGGGGCATGGCGCGAAGGGCGCCGGCCATCAGGAGTGCGCGCTCAAGTGCATCTCGAACGGGATGCCGATGGGCCTGCTCACGAACGGAAACAAGGTGTACGTCCTCACGATGAACCACGACAACGCCGATCCGTTCAACGCCTGCAAGACGATGGCTTCGCAGCAGGTGAAGATCACCGGCACGATGACCACCAAGGGTGGCGTCCAGACGATCGAAGTCGCGGCGGCCGAAGCGGCCCCCGCTCCCGCGAAGTAACCGGACGCGCGCGTGGAGTCCTCCGGGGCTCCACGCGCGTTCCACATTCATGGCTCGCCGCGCCGTTCTCCTCGTCCTCGCCATGCTCGCCGTCGTCGCGCTCCTCGCGGCGGCCGACTCCTTTCGCCCGCGTCTGACCGCCTCCGAGCGCGGCCGGCGGATCGCGGAGGCGAACGGCTGCTTCTCCTGCCATGGGCCCGAAGGGGTGAAGGGCGTCCCGAATCCGGGGCGCGCCGATCTCACCGTGCCCTCCTTTCCCGGGGCGCTCATGATGTACGCGAAGGACGCGGGCCAGGTCCGCGAGTGGATCGAGGACGGCTCGACGGAGGCGAAGCGCGCGAGCCGGACCTGGCGGGCCGAACGCGAGAAGGGCGCGCTCCGCATGCCGGCCTTCGAGAAGCGGCTCACGCCGCGCGAGATCGACGACCTCGTGGCCTTCGTCCTCGCCTCGGCGGGAGAGCCGGCGCCGGAGGACTCGCTGCCGGCGGCGGGACTCGAGCGGGCGCGCGACCTCGGCTGCTTCGGCTGCCACGGCGAAGGGGGGCGTTTCGCGCGCCCCAATCCCGGCTCCTTCAAGGGGTACGTCCCACCCTGGGACGGCCCCGACTTCGCGGAGCTCGTCTCGGGCCGCGCCGAGTTCGACGAGTGGGTGGAATCGGGGGTCGCCCGGCGATTCGCGACGAACCCCGCCGCCGCCTATTTCCTCAAGCGCGCCACGCTCCATATGCCCCACTACCGCAGGCACTTGCAGCAGGGAGACCTCGACGCCCTCTGGGCCTACGTGACATGGCTCCGAGCGCTACCTGCCGCTACGCCATAGGTACCGTGGAGCAACCGAACTCCGCCGGGGTATCGTCTTTACATGAAGAAACTCCTTCTCATTGCGCTTGCGGTCCTGCTGGCAGCCCCGGCGGCCGACTTCCCCGCGTCCGCGGGAGCGCAGACGGGCGGCGCTCCCGCCCCCAAGGGGCCGAAGAAGTTGATCAAGGTTTCGGGCGAACTCCTCGACATGGGCTGTTACATCTCGCGCGGTCTAGCCGGCGAACTCCACAAGGAGTGCGCGATGAAGTGCATCAACGCCGGCGTGCCGATGGGCGTCATGGGACCCGATAGCACGGTCTACGTGCTGACGCAGAACCACGACCGCGCCATGGACCCGAAGACGTTCGCGGGATCCCCCGACCCGTATCTGCAGCTCAAACAGTGGGCCGCGATGAAGGTCGAGATCCAAGGTCTCAACTGGGAACGTCACGGCGTGAACTTTCTCGAAGTGAAGTACGCGAAGCTCGCGCCCGCGGCGCCGGGCACGCCTCCCAAGCCGGGCTCGTGAGGAATCAGCCCCCGAGGATGAACAACATGAACGACACCCCTGAATCCGCCGCCTCTTCCCCGCGCCCCCGCTGGCAGCGCTACGCCTCGGTGATCGCCGTCGTCTCGGTCACGCTCATCGCGGGCGCCGCCATCGGCCGGAGCACCGCGCCACCGGCGCCCTCCGCGACGAGCACACCCGGCACCAAGCAGAACGCGGCGGGCGTCGACGTCGCCGACCGCCGCCTCGTCACCTATCGCGGCGAGGTCGTCGACTACTACTGCTACATCGAGAAGGGGCTTCGCGGCCCCGGGCATCTGGAATGCGCCGTGAAGTGCGTGTCGGGGGACATCTGCATGGGACTCGTGACGCAGGAAGGGGATCTCTACATGATCTCCGTGAACCACCTTCGCGCGATGGATCCGCTCGCGTTCAAGGGAATCCCCGACCCGTTCAACCGCTGCCGCGGACTTCTCTCGGAGACGGTCGACCTGACCGGTTACGTGATGGGGCGGAAGGGGCAGAAGATCATCGAGATCATGGACGTGAAGCCCGTGGGGCCTTCACCGAAATAACGAGCACCTCGTCGAGGTAGAAGGTCAGACGGCCCTCGTGCTCTTCCGGCGCGAGGGCCGTTCTGGCGCCGGGCGGCGAGTCGAGGAACATGGCGCGGAGCCGCGCTTTCGTCGGCTCGTCCACCGACTGCATCCCGGTCCAGAAGTCGAAATCGCGCTTCTTCCGGAAGCGCTCCACGCGCTCCACGCGAAGCCCCGCATCGCGGAAGAATTCCACCCACTCCGCCTCTCCGTAGGCCCGCAGGTGGCTCGGGTCGCGCGTCTTCTCGATGGCGTTGATGTGCGCGGCCGCGGCGGGGTCGTCGGGGACGACGTTGTCGATCACGACGACGGTGCCGCCCGGCTTCACGACGCGCGCGCACTCGCGGACGAAGAGGGCGGCGTCGGGAAAGTGATGCGGCGCGACCCGGCAGGCGACCAGGTCGAACTCGCCGTCCGCGAAGGGGAGCGCGCAGGCGTCGGCCTCGCGGAACGAGACGTTCGTGACGCCCTTGCCCCGGATGAAGCGCTCCGCCGCCGCGAGCATGTCGGGCGTGAGGTCGGAGGCCACCACTTCCTGGACGAGCGGGGCGAGCGCGAGCGCGGTGTGCCCGCCTCCCGTCGCGATGTCGAGCGCGCGCCAATCGGGGCGCGGCGCGGCCAGCGCTACGAGGCGGTCGAGACTCTCGCCGGTCTGATGGTCGGGACTCGAGACGTAGCGTTCGGCGTGCGCGCCGAACCGTCGGCGCGACAGGTCGCGAACGTCATTCACGCTACGCGGCGGCCTTGGCGCGACGGGCGCGGCGCTTGCGCTTGATCTTGACGGCCGCCTTCGCGGTCTTCGGCCTGCGCACGGCCACGCGCGCCGCGCGCTTCGCCCGCTTCACCTTCTTCGAGACCGCCTTGGCCTTCCCGGCCACGGCCGCCCTGGCGGACTTCACGGCCTTCTTGAGCTTCACGGCCGCCTTCTTTCGTGCGGGAGCGGTCACGCCCGCGATGGCCCGGAGTTCCCTCGCGCCCTTCTTCCGGAGATCCTGCCACGCGAAGATGGTGCCGCGGCGCGGCCGGGTCCGACCCGACTCCCAGAGGTAGACGGAGAGACCCGAGACGCCGAGGAGTTTCGCGTAGGCCTTGCGGCTCATCGCGAGCGCCTCGCGATGCTTCCGCATGAGCTTCGCCGAGAAACGAGCGCGCCGCCCCTCGGCCGCCTTGGTCAGGGCCGACATCGCGCGCCCGCCGCCCAGGGGCGCCACGGCTCCCTTCTCGAGCCGCCGCTCGATCATGGCGAGCGTCTTGCGAATGGATTCGAGCTCGGCACGGATCGATCCGATCGCCGCTTTCGTTTCGCCGCGGGTCGCGGACTTGATCTCGGTGCGGAGCGCCTGCAGTAGATTCGCCACGTCGTACGTCTCTCTTTCTGACTAATTGCCGGTTTGCTTCGATTCCGGCGGCGTCTCCGGGTGGAATCGTCCACTCGCGAGAGCCATCCATTGGAGCCGCGCGCACGGACCGCCGGGGGTTCCCTGATGGTGCCGGCGCTGCAAGCGCTCCACGATCGTCCCCACGCCGACGGCGTCGGCATGGCGTAGAAGCCCGCCCCGGAAGGGCGGGAACCCTGTTCCCATCACCATCGCCAGATCGACGTCGTCGGCCGAGAAGGCGACGCGCTCCTCCAGCGCCATGGTCGCCTCGTTGATCATCGCGTCGACGAGGCGCTCCATGATCTCCTCCGCCGGGGGTCCCTGCGGCGCGCCGCCGCGCGATCCCGACGCGGCGCCGCCGCGCGGGGCCGCCGGCGCGAACGCCGGATTCACGCCCGCGCGCTTCCCCTTCTCGTAGAGATAGAAGCCGCGTCCCGTCTTCTTCCCGAGCGTCCCCTCCGACGCCAGCTTGTCGAGCAGCGCGGTGCGCGGCATCCGCTCTCCGAACGCCTCCTCCAGCACGTGCGCCACCTTCCTGGCGACGTCGAGACCGATCTCGTCGAGAAGCTCGCACGGTCCGAGCGGCATTCCGAACGCGCGAAGCGCCCGGTCGATCGACTCGATCGGCGTTCCATGCTCCACCATCGAAACCGCCTCGCCGAGATAGGGCATGAGAATGCGGTTCACCAGAAATCCGGGCGCGTCGCCCACCACGACGGGCGTCTTCCCCATGCGGCGCGTGAGCGCGACCACGGTCTCCACCGCCGCCTCGTCCGAGCCCTCGTGGCAGATGACCTCGACCAGCGGCATGCGCGTCACGGGGTTGAAGAAGTGCATGCCGACCACCCGCTCGGGCCGCGCGCAGTTCTTCGCGATGGCGCGGATGGAGAGGGAGGAGGTGTTCGTCGCGAGGACGCACTCGGGCGGCACCAGCGTCTCCAGCTCGCGGAAGATCCCCTGCTTGATGCCGAGGTCCTCCACCACCGCCTCGATCACCACGTCGGTCCGGCCGAGCCCGTCGAGCGCGAGCGTCGGCTGGATGCGGGCCATGGCCTGCTCCAGCTCCGCCTTCGTCATCCGG
>DASTKG010000112.1:0-2758 GCA_035716005.1 Candidatus Eiseniibacteriota bacterium
CTCTTCAAGCCGAGCGGCCCGGTCTGGGCGCTCGTCGCGCTCTCCCCGCTGGTCCCGCTCATGGACCGCATCCTCCCCGGGCGACGGTACGAATGGACGCGCCCCACGGCCGGGACCCTCGTGAAAGGAGATCCAGATGACTCGATGGTGGCCCGCGCTCGCGTTCTCGGCGGCGCTCGCGTTGTCGGCGCCGAGCGCGCATAGCTTTTGCGGCTTCTACGTCGCGCGAGGCGACGCGAAGCTCTTCAACAAGGCCTCGAAGGTGGTGCTGGTCCGCGATGAGAATCGCACCGTCCTCACCATGTCGGCCGACTTCAAGGGCGACCCGAAGGAGTTCGCGCTGGTGGTGCCGGTGCCGACGGTGCTGAAGCGGGGCCAGATCCACGTCGGCAATCAGGCGGCGGTCGAACACCTCGACGCCTACACCGCCCCGCGGCTGGTCGAGTACTTCGATCCCGATCCATGCATGGTAGCCATGCAGAAGAACTCGGCCGACGCCATGCCGAGGGCCTCGGGCGCGCCCTTGGCCGCGAAGGAAGAGTCGCGCGCCCGGTCGCTCGGCGTCCGTGTGGAAGCGCGCTACACCGTCGGCGAATACGACATCCTCATCCTCTCGGCGAAGGAGAGCGCCGGGCTCCAGACCTGGCTCGCCGAGAACGGATACAACGTTCCGCCGAAAGCCGCGCGAGTCCTCAACGCCTACCTTCGCCAGGGAATGAAGTTCTTCGTGGCGAAGGTGAATTTGAAGGAGCAGTCGAAACTCGGCTTCACCAGTCTTCGCCCGCTCCAGATGGCCTACGAGTCGCCGAAGTTCATGCTCCCGCTCCGTCTCGGAATGGTGAACGCCGACGGGGCTCAGGATCTCTTCATCTTCGCCCTGACCAGGAACGGGCGCGTCGAGACGACCAACTACCGCACCGTGAAGCTCCCCTCCGACGCGGAGATCCCCGAGTTCGTGAAGGACGAGTTCGGCGCCTTCTACAAGGCGATGTTCGCGCGATCGGTGCGCCGCGAGAACGGCGAGGCGGTCTTCCTGGAATACGCGTGGGACATGGCGTGGTGCGACCCCTGCGCCGCCGATCCGATGTCGCGCGACGAGCTGCGCGGTCTCGGCGTCTTCTGGCTCGAGCCGCAGCCCGGGGAGGTGCTGCCGGGCCAAGGCCGGGTTTGGGCGCCCCCGCCCGGAACGGGCCCGCAGAACGTCTTCGTGACCCGGCTCCACGTTCGCTACGACGCCGCGCACTTTCCCGAGGACCTGGTGCTCCAGGAGACCGGGGACCGGACCAATTTCCAGGGACGCTTCATCGTGCGCCACGCCTGGAGGGGCGACGGCGATTGCGCGGCCATGGCGGACTACCGGAAGGAGCTGCGTCGCCGCCAGACGCGCGAGGCCGAGACGCTGGCAAGGCTCACGAGTTGGGATCTCGACCGGATCTACCGAAAGATGAATCTCCCGGACGGCGAGGTCGAGCCGGTGGATGGCGGGTCGTGGTGGGATACGATGTGGAAGAGCGGCTCGCGGTAGGGGACACCCGAGCGAAGCGGGGCGGCGGCGCTCCGGGCCCGCCGCCCCTGAATCGAACGACGATCGACCCTAGACCGGCTTGAACATGCCGAGAACCCGCTTGTCGGTGTCCTCGAAGAGCGAGAGCTGGCCGACGCCCGGAACGTCCATCTTCTCGACGAGCATCTTGCCGCCGGCCGCCTTGATCTTGGCCGCGTACGCGTCGAGATCGTCCACGTGCACGTAGAAGGCCATGTTCCCGGGCCAGGCCCCCTCCTGCGGCTTCATGATGCCGCCGTTGATCCCTCCTTCGCCGCCGGTCTGCACCATGCGGTAGTCGAGCGCCGGAATGTGCTGGATATCCCAGCCGAAGACCTTCGCGTAGAACTCCGAGACCTGCTCCGGATCCTTCGACCAGAGTTCCCAGTGAACGACAGGCTGTCCCATTTCGTCCCCCTTGGAGTGGATGGCGGCACCGGCCGCCGCGCGAGAACGCCGCCTCCCTACGAGGCGGCGCGTTTCTTCAGATGCGCGAGCGACGCCACGATGAGCTTCCGGAGCGTCGGCAGATGGACGTCCTCCAGCGACTTGACGTAGAGGCACCCCTTCCCGGTCTTGTACGTCCCGAGCCGGTTCATGAGTTCGGGGAACGGCTCGAACCCCGACATGAAGTAGAGCGTGAGCGCCTCCTTCCGCGGCGAGAACCCGATGGGGAAGAAGTCGCCCTCCCGACCGCTCGCGTACTTGTAGCGGTAGTCGCCGAAGCCGACGATGCTCGTTCCCCACATCATCGGCTCCTCCTTGGTGATCTTCTTCATGAGCGCGAGCACCTCGAAGGAGTCCTGGCGGCGGCGCTCGTCTTTCACGCGCTCCAGGAACCCCGTCACGCTCGCCTTCGTCTTCTTGGTCTTGAGCTCGGCCACGAGTCGCCCCCTTACGCGTCGCCCGACGGGAGCCTCGGCAGGAGGCACCCGGTTCGAGCCCGGTACGATTCGTACGGCGCGCCGAAGCGTTCGGCCAGCGCCGCTTCCTCACGAGGAATCACCCCCATCCGGATCGCGAGCGCGGCGAGAAGCGAGGCGAAGAGAATGAACCCGTTCGCCGCCACGATCCCGAGCGACATGAGGAGCGCGAGGCCCGCGGTGTAGAGGGGATGCCTCACGATCCGATAGGGTCCCGTCGTCACCAGGGTCTGGCCCTCCTTCACGAGCACGGTCTCGCTCACGTTTCGCCCGAGCGTCCGGAGGATCGCGA
>DASTKG010000113.1:0-32390 GCA_035716005.1 Candidatus Eiseniibacteriota bacterium
TCGGCGCCGACCCGCTCCTTGTAGATCTCCCACGACTTCTTGATCTCGTATCCGAGAACGGCCACGAGATTCCCTTCGGCGAGCCCGCGATCCTTCTTCTCACGGTTGTAGATCGCGATGTCGGACGCGAGCACGCGCGCGAGGCGCCGCGCCTTCTCGTGCTTCGCCTTCTCCTCCTGCGAGAGCCCCGGCGGGACGGGCGACGCGGCGGCGGGCGGCGCGGGATGGAGGGCCGTCCGAGCCGGTTCGGCGTGCGCTTCGGCCGGAGACGAGAGGAACGAGAAGCCGGTCGTGCTCTCCGCCGCTGGAGAGGCCGGGGCCGTGTAGGAGATCGGCGGCAGCGCCGGCGGCGGGACCACGGGCGTCTCGGACGGCGGCGGAACGACGGGCGTGTCGGAGGGCGCCGGCTCCACGAGCGCGGGCCGCGCCGCGGGCGGGGAGACCTGAATCACGGCGCCGCACTTGCGACAGCGGACCCTCGCGCCCTGCGGCGGAATGATCGCGTCGTCGATCGTGTAGCGCGAATTGCAGCTCAAGCATTCGAGCTTCATCGGCCCTCTCGTCCCGCGTGAGTTCGGCGCACCCCGTGTTGGTCAAGAATCGGCAACTTCCTATCCTTCTTTATGCTGGCCGGGCCGCGGACGGAATTTCCGGCGGCTAGCCGCTCCCGAGATAGCGCTCCGCGCCAGCGAAGTGCGCTTCGATCCACGCCCTGAGTCCCGCGCTCCCCTCGCTTTCGGCCCGCTCCTCGAGCATCGCCCGCCCGATCCTTCGCGCCGCCTCCACCAAGTCACTGTCCAGCAAGGGGTTCGCGGCCCTCAATTCGGGAAAGCCGTGCTGCGACGTCCCGAGGAGTTCACCCGGTCCGCGGAGCCTCAGATCCTCCTCGGCCAGTTTGAACCCATCGCCGATCCGCTGGAAGACGTCGAGCCTCCGCCGGGCCCCCTCTCCGATGCCGGCCCCGGCGAGTAGGATGCAGCGGCCGGGACGATCGCCGCGCCCCACGCGTCCCCTCAGCTGGTGGAGCTGCGCGAGCCCGAAGCGCTCGGGATGCTCGATGACGACGAGCGTCGCGTCGGGAATGTCGAGGCCGACCTCCACCACCGTCGTCGCGACGAGCACCTTCGCCTCCCCGGCCCGAAAGCGCGCGATGGCCGCGCGCCGCTCGTCCGCTTTCAGCCGTCCGTGAACGAGGGTGACGCCGGCGTCCTGGAGCAGCGGGCTCTTGCCGAGCGCCGCCGCCATCTCGGTCGCCGCCTTCAGATCGCTCTTCTCGCTCGCGTCCACGACCGGATAGACGACGAACGCGCTCCCGCCGCGGTCGAGTTCGTCGCGCAGGATCCGCGGCAGGACGTCGCGCGCGGCGCCGCTCACGATCTTCGTGTCGATCGGCGCGCGCCCGGGAGGCTTCTCGTCGAGGGGCGAGACGTCGAGGTCGCCGTAGAGGGTCATGGCGAGGCTTCGGGGAATGGGCGTCGCCGTCAGGACGAGGAGATGCGGCGCGGTTCCCGTCCCGCCGTCCGCGTCTCCCTGCGCGAGCGCCACGCGCTGGCGCACGCCGAACCGATGCTGCTCGTCGACGACGACGAGGCCGAGCGCGCGGTACTCGAGATCGCGTTCGAGGAGCGCGTGCGTCCCGAGGAGGAGCGACGTTTCCCCCGACGCGACCGACGCGAGGATCCTCGCGCGCTCCTTCTCCGGCGTCGCCGAGGTGAGGAGCGCGTGACGCACGTCGTGCGACGCGAGGAGGCGCGCGGCCGTCGCCGCGTGCTGCTCGGCGAGGAGCGAGGTCGGAGCGAGGAACGCCGTCTGCCGCCCCGCGGCCGCGGCGCGCACGGCCGCGGCGAGCGCGACGACGGTCTTCCCCGATCCGACGTCGCCGAGGAGGAGCCGCCGCATCGGCTTCACGGCGTCGAGATCGGGGGCGATGGAGGCGAGCGCGCGGATCTGCGCGCCCGTCGGCTTGAACGGGAGCGATCGGACGAAGGCGCGCATCGCCTCCGCGCCGGCCGCGAGCGACGGCGCCGCCATGCGGTCCCGGTGGCGCCGCCGCGCGTACTGGAGCGCGATCTGGAGACGAAGGAGCTCCTCGAGCGCGAGCCGCCGGCGGGCGGGCTCCGCCTCCTCGGGCGTCTCGGGAAAGTGGACGGCGCGAAGGGCGCGGTCGAGCGAGGGGACCTTCAGCTCCTCGCGCGACGCCTCCGGCACCAGGTCCGGAACGGGAGGAAGCGCGTCGAGGGCGTCGCGGATCCGCGTTCGAATCCAGCGCTCGCTCACCCCTTCGGTGAGGGGATAGCGGGGCGCGAGACGCGCCACGTGGAGCTTGTCGCCCCCCTCGGCGGGCTCGAACTCGGGGTTGTGGAGCTCGGGGCCGCGGAAGACCTGCGCCGTGCCGGAGAAGAGATAGCGTTCGCCCACCTTCAGCTTGTCGGCGACGTAGGACTGATTGAACCAGACCGCGCGAAGGAAGCCCGTCGAGTCTCGTAGCGAGGCGACGAGGTCGGAGCGTCCTCCCCGCCGGCGCCGCGGCTCCACGCTCGAGACGACGGCCTCGACGGTGACCTCCACGCCCGGCGTCACGCGCGCGATGGGGGTGACGGAGCGGCGATCGCGGTACCCGGTCGGGAGATGGTAGAGGAGGTCCCGGACCGTCACGATCCCGAGGCGCTCGAGGCGGCGGGCCATCTCGGGCCCGACGCCCTTCAGGTAGCGGATGGGGTCGTGGAAGGCGGGCATCCCCCGGATGCTAGGGAGGGGGGAGCCTCAAGTCAAAGGCGAGAAGGTGCTTGCCTGCGCGGGCCGATTTCCGGTAGTCTTTCCGGCTCGACGTCTCCACGGGAGGAATGTATGGCTCAGACTTGCGACATCTGCAACAAGGGCGTGCAGCACGGCCAGAACGTGAGCCACGCCCACAACGTGACCAAGCGGCGCTGGAACGTCAATCTCCAGTCCGTGAAGGCCGTTGTCGAGGGACGCCCGAAGCGCCTTCGCGTCTGCACCCGCTGCCTGCGCACCGGCCGCGTGCAGAAGGCGATGCCTCAGAGCGAGAAGCGGCGCGCCCGGGCCGTCTAGGCCCCGGACGCGCCGCCCTTTCCCACCCCGCACCACCCATCCCCGAACTTTCGCCGCTCGATCAATCCATCTGTTTCCGCATGAACGCGGGAACGTCCATGTTGTCCTTGGAGATGACGCGCCCTCCGAAGGGGCGCCGGAGCGACCCGGGCGCCATCTTGAACGAGGGACGCTGCGACGGCGCCACCGGCGCGGCCGCCCGGGGCGTGTCGTCCTCGCCCAGCTCGAACTCGGGTAGATCCTCGTCGTCGAGTTCCGCGCGGACCATCACGGGCGCCGGCGCCGGCCGTTCGATCGGCTGCGTCATCGGAATGATGCGAGGGGTGCCGGCCGGCGCGGCCGCCGCCGCCGCGACGCCGCCGAAGGCGCCGGGAAGACCGGCCCCGCGGGTCGCGAAGGAGGGCTCGGGCGCCCGCTTTTCGTCGGCGCGCGCGAAACCGGTCGCGATGACCGTGATCGAGATGGCGTCTCCCATCCCCTCGTCGATCACCGCCCCGAAGATCACGTTGGCGTCCCGTCCCGCGGCGTCGACCACCACCGAGACCGCCTCGTTGATCTCGTGGAGGCTCATCGATTCGCCGCCGGTCACGTTCACCAGGAGGGCCTCCGCGCCGGCGATGGAGATGTCGTCGAGGAGCGGGCTCGAGACGGCCGACTGCGCCGCCTCGTAGGCGCGATTCTCGCCCGTCGCGACGCCGGCGCCCATGAGGGCGTTGCCGCGCTCCGCCATGACGGTCTTCACGTCGGCGAAGTCGAGATTCACGAGACCCGGAACCGTGATGAGATCCGAGATCCCCTTCGTCGCGTGATGGAGAACCTGATCCGCGGTCCGGAAGGCCTCGCGGAGCGGCGTATGCTTGTCGACGATGGTGAGGAGCCGCTGATTCGGAATGACGATGAGCGTGTCGACGTTGCTGCGCAGCTCGCGCAGCCCGTCGTCCGCCGACTGCATGCGGCGGCGCCCCTCGAACTCGAAGGGCCTCGTCACGACGGCCACCGTGAGCGCTCCGAGGGAGCGCGCGATGCGCGCCACGACCGGCGCCGCGCCCGTTCCGGTGCCGCCCCCCATCCCGGCCGTGACGAAGACCATGTCGGCGCCCGCGAGCGCCTCCGAGATCATCGCCTCGTCGGCCTCGGCCGCCTCGCGCCCCACCTCCGGCTTCGCGCCGGAGCCGAGCCCGCGGGTGATGGCCGCGCCGAGCTGCAACTTCTTCGGGCAGCGCGACTGGTTCAGCACCTGCGCGTCCGTGTTCGCCGCCAGGAACTCCACGCCCTTCAGGCCCGACTCGATCATCCGGTTCACCGCGTTGCCGCCCGCGCCGCCGACGCCGATAACCTTGATCGAGGCCCCAGTCCTCTCCTGTCCTTCATCCACCAATTCGAACATCCCGTGCTCCTCCCTGGTTGCGCCGGTCCTAGACCAGCTCCTCGATCCACCGGCGCGCGCCGGTGAAAACTCTCTGAAACAAACCCGCTCCCGACGGACGCCCCGGCGCGTCGCACCGGAACGCGTGCAGCGCCAGACCCACGCCCGTGGCGTACCGGGGCCCTGAAACCGCGTCGGCGAGCCCGCTCACCCCCGTCGGATCGCCGCGCCGGACCGGCAGATCGAAGATCTGCGCGGCCAGCTCGACCATCCCCGGCATGAGCGAAGCGCCGCCCGTGATGACGACGCCGCCCGCGAGCAGCTCGGCCGCGTGTCCCTTGCGAATCTCCTTCTGCGCCAGCGCGAAGATCTCCTCCACGCGCGGCTCGATCATCATCGAGAGCATGTGCCGGGAGATGTCGCGGTCGGGGCGCCCGCCGACGCTCGGCACGCGCACTCCCTCCTCGGGGCCCACCATGGAGGTGAGCGCGCACCCGCTCTGCAGCTTCAGCGACTCGGCGCGCTCCACCGGCGTCCGAAGCCCGATCGCGAGATCGTTCGTCACATTCGATCCGCCCAGCGGAATGACCGCCGTGTGGCGCACCGTTCCCTCGAAGAAGACGGCCACGTCGGTCGTGCCGCCGCCGATGTCGATGAGCGCGACGCCCATGTCGCGCTCGTCGTCGTGCAGGACGGCGTTCGCGGACGCGAGGGGCTCCAGCACGAGCTCCTCCACGCGCAGCCCCGCCTTCTCCGCGGCGCGGACGATGTTCCGGCAGGAGCTCGTCGCGCCGGTGATGATGTGGACCTCCGCCTCCAGCCGCACCCCGCTCATGCCGACCGGGTCGCCGATGCCGTCCTGGTCGTCCACGACGAAGCCCTGCGGCAGCACGTGGAGGATCTCCCGGTCGGCCGGGATGGCGACCGCCTTCGCGGCCTCCACGACGCGCTCGACGTCCTGCGCGCGAATCTCGCTGTCCTTCCTCCCCACCGCGATCACGCCGCGGCTCGTGAGCCCTCGAATGTGCTCTCCGGCGACGCCGGCGCAGACGCTCTGGATCCGCCGCCCCGAGATCCGCTCCGCCTCGCCCACGGCATGCTGGATCGACCGGACGGTCTTCTCGAGATTCACCACGACCCCCCGCTTCAGTCCGTCCGACGGAGCCGTGCCGACGCCGAGGATGACGATCCCGTCCCCGCTCTCGTCGGCCTGGGCGACGATGGCCGTGATCTTGGTGGTGCCGATGTCGAGCCCGGTGTAGATCTTCCCTTCCGCCATTCCGTCCTCCCCGTACCTTCGGCGCCTTGGCGCCGCCATCGTCCCGGTGCTAAATCTTGTCCCTGGTCGGTCCCGCGACCGCCGGCTTCTCCCCGGGCGCGCAGCGAACCACGACCTGGCCGCGGTAGCGCGCGTCGACGAGCTCGGCGGTTCGCCCGCGGGCGCGCAGGTCGCGCAGCGTCGCCGCGAGGGCGCGCATGGCGGCGAGCGAAGCCTGCTCGGGGTCGACCACGATCGGAATCTGCTCGCGCGCGGTGTGGAGCACCGCCTGCGACCGAGACTCCGACACGATGTCCGAGATGTCGGCGATGAGATCGACCTGCGGCGATTCGAGGAGCGAAACGAGGCGCAGGAGATCCCCGAGCGCCGGGTTCGAGATCCGCGATCCCTCCTTCACGGAGCCGAGCCTCAGTCCCGTGATCACGGGGCGGTCGGCCAGGAGCCCGCGCTCGAGCGGCTCCAGCACCGTCCCGTGCTCGTCCACCTCCACCAGGGAGCCGGCGCTCACGAGCGCGAACGGCCGGCGTTCGAGGATCCGCACCGAGATCCCGCCGAGGCGCCGCGTCACCTCGGCGTTCTCGATGCGGGCGTTCTGACGGAGCGCCTCCTCCACGTCGGCCGGCCGGAGGAGGAGGATGTTGTCTCCCTCGCGCACCGGCAGCATGGCGCGCACCTCCTCGTACGAGAGGTAGAGGAGCCCGCTCACCTCGACCGTATGGACGCCGAAGATCGGCAGCCGCCCCAGGAGCCTGGCCGCCGGCACGGCGGCGACCGGGATCGCGAGGGCGACGAGGCCGAGCACCGCCCCGCCGAGCAGGATTCGCCGCACGAGCCGGCGCCGCGCCGGCTGCTTCCAGGTCGGGGTTCCCCGATAGCCCGCTCTCACGCCACGTGCTCCTTCGCTCGAGCCAGTTCCCCCACGCGGTAGACGTCCCCCGCGCCGATGGTCAGGAAGATGTCGTTCTCGCCGAGCAGCGCGAGCACCGCGGACGCCGCCGCCGCGTGATCCGCCACGGCGTGGACGCGCGTGCCGCCCCGCTTCGCCACGCGCTCGGCGAGCCCCTCGGCGGTCACGCCCGGAATCGGAGCCTCTCCCGCCGGATAGATCGGAAGGAGCACCAGCTCGGCCACGCCGGCGAAGCATTCCGCGAACCGGCCGAGGAGCGTCATCGTCCGCGTGTAGCGATGCGGCTGGAAGACGGCCACGATCCGCTTGCCGTGCGTGGCGCGGATCGCCGCCACCGCGGCCGCGATCTCCGTCGGATGGTGCGCGTAGTCGTCGATCCAGAGCGCGCCGTGCACCTCGCCGCGGAGCTCCAGGCGGCGTCCGACTCCCGCGAACTCGCGGAGCGCGTCGCGGACGGCCGCGATCGGAACGCCCAGCTCCCATCCCGCGGCGATGGCCGCGAGCGCGTTCCGCGCGTTGTGCACGCCGGTCACCTTCAGCTCGATCGGGCCCTCGTCGCGGCCGCGCACGCGCAGGTCGAACCGGACGCCGCCCGGCCCGACCGAGAGATTCCGCCCTTCGACGTCCGCGCCGGCGCCGAGCGAGTAGGTCACGGTCCGCCGTTTCGTCATCGGGCGGAGCGCCGCGGCGTTCGGCTCGTCGGCCGGGAGGATGATCGTCCCGTAGAAGGGGACGCGGTTCACGAACGTCGCGAAGGCGTCCTGGATCTTGTCGAGCGAGCCGTAGTAGTCGAGGTGCTCCTCGTCGATGTTCGTGATGACCGCGATGGTCGGGGAGAGGAACAGGAACGAGCCGTCGCTCTCGTCGGCCTCGGCCACGAGATACGGCCCCTGTCCCAGGCGCGCGTGGGCGCCGAGGGCTTTGAGACGCCCGCCGACGATCACCGTCGGATCGAGGCCGCCGTGCGCCAGGATCTCCCCCACCATGGAGGTCGTGGTGGTCTTGCCGTGCGCTCCGGCGACCGCCACCGAATACTTGATGCGCATCAGCTCCGCGAGCATCTCGGCGCGCGGAATGACGGGGACGCCGCGCTCGTGCGCGCGGACCACCTCGGGGTTCGACTCCGACACGGCCGTGGAGACGACGACGACGTCGGCTTCCTCCACGTTCGCCGCGTCGTGCCTCGCCGCGACGACCGCGCCGAGCGCCCGGAGGCGCGCCACGACGTCCGACTCCTTCAGGTCCGAGCCCGAGACCTCGTAGCCGAGATTCAGGAGGACCTCGGCGATGCCGCTCATGCCGCTTCCGCCGATGCCGACGAGATGGATGCGGCGAATTCGCCCGTGCATGGCGCTACGCCTCCTCTCCCGCCCGCGAGAGCCCGGCGAGCGCTTCCATCGAGTCGGCGATCCGGTCGGCGGCGTTCGTGCGCGAGAAGGCGCGCGCGTTCCGCCCCATGCGCCGAAGCCGAGGCTCGTCGCGCAGGAGCGCCTCCACGCGCCGGGCGAGATCCTCGCCGCCCAGCTCGGCGTCGGCCACCATCTCGGCCGCGCCCCGGTCGACGAGCCCCTTCGCGTTCTCGGTCTGATGGTCGTGCGTCGCGTGGGGGTAGGGGACGAGGATCGCCGGGATGCCGCAGGCCGTCAGCTCGGCGATGGTCATGGCCCCCGCGCGGCAGACGGCGAGGTCGGCGACGGCGTAGGCCATCTCCATCCGGTCGACGTAGGGCGTCACGCGAACGGGGATCGAAAGCGCCGCGCTCTGCGCGGCGGCCCACTCGGCGTCGTCGAGCCCCGTCTGCCAGAGGACCTGGAGCCGCGGAACCCGCTGGAGCTTCGGGAGCGCCGCCGCGAGAGCCTTGTTGATGCTGGCCGCGCCGCGGCTTCCGCCGAAGACGAGGAGCGTCCGCTTCGCCGGATCGAGCCGGAGCGCTTCGTACGCGGAGGCGCGATCCTGGCGAAGGAGCGAGCGGCGAATCGGATTCCCCGTCACTTTCAGATGATCGCGCCGGCGGAAGAAGCCGCGCGATTCGAGGAAGCTGATGTGCACCTCCGCGGCGACCAGGCTGAGCCAGCGGTTGGTCGCGCCGGGGACCGAGTTCTGCTCCTGCACCAGGACGGGAATGCCGCGGAGCCTCGCGAGGAGTCCCACGGGGCCGCTCACGTAGCCTCCCGTCACCACGACCACGCTCGGCGATTCCTCGCCGAGGATCCGCCACGTCTGCCAAAGGCTGGCCACGAGCGCCCCCGCGGCCCGCAGCTGGCCGAATCCGGGGCGGCGCGGAAGCCCTCGCGCGGCGATCGTCCGCAGGCGATAGCCGGCGCTCGGGACCGCCTTCGACTCGACGCCGCGATCGGTGCCGACGAAGACGACCTCCATGTCCGGATGCCGCCGCGCCCACTCCTCGGCGATGGCGAGCCCGGGATAGACGTGCCCGCCCGTGCCGCCCCCCGCGATGAGCACGCGCCGCGGCGCCGTCGCTTCAGCCACGCGCCGCTCGGAGCCGCCGTGAACGGACGATCGGAGCGGGGCGCGAGCCGGCGTCGGCCTGGCTCGCGATGTTGAGAAGGACACCCACGACCCCCAGGTTGACCACGAGAGCCGAACCCCCGTAGCTCAGGAAAGGAAGCGGCAGCCCCGTCGTCGGAATGACGCCGGTGACGACCGCGATGTTCATGGCGACGTAGACCGAGAGATTCACCGTGAGCCCCGCGGCGAGGTAGCGCCCGAAGCGGTCGGGCGCGTTCGCCGCGATCTTCAGGCCGCGGAGGAAGAGCGCGACGTAGGCCACGAGAACGGCCGCCGTGCCGAGGAAGCCGAGCTCCTCGCCGACCACGGCGTAGATGAAGTCGGTGTGCGGATCGGGGAGGAAGAAGACCTTCTGGAGCCCGTGTCCCGGCCCCGTGCCGAGGACGCCGCCCGACCCGAGCGCCAGGATCGACTGGGAGACCTGCCAGTTCTTCCCGAGCGTGTCGGCGTGCCCCGCCCCCCACTGCGCCTGCCAGGCCACGACGCGATCCATCATGTAGGGATTGCGGAGCACCGCGATCGACGCCACGGCGGCGCCGCCCAGGACGAGGAGCGCGAGATGCCGCCGCTTCGCCCCCGCCAGAAAGAGGAGCGCGAAGCCGGTGGCGAGGAGCGCGATCGTGCTGCCGAGATTCGGTTGTTTCAAGATCAGGAGCGCGAGAATCCCGAGGACGAGGCAGGCCGGAAGGAGCCCGTCCCGGAACGACGCGATCTTCTCCCCTTTCCGGTCGAGAAGGCTCGCGAGATAGACGACGCACGCCACGCGCGCCACCTCCGTCGGCTGCAGCTGGAAGGTGGCGATGGAGAGCCAGCGGTTCGCGCCGCGCACCCCTTCGCCGCCGACGGCGAGGAGGGCCGCGAGCAGGATCACGCTCCCGCCGAGCGCCCAGGGCGCCAGCCGCTGCAGCCGGTGATAGTCGAGCCGCATGCAGACGACGAGGAGGAGCGCGCCCAGGAGGACTCGGAGGACGTGGCGCTGCAGGAAGAAGGTCGCCGAGTCGTACCGGCTCGCGCCGAGGAAAGCGCTCGAGGAGTAGACCATGACGATGCCGAGCGCGACGAGGCACGCGACGGGCACCATCAGGGCCCAGTCGGCCCGCCGGGCTCCGGAGTCGAGGGTGAGGCTCATCGTCCCGCTCCCGTTCGTTCGCGCTCCAGCGCCTGCACCGCCGCCTCGAATCGCGCGCCCCGGTCCTCGAAGTTCCGGAACATGTCGTACGACGCGCATCCGGGCGAGAGGAGGACGACCCCTCCTGGGGTCGCGTGGGACCGCGCGGCCGCCACCGCCGCCTCGATGGTCGCGGCCCGCGTCGTCGGAACCTGTGTAAAGGTCCGCTCCAGCTTCTCGGCCGCTTCCCCCAAGGTGACGAGATGACGGACCCGCTCGAGGATCAGCGGCGTCAGCGCCGCGAAATCCCCGTCCTTGTCCCGCCCTCCCGCGATCAGCACCACCGGCGCCTCGTACGACTCGAGCGCGCGGCGCATCGAGTCGACGTTGGTCGCCTTCGAATCGTTCACGTAGCGCACGCCGTCGATCGTGGCGACGAGCGTGAGCCGGTGCGGCAGCCCCTTGAATTCGCGCAGCGCCTTCGCGATCGCCGCGGGCTTCAGCCCGACGGCGAGCGCCGCGGCCGCCGCGGCCGTCATGTTCTCGGTGTTGTGCGGGCCCGGGATCGGCGCCTCGTCGCGCTTCAGGAGCGCGCCGTGGCTCCCCGCGAACCGCCAGCGGAGCGTGTCGCCGTCGAGCCAGACGCCGTCGGCCGTCGGGTCGGTGGAGCCGAACCAGAGCGGCGTCGACCGCATGGGCCGAAGGAGTCCGGCGATCAGGGCGTCGCCGAGCGGCTGGACGCGAAAATCGTCCGCCTCCTGCCGCTCGAAGAGACGCGCCTTGATGGCCGCGTAACGCTCCAGGGTGCCGTGGCGATCGAGGTGATCGGGCGTCACGTTCAGGAGCACGCCGACGCGCGGGCGGAAGCGCGAGCAGCTCTCGAGCTGGAAGGAGGAGACCTCCACGACCAGGAGTCCGTCGGCGGGGACTTCCTCCGCCCGCTCGGAGAGCGCGGTGCCGATGTTCCCCAGCACCTCCGTCGCGCGGCCGGCGGCCCGCCCCATGGCGCCGAGGAGCTCGACCGTGGTGCTCTTTCCGTTCGTTCCGGTCACCGCGACGATCGGCGCCTTCGACACGGCGTGTCCCAGCTCGAGCTCGCCCGCGATCGGAATGCCGCGCCGCTCCGCCTCGCGCAGGAGGGGAAGGTCGGGCGGCACGCCCGGGCTCGGAACCACGAGATCGCGGCCGTCGAGGGCGGAGATCTCGGTGCCGCCGAGCCGGAGCTCCACGCCGAGCGGCTCCAGCTCCCGCACCGCGTCCGCCAGCTCGGCCGGCGCGCGCCGGTCGACCACGCGGACGCGCGCGCCGTGGCGCACGAGGAGTTTCGCGGCGGCCACGCCGCTTCGGGCGGCTCCCACGATCAGGGCGTTCGCCCCGGCGAAGAACGGACGGGCGGTCATTGGAGTTTCAGGGTGCTCAGGCCGATCAGGGCGCAGAGAGCGGCGGCGATCCAGAAACGGACGACGACGCGCGGCTCCTTCCACCCCGACAGCTCGAAATGATGATGCAGCGGCGACATCTTCAAGATCCGCTTGCCCCAGACCTTGAACGACAGGACCTGCGCCATCACGGAGAGCGCCTCCAGGACGAAGACCGCGCCCACGACGGCGAGAAGGAACTCGCGCTTGATCAGGACCGCGACGGTGCCGAGCGCGGCGCCGAGCGAGAGCGAGCCGGTGTCGCCCATGAAGACGTCGGCCGGATGGCAGTTCCACCAGAGGAAGCCGAGCGTGGCGCCGAGCACGGCCGCGCAGAAGACGGTCAGCTCGCCCGCGCCGGGGATGTAGGCCACCTGCAGATACTGCGAGAACTTCACGTGGCCGGTGACGTAGCACATGCCGCCGAGCGCCACCGCGGCGAAGGCCGTCATCCCCGCGGCCAGGCCGTCGAGCCCGTCGGCCAGGTTCACCGCGTTCGACGCGCCGGTGATGACGAGGACCACGAACGGAAGGTAGAGCCAGCCGAAGTCGACGAAGGTCCGCTTCAAGAAGGGTACGTTCGTCTCGCCCGGATCGAGGAGCCCGCCCGACGGGTAGAGGAAGACCGCCAGGAAGACGCCGATGCCGAGCGCGATCTGCCCGGCCAGCTTGTAGCGCCCGAGCAGGCCCTTGCGAAGGTGCTTCACCACGCGGAGCCAGTCGTCCAGGAATCCGACGGCGCCCATGAAGAGCGTGCTGATGAGCGCGATCCAGACGAGCCGGTTCTCGAGATTCATCCAGAGGAACGTGCTCACCGCGATCGAGATCACGATGAGGATGCCCCCCATGGTCGGCGTGCCGGCCTTTCCGTAGTGGGACTGGGGGCCTTCCTCGCGGATCTTCTGCCCGATCTTCAGCTCGCGCAGCTTGTGGATGACGGCCGGGCCGAGGACGAGCGCGAGGACGAGGGCCGTCGCCATGGCGTACGCGGTCCTGAACGTGATGTAGCGGAAGACGTTCAGCGCCGGGAAGTGCTCGTGGAGGGGATAGAGGAGATGGTAGAGCATCGGCTAGTCCCTCCCCGCCGCCGCGAGAGGCGTCTCGCTCCCCGCGCGTCCCGGCGCGAGCGCCTCGACCACCCGCTCGAGCCGCATGCCGCGCGACCCCTTCACCAGCACCAGGTCGCCCGATTTCGCGTCGTCCCGAACGGCCGCCGCCATGGCCTCGACGTCCTCGAAGCGGCGAATGCGCGCGGCGTCGACGCCCGCGGCCTCGGCGCCGCGCGCCGTGGCGGCGGCGAAGGCGCCCGCGACGTAGAGCGACGCCGAGGGCGGAACGCGACGGCCCACCGACTCGTGCAGGCGCTCCGATTCGGGGCCGAGCTCCAGCATGTCGCCGAGCACCGCGCGCCGCGACCCGCCCGCGGGAATCTCGATCGCTCCGAGGAGCCAGAGCGCCTCGCCCATCGACGCGGGGTTGGCGTTGTAGCAGTCGTCCAGCACCGAGACGCCGCCGCTCCGGAGAAGCTCCAGCCGATGCGGCGGAGCCGGCATCGCCGAGAGCGCCGCGGCGGCCTTCGAGCGCGGAATTCCGAATCGATCGCCGACCAGGATCGCGGCGAGCGCGTTTCGCACGTTGTGCCGTCCGAGGAGCGTGAGCGCGAACTCGGATCCGTCCGGAAGGGTGAAGCGCGTCCCGCCCTCGGCCGTGACGCTCACGCGCGTCGGGCGCAGATCGGCCTCCGGGTTCTCCACCGCGTACGAGCGGATCGGAACGGGGCGGTTCCGGTTCATCGGCCAGAGGCGCTCGTCGTCGGCGTTCAGGATCAGGAGGCCCTCGGGGCGGATGGCCTCGGCCAGCTCGCTCTTCGCGGCCGCGATCGCGTCGAGCGATCCGAGCCGCTCCAGATGCGCCTCGGCCGCCACCGTCAGGACGCCGACGTCGGGCGTGCAGATGGCGGCCAGCTCCGCGATCTCCCCGCGCGCGCGCATCGCCAGCTCCAGCACCATCGCCCGGTGCTCGGGGCGGAGCTTGGTCATGGTGAGCGGGAGTCCGATCTGGTTGTTCAAGTTCCCCACGTTCTTGTGCACGCGATAGCGCGAGCCGAGGACGGCCGCGATCATCTCCTTCGTCGTCGTCTTCCCGTTCGAACCGGTCACCGCCGTCACCGGAATCGCCGCCCGCAGGCGGCAGTGCCGCGCCAGCGCCTGGAGCGCGGCGAGCGGATCGGCCACCGCGATCACCGCCTTCCCCGCCCGCCTCACCTCGGCGGGAACGTCCCAGCCGATTCGCGCGAGGCACCCCGCCGCGCCCGCCGCCAGCGCCGCGGCCACGAAGGCGTGCCCGTCGACGTTCGCGCCCGGAAGCGGCACGAAGAGCTCTCCTCCCACGACGGCGCGGCTGTCGATGGCGGCCTCCGTGAAGGCCGCCGGCGCCGCCGCCGCGGGACGGACGGCGAGGATGCCCCCCGTGACGCGCACGACGTCGGGGAGCGAGAGCCAGGGACTCGGCATCGGAGCGTGACCCTTCGCGCTTCCGGCCCCCACGGCCGAGCGAGGGGTCACGCGCCGAAGCCCCGCGCGCGCAGCGCCTCGAGCGCCACCGCGCGATCGTCGAACTCGATCGTCCGGTCGTTCAGGATCTGATAGGTCTCGTGGCCCTTCCCCGCGATCAGGAGGGCGTCGCCCGACTCGCACGCGGAGACCGCCTCGCGGATCGCCTCGGCCCGATCGACGATCGTCCGGACGTTCGGCGCGGCCGCCGGGCCCGAGGAGGCGCCCGCCACGATCTCGGCGATGATCGCTTCCGGCGCCTCGCTTCGCGGATTGTCGGAGGTCACGAGGACGTCGTCCGCGAGGCGGGCCGCCGCGGCGCCCATGAGCGGCCTCTTCCCGCGATCGCGATCGCCGCCGCAGCCGAAGACGCAGCGGAGGCGCTTCGGGCCGAGCGCGCGCACCGCCTCCAACGCCCGCTCGAGCGCGTCGGGCGTGTGCGCGTAGTCGACGAGCACCTGGAAGGGCTGCCCCGCTTCGACGGGTTCGAGGCGGCCCGGCACGCGGGCGAGGTCGCCGAGCGCCTCGGCGATCGCCGCCGGGGGGACGCCGAGGACGTAACAGCCGCCGAAGGCGGCCAGCGCGTTCATCACGTTGAAAGCCCCTCGTAGGCGGAGGGCGACCGTCTCGGAACCGCGCGGATGCCGAATCCGTAGTCTCGTGCCTGCCGGACCCAGCCGCACGTCCTCGGCCGACACCTCCGCCCCGGAGCGGCTTCCATACGTGAGGAACCGTCCGTCGCCATGATCCCGGATCCAGAGCCCCGCCGGATCGTCCGCGTTCACGACGCCGACGAACGGCTTCGACCGATCGCCGCGCGATTCCGCCCGGAAGAGGCGGGCCTTCGCGCCGCGATACGACTCGAGCGTGCCGTGAAAATCGAGATGGTCCTGCGTCAAGTTCGTGAAGATCCCCGCGTCGAACGCGATGCCGTAGGTGCGGTCGAGCGACAGGGCGTGCGACGACACCTCCATCGCCACCGCGTCGGCCCCCTGATCGCGCCAGGCCCTGAGAAGACGCGCCAGCTCCGGCGCCTCGGGCGTCGTGTGCGGCGCGTTCCGGTGCTCCCCGCCGAATTCGTAGCCGACGGTGCCGACGACGCCCACCCGCTCGCCGTGCCGCTCCAGCACCGACCGGACCAGATACGTCGTCGTCGTCTTTCCGTTCGTCCCCGTCACGCCGACCATCGTCAGCTCGCGCGACGGATGCTCGGCCTCCTCGCACGCGAGGATGGCGAGAGCCCGCCGCGCGCTCGCCACCCGCACTTGCGGCAGCGGCTCCTCGGATACGAAGCGCTCCACCACGGCGAGGAGCGCGCCCTTTTCGCGCGCCGCGCCCAGGAAGGCGTGCCCGTCGGCCTTCGCTCCGGGGACGGCCACGAAGACGTCCCCCGCGCCCACGGCCCTCGAGTCGTACTGGACGCGCGCCCACGCTCCCGAGGGAACGCCGCGCGTCTCGAGCGCGTTCACCAGCATCGGCACCGCGGCCGCTTCGCGGGCGAGGGATCCGATCACGCGCCCCGCGGATCGAGCGTGAGGACGGCGCGCGTCTCACGGCGCACGGCCCGCCCCGGCTCGGGAGACTGGTTCACCACCCGTCCCGACGAACCCCGCACGCGCTCCACGGGAATGTCCAGCGCGCGCAATTGCGTGATGGCCTCCCGTATCGAGAGCCCGCGGAGATCGGGCATCACCACTTCGTCGGTCTCCGTCGCCGAGGCGAGCGTGAGCGAAACCGTGGCCCCGCGCGGCGCCGGCTCTCCCGGAGCCGGGTCCTGCGCGAGCACGCGGGCGCCTTCGCCCGAGAGTCGAACGTCGAATCCTTCGCGGCCCAGCACTTCGCGCGCGCGGCCCGGCGCCAGCAGACGGACGTCGGGCACGCGCGAAGCGGAGGGCGCCGGCGGGTCGCCGCCGCTCACGAGCTCGGTGGTCGGCATGGCGAGCGGCCCGCGTCCCTGGACGCTCCACGAGGCGACGATCTCGCGGAACACGGGCGCGGCCACTTCGCCGCCGTAGTAGGCGCCGCGCGGCTCGTCGAGCACGACCAGGCCGACCACCTTCGGGTCGTCCGCCGGGACCATGCCGACGAACGACGCGATGTACCGGCCGACGCCGTATCCCTTCGTCCCCTGAACCGTCTTCTGCGCGGTGCCGGTCTTCCCCGCCACCTCACACCAGGGGAGAGCCGCCTCGGAGGCCGTTCCCTCCGTGACGGCGTCGCGGAGGAACTCGCGGAACTTCTTCGCCGTCGCCTCCGAGATGACGCGCCGCACCGGCTCCACCTGAATCTCGCGGATCGGCTCGCCCTCCTCGTCGACGATGGCGCTCGCCACGCGGGGCCGCATGAGCATCCCCCCGTTCGCCACGGCGGCGTAGGCCATCACCACCTGGAGCGGCGTCACGAGGACCTCGTGGCCGATCGAGATCGTGGCGAGGGAGCGCTTCGACCAGCGCGCCGGCTCGCGGATCACCCCCGGCGCCTCGCCCGGGAGCTGCACGCGGGTCGGCTGGCCGAATCCGAAGAGCCGGGCGTAGCGGTAGAGGCGCTCCGGACCGACGCGCGTTCCCACCTGCGCGTAGACGCAGTTGCTCGAGTGCGACGTCGCCCGCCTCAGCGTGTACCACCCCGTGTCGGGGTGCGAGTCGTGGATGGTGAAGCCGCCCATGTCGACCTTGCCCTGGTAGACCCAGACCGATTCCTGATCCGAGAAGAGCTTCTCCTCGATGGCGGCGCATCCCGCCAGGATCTTGAAGGTCGAGCCGGGCTCGTACTGGTCGGCCACGACGCGATTCCGGTGCTCGTCGCCCGCCGCGCCGGGGCCGTCCACGGTGGCCATGGCCAGGATGTCGCCCGTCTTCGGGTCGACGAAGACCGCCATGCCGCTCTTCGCGCCGGTGCGCGCCACCGCCTCGCGGAGCTTCATGACCGCCACCGACTGCGCGTCGAGATCGATGGTCGTCACGAGGCTTCCGCCCGATTCCGGAAGCTTCACCATGCTGCGCGGCAGCTCGTAGTTCGTGCCGCGCCCGTTGGTGAAGAGCGTCGCCCATCCCGGGCTTCCCTGCAGGTCGCGGTCGAAGACCTGCTCCAGGCCTTCGAGCCCGTGCCCCTCGTTCCCCACCACGCCGAGGACGGGGCGCGCCAGCTCGTCGAGCGGATAGACGCGGCCCGGCACCGGATCGATGTGGATCCCCTCGGGGAGCCGCGTCGATTTCAGATCGATCTCCTTCTCCGGCTTCAGCTGCGCGGCGACGCGCACGTAGGCGCGATGCTGCGAGCGCCCCTGGCGGAATCGGCGAACGCCGTTCGCCCCCGCGGTCTTGCTGATGAAGTCGCGCACGGCGGTGGCGTTCTGAACCTCGCCCGGCCGGACGGAGATCTGGCTCAGCGCCACGTTCTCGGCGAGCGGACGCAGGTGGCGGTCGAAGATCCGCCCGCGCTCCGGCTCGAGAATGACCCGCCGCGTCTGCTGCGACCGGGCCTCCCTCGCGTAGCGGGCGTGGCCGACGACCTGGATCGTGACGAGCCGCGCGAGGAGGACGGCGAACGCGCAGAGCCCGAGGATGGCGATCGCCCGAAGGCGGCCGCGGTCGCG
This sequence comes from Candidatus Eiseniibacteriota bacterium, assembly GCA_035716005.1. Taxonomy (GTDB): domain Bacteria; phylum Eisenbacteria; class RBG-16-71-46; order SZUA-252; family SZUA-252; genus SZUA-252. The sequence goes on from DASTKG010000113.1 coordinate 17,827, forward strand.
CGGATTCAACGCGTGGCCTCCGGCGCGGACGAGGCGCCGGGCGCCTCGATCGGCGTGTCGACGGGGAGGGCGTGCATCGTCTCGTCGTGCGGCGGGCGGGGGCGCCGTCCGGAGCCCCGGAGTCCCGGCAGTCCCTGGAGGAAGCCGCCGAACCGGGCCACGACGCCGTCCTTCCCGCGGACCGCCTGCGGCACGGGCTGGCTCAGGTCGATGAGGACGACGGCGGAGGGATCGGGATTCTGGAATCCGAGCGCCGCGAGCGCCGTGTGGTCGAGGCCCTCGCGGAGCGCGGCCTGGATTCTCAGCTCGGAGGAGAGGCGAATGCGGTTCTCCAGCGCGCGCACCTCCCCGCGCAGTCGGTCGCGCTCCATCGAGATCGAATTCGCGGCGTACGACTGCCAGACCTTCGCGAGGAGGAGCGCCATCACGACGAGAACGCCGACCAGGAGACGCCCGTGCGGACGGCGCGGCTCGAGGCGGTAACGACGAAGATAACCGCTCATGACCACCCTCCTTCCCGCGCCGCCGGAGCGGGAACGCCGGGACGGCGCCGGGCCGCGCGCAGACGCGCGCTCCCCGCGCGCGGATTCTCGGCCGTCTCCTCGTCGCCGGGGCGGATCGGCTTCGGCGTGATCGGCTCCCACGGCTCGGGCGCGGGCTCCACCCAGGCGTCGAGGGGACGCGGCGGACGGAACGCCTGCTTCACCATGCGGTCTTCGAGCGAGTGGTAGGCGATGACGACGAGGGTTCCGCCGGGTCGGACGACGCGGGCGGCCGCGTCGAGGAGAGCGCGAAGCTCCTCGATCTCGTGGTTCACGACCATGCGAAGCGCCTGGAAGGCCTGGGCGAGCCGCCTGGAGCGCGCGGGTCCGGGGTAGAGCGGAATCAGGGCGTCGCGTAGCGCGCGCGTGGTCAAGCGCCCCGCCTGCTCGCGGGCCCTGCGAACGGCGCGGGCGGCGGCGCGGGCGCGCGGCAGCTCGCCGTACTCGGAGAGCCATCCGGCGATCGTCCCCTCGTCGGCGCTTCCCACGAGCGAGTCGGCGGTCTCCGGGCGCGCCGGGTCGAGGCGCATGTCGAGCGGCCCCTCGCGGTCGTAGGAGAGGCCGCGGACCGGATCGTCGAGCTGGATCGAGGAGAGGCCGAGGTCGGCGAGGATCCCGTCCACCGCCTCGATGCCGAGCGAGTCGAGCGCCGTCTCGAGCTCGGAGAAGCGGGCGCGGACCGCGGTGAACGCCGGGGCGAGCGCGGGCGGCGTGCGCCGGACGCGTTCCACCGCGGCCGGGTCGCAATCCATGCCGATCACTCTCGCGTCCATTCCTGCCTCCTGCAGAATGGCCACCGAATGTCCGCCGCCGCCGAGCGTGACGTCGACGTAGGTGCCGCGTGGGTCGGTTACGAGAAGTCGGACCGCTTCGCGGAGCAGGACCGGGACGTGCCCGGCCGACTCGGACATCGGGCGGCTCCGCGCCGGCCCGTCTAGTTCCAGACGCCCGCTCGAAGCGCCCGGCGTTCGGCCGCGCGGAGATCGTCTCCGCCCGGCCGCGCCGCGCTTCCGGCGGGGCCAACGTCCCAGGAGAGGGCCTGCCTGAGCGAGCCCTGCCCCGAGACGTCCATGAGCTGTCGTACGTAGGGCGAAGCGCCGACGAGCCAGACCGACGCGCACCGGTCCCGAAGACGGCCGAGCGCGCGGAGGAATTCCGCCACGGCGCGGAAGTCGACGTGCTCGACGCCGGCGAAATCGATCACGACGCTTTCGCGCGGCGACCGCGCGCGCTCCACCACCGCGTCGAGAACCCGGCGGAGCTCCCGCTCCCCCAGGCGTCCGTAGAGACGGAGCGTTCCGGCTCCCGGCTCGCGGGAAGGATCCCACTGATACGTGGGGCGCTCCCCCGCCGCGGCGCGCCGCGCGTTCGCGATCGCGGCGATCACAGCAACAACTCTCCCGCGATCTCTTCGTACGACCGCTTCGAGCCGGCGACGTAGCGCTCGTAGGTCTCGGGATTCCAGATCTCGATGCGATCGAGGACTCCCTTGACCAGCACGCCGTGCTTCAGCTCGGCGTAGGCGATGAGCGAGGGCGGAAGCGCCACGCGCCCCTGCGCGTCGAGCGTCTCGTCGCGCGAGTCGTGAAGGAAGAGCCGCTGGAATCGCCGCGCCGTCTCGTCGGTGAACGAACGGGCGCGAAGACGTTCTTCGAGGCGCTTGAACTCGTCGGCGGGATAGAGCGACACGCAGACGTCGAGGCCGCGCAGAACGACGAAGGTCTCGTTCGCGTCGCCCGACAGCTGTCGCCGGAATCGCGCGGGAATGCTCACGCGACCCTTGTGATCGATGGTGTGTTCGTAGCTACCGCGGAACGTCGCCATCCCCGACTCGTTCGCTCGCCGTTGAATGTAAATTTAGAGCCGGTGGGAAGGCCACCGGCTCATTCCCCACAATTCCCCACTTCCCGCCACCCGAACGCATCCTAGGGACCGACCCGGGGGGTGTCAACGCGGAATTGTGAGATTTCTGAAATTTTATTTACATGGAGTCCAAAGGCTTACGGGATGGGGGGAGACGTGGGGGAAAACGGAGCGTCAGCGGCGCGAAACGAGCAAATCGAGGAGCTCTCCGGCGCGGCGCGCCATCGTACGCCGCTCCCAGGCGGGGGCCATGGCTGGCAGTGGGAAATCATGGGGGATCTGGCCTCGTTCCCAGGCCTCCAGGGGGGCGCGGATCGCAGCCAGAACGGCCTCCACGTCCCCCGGACGGCACGCGCTCCCCTGCCCGGAGCGGCCGAGCAGATCGGCGGCGGGACCGGGGTCGAGGATTCCGAGAACGGGGCGTCCGCTGGTGAGGTATTCGTAGATCTTCCCCGTGTAGATCTGGGAATCGGCGTCGCCGCCATGCCCGAGGAGAACGAGGAGATTCGCGCGCTTCATCGCTCGCAGCGATTCCAGATGCGGGCGCGACGGAACGGTCTCCACGACTCCGGGCCACGGCGCGAGTCCGGCGCGCGCGATCGCCTCGGCGTCGAGCCCTTCGTTTCCTCCCATGAAGCGAAGCCGGAGCGTCTCGCGCCTCGCCGGCGATTCCTCCACGAGGCGGCGCGCCGCCTCGAGCAGCGTGGCCACCGTGGGCCGGTGGGCGAGCTGCCCCGCGTGAAGGATCACGAATCGGCGCGTCGCTTCCTCGCCCGGCGCCGATCCCCGATCGGCTCCTGGAAGAAGCGCGGCGCGCGCCCAGTCGTCGGGGTCGTATCCGTTCGGCAGAACGACGAACCGATCGGCGGGGAGCGCCGGATAGCGCTCCCGGAAGCGGACGGCCATCGCCTCGCTCACCACGGTCACGCGATCGGCGGCGGCGACCACCGCCTCCTCGAGCGCGCGGTGCCTTCGATCGTGCCACGCGGTCGGCGGCGCGTAGGTGACGCGCCCCACCCATGGATCGCGGAAGTCGGCGATCCAGGGGAGCGTCGCGCGCCGCTTGAGCGCGAGGCCCGCGAGGTGCGCGCTCTCGGGCGACGACGTCGTCCAGAGCGCGTCGATCCCGCCGCGCGCGATGCGCGCCGCGGCCGCCTTCTCGGCCGCGCGGGCCCAGGCCCGGTAGCCGTCGGGAATCGCGACGAACTGCTGCAGCCGGCGGAGCGCGCGAAAGGCCGCCGCGTTCCGGCGCCCCTGCCGCTCCTCGAGCTTCACGCCCGTTCCCCCGAGGAGCTTCAGCAGCCGCTGCGACGTGAGGGCGCTCACGCGGACGATCTCGCACGACGCGGGCACCTCCTCCTCGAGCGACGGATCGAGGATCCAGTAGTCCGGATCCTTCACCGTGACGACGGTGGAGGCCCAGCCGGCGGGCTCCAGGTAGCGGACGAGCTTCAGCGTCCGCTGGCAACCCCCGCCGCCGATCGGCGGGAAGAAATAGGCGACGACCAGAAGCCGCTTCATCGGGCGCCCGATCCCCCGCCGCCCGCCGATCCCGCGAGGAGGCGGAGCTTCTCCTCGAATCGCGCGACGGTCTCGCCCCAGTCGGCTTCCGCGCGCACGCGCGCCGTGCCGATCGCGACCCGCGCTTCGGTCCGGCGATCGGCCCCGAGCGCGGCGAGCCGTTCCGCGAGCGACGCGTCGTCGCCGCGGGGAACCAGGATGCCGGCGTCGCCGAATCGCGCGCGCCCCGCCCTCCCCTCGGGAGCCGGCGCTTCCGGAGCCTCGGACGATCCCGTCCCGAGCACCCACGGTTCGTTCCCCGGAATGTCGCTCACCACCGTCGCGAGGCCGGCCGCCATCGCCTCGAGAAGGGATTGCGACGTGGAATCGGAGCGCGACATGGAGACGTAGACTTCGTGCTCGCGGTAGAGCGCGCGAAGCCGCGCCTCGTCGACGAGGCCGAGGAATCGAACCGAGCCGGCGAGACCGAGGCTCGAGGCCTCCGCCTCCAGGCCGGCGCGGAGCGGCCCGTCCCCCGCGATCGTCGCGAGGAACGGAACGCCGGCGCTCCGGAGCCGCCCGAGCGCGCGGAGGAACGTCCCGGCGTCGTAGATCGGCTCGAGCATCCGGGTCCAAAGGAGGCGAAGCGTTCCCGCCCGCTCGAATCGCTCCCGCCACGGCGCCGAAGGGGCGAGGCCCGCGCTGTCGACGCCCCAAGGACGCGTCCAGACCCGCTCGGCGGGCGCGCCGAGCTCCCGCGCCGCGCGGCCGAGATTCTCCGCGTCGACGTGGATCATCGCGGCGCGACGAAGCACCCACCTCGCCCGGGCCTCGTGAAGCGGCGTCCGCCGCGCGTTCACGAGGAGATCGGAGCCCCAGGCGACGAGGACGAAGGGAGAGGCCCCCGCGAGCGCCGCGAGGAAACCGTAGTTCGGCAGGAAGTGCGCCACCGTCACGTCGGGCCGCCATTCGGCGAGCGCGCGGCGCACGGCGGCGCGGGCCGAGGCGTAGCGCAGGAAGGGCCACGGCGCCCCGGGCCAGCCGACCGGCTCTCCCGCGGCGGCCGCGTGCGGCGCGGTCACGACGGAGAGGAGCCGCAGCTCGTGCCCCCTCGCGGCGAGCGCGCGCATCCAGCGCTGCGTGTGGACCGACGGCGCGTGGGCGAGGAGGAGGATCCGCATCGGCGCTCCTAGGGGCGAAGGCGGCGGTGGAGCCCGGAGCGGCGGCCCGCGACGAGGACCGGATGGCGGCGCGCGCCCCATCCCTCCTTGTACCGGATGAGTCCCGCGGCGTCGGGGGGCGACGACCCGAAGTTGTATTCGTGATAGCCCGAACCGCAGAGCGTCTCGAGGAGGCTCGCGACGAGGAAGTTGTTCGGCCGGAGCGGCCACGCCGACTCGCGCGAGACGGGAAGCCAGTTCGTGGCCACGCCTTCGTGGAAGAAGTGAAGGCTTCCCGCCACCGCCTCCTCGCCGTGGCGGACGATGTGATAGCGCCCGAGGCCCTTCGACACGAGGTCGGTGAAGATCCGATCGTAGAGCGATCGCGGCTTCGGCGTTCCGCCGCGGCGTCGAATCGTCTCGGTCGCCAGTTCGTAGAACGTCCCGACCTTCTCCAGCGAATCGGCGACCTCGATGACGAGCCCGCTCTCGTCCGATTGGCGGACGAGCCGGCGCGTGGAGGGCGTGAATCGCGAGGCGACCTCCTCGTATTCCGGGGAGAGGGGCACCACGTGCGTGAACGATTCCATCGGCGGGAGCCTCTCGGGAAACGCGTCGCGATCCCCCTCGTACCAGGCGAGCGAGGCCCTGAGGACGAACGCCGCGCCGATCCAGGTCGCGAAGCCGTCGAGGAGCGCGGTGGCGAGCCCGAGCGGATCGGGATGGCCCGTCCGGACCAGCGGACCTCCGTACGTGGCGAACGGCATGGCGTCGACGGTGCGGAGCGGGCCGCGGCGGCGGACGATCGCGCCGAGTCCCGCTTCGTAGCCGCCCTCCCCCTCCACGACGAGCGCCTCCCAGCGCGCGCCGCCCCATTCCTCGGTCCAGAGCCTGGCCCAGGCGGAGGTATGGAAGACGCTCGCCCCCGGCGACCGGGCGACGAGCGCGTCCCAGCGCTCCGGATCGGGAGGCGAGGCGAGCGTGAGCGGCGCGTCGAGTTTCATCGCGCCGCGCGGCGCGGCGGCGTCTTCAACGCGCCACCGCGACCTTCAGGATTCGCGTGAGATCGCCCTGCCGCAGCACCACGAGATAGATGCCGGGCGCGACCACGAGGCCGCGGTCGTCGCGGAGATCCCAGATCGCGGAGTCGGCGGGATTCGCCTCGAAGGCGCGGATCGTGTTCCCCGCGAGGTCGCGGATTTCGCCCGTGATCTCGCCCGAGATTCCCCCGAGCCGCACGATGGGGCTCGCGGGGGTCGCCGGATTGGGATAGAGATAGCTCCCCTCCCCGAACGACGCGGTCCCCGACGGGCTGGGGTGGATTTCCGACACGCCTCCGGCGGTGACGGCCCAGAGAATGCCGCGCGCCGAATCCCACTCGAGCGCCTGAACGTCGTCGGAGGCGAGGCCGTCGTCGATCGTGAAGAACTCGTTCGACCCCGAGGGCCCGGCGCGCGCCAGGCCGATGCCCGTCGCGATCCAGACCGCGCCGTCGCCGTCGACCTCGACGTCGTTCACCGCCGCGCTCTTGATGAGGCTGTTGATGCGCGACGTGGCGGCGAAGTCGACGATGTCGTTCACGATCCGCACGGCGCCCCCGCGCGTTCCGACCCACGCCTCGCCCGTCGAGACGGCGGCGACCGAGGTGGTCAGGAGGCTCGGGAATCCCACGGCGCCGAAGTGGGTCCAGACGTCGTCGGCGTGATCGGCGGTGCCGTTCCCGTTCCAGCGATCGACGCCGTTGTCGGCCGTCGCGATCCAGGCGCGCCCGGAGCCGTCGAAGTCGACGTCGCGGAGGTTGTTCCTCGTGAGTCCCCCGTTCGTGTTGTCGAGCGTGAGGGAATCGAGGAGCGCGCCGCCGGCGGCGTCGAAGACGTAGACGCCGTTCTCGTACTCCACGCCCACGCCGAAGACTCGCCCCGTGGGCGCCTGCGCGAAGGCGAAGAGATTGTAGCCCGCCGGCAGATCCCAGACGTCGGCGGCCGGATCCCATCGATCGGTGCGCGGCCTCGAGGGCCCCGTGCCGCCCCCGCAGCAGTGACCGATCCAGAGCTTGCCGTCGGAGGCCGCGAGGAGGCCGAACGCGCTCGCGAGCTGCAGATTGCCGCCGGAGGTCGCGCCCGTGACGGCCGACCAGGCGCCCCCCGCGTATCGAAGGATCGTCCCGCTGGAGAGACCGGCCGGCGCCGCGTTGCCGAGCGCGACCCAGACGTCGCCCCCGCGCGCCGAGACGCGCACGCCGCCGTTCATCGCGGGGCCGGCGCTCACGATCGCGGTCCAGGGAACCGTCCCGCCGTCGTAGCGCCCCAGCCCGGCGGGCGTGGCGGCGAAGACGCGCGCGGCGGGCGACGCGAGGAGCGCCTGCGTCCGTGGGACCGAAAGGCCGCCGAGCGGGAGCGCGCTCTCCGTGCCGTCGGAAGCCAGAAGCGTCGGCCCCGCCGGCGTGCCCCGGCCGATGCCCCAGGGCAGCGCCTCGAGCGCGAGCGTCTCGACGGCGAGGCCGCGCGAGGCGATCGCGCCCCCCGCGTAGACGCGGAGCCCCGTCTGCGTCCCGATCCAGAGCGAGTCGCGCTCGAGGAGGAGCGCCTGGACACGAGTCGACGTCACCGAGGTCCGCGCGACCCACGCGCCGGCCGAAAGGACGAACGCGGAGAGCCCCGCGTTCGTGCCGCACCAGAGCGTGTCGTTCCACGCGGCGAAGGAGGTGACGTCGTCGCTCACGAGCGCGCCGCCGGTGCTCGCGCTCGAATCGGAGCGCCGGAGCGCCAGCTGGCCGGTCGAGGCGTTCTCGGTGAAGAGCGCCGCGCCGCCGCTCGTCGCGATCCAGAGGCTGTCGCCGCTCCGGTAGATCGCCTGCACGCGATCGCTCGGCAACCCGTCGAACGACGTGAGCGTGCGGAGAAAGGTCCCGTCGGGGCGCATCCGCGCGACGCCGTGGTCGGCCGTGCCGATCCAGAGGAGCCCGCTCGGGCTCGCCGCGATCGAGAGGAGATTGTTCGAGGGGAGTCCCCCGCCCGCGCGCAGGATCTTCGTCGTGGCGCCGGTCGAGGTGTCCGCGAAGACGAGCCCGCCGCCGGTGGCGAGCGCGAGAGAGCCTCCCCAGGGGGCCGCGCCCCGCACGTCGTTCGACGCCACGTGGTTCACGATGAAGAGGCGCGTCGCCGCCGCGGCCGATCCGGGCAGCGCGTGCGCGGCGCCGAGGGCGAGGGCGAGCGCGCACGGGAGGAGCCTCGCGAATCGGGGAGCGCGCGTCATCCCCGCCTCCTCGCGCCGGTGGCGCGAAGGAAGAGGCGCAGGTCCTCCGCCATGGAGAAGCGCGAGAGGTACGCGAGCTCCGACTCCACGCGCGCGGCGCGATCGGCGCCCTGCCGGCCGCCGTTCGGAAGCGAGGGCGAGACGACGCCGGGGCGAAGCGTCTGGAGCGCGAGGCGCGCCCAGACGGGGACGCCGGCCCAGCGGTCGCGTTCGTAGTGGCTTCGGCCGACCCACGAGCGCTCGCCCGTCCAGACGAGCCGCCACGCGTCGCCGGGGCGAAGCGGCGACTCGTGGGCCGCGAGATAGTCGCCGAGCCCGCGCCAGCGCCAGGGCGCCACGAAGAAGGAGAGGGCCAGGTCGCTCAGCCGCTTCCGCGCGCGCGGCGCGAGTCCGCGCGTCGGCGCGTGGAGGAGGACGGCGTCGAGCGGGCCGACGCGCGAGTCGGCCCCGAGGGGCGCGAGCCGCGCGGCCGGTCCGCCCCAGTAGATGGCGGCGCCCGAGTCGCGGAGCGCCACGCCCGCGGCGAGAAGGTGCGGAAGCTCGTTCTCCTCGGGAACGAGGAGGACGATCTGGATCCGCTCGCCGGTGATGAGCGCCTGGAGCCGCGCCACGGCCGCCTCCGGCGACTCGCCGTCGGGCCCCGACAGCTCGGCGTGGAGAGGCTCGAAGCCCTCGCCGCGCGCCGCCTCGAGCGCGGCCCGCGCCCGCGCGGCGCTCTCGCCGCTCCCCAGGAGAAGCACGCGGCGGAAAGCGAACCCGTGGCGCCGCGCGCCCGCGCCCAGGCGCTCCACCCAGGTCCGCATGCCGTAGACCATGCCGAAGCAGAGCGGGCCGAGGAGGAGCACGAGAACGCGCGAGAAGCGCGGCATCTGGAAGAGGAACGTGGAGGCCATGACGAGGAGCCCGGCCTGCGCCACGGCGCGGCCGACGCGAAACGCGCGGTCGATCGCGTCGGTGGAGACGAGCCGGCGATAGAGGCCGTTCCAGGCCAGCGCCGCGACGGTCATGGCGACCGAGAAGACGACGAGGCCCCCGTAGTTCGACAGCGGGAAGATCGGCTTTCCGAACCACGGATCGAGAAACGCGCGGATCCAATACGCGGCGAGGAACGCCGCGAGCACGGCGATCAGGTCGCCCGCGAAGGCGACGGCTTGGAGGAGGCGGTGGCGGTACTGGCTCACGGCGTAGAGGAGAGCGCTCCATTTCTCCGTGAAGCGGAGGAGCCCGGCCAGGTGCGCCCGCCACGACCGGGGATGAAGGCGCGCGCTCGCGCGCTGGTGCTCGTGCACCATGCGCGACTCCGCGCAGTAGACCACCTCGAAGCCGTGGCGCCACATCCGCTGGCACCAATCGACGTCCTCGAAGTAGAGGAAGTAGCGCTCGTCCATGAGCCCGACGTCGCGCATCGCGCGGCGGCGCACGAAGAGCGCCGCGCCCAGGACCCAGTCGACGGAACGCGTCGACTCGTGGTCCCAGTCGGCCATCAGGTGATCGCGCACCGCCGGGCTTCGATCCGAGATGGCGCCCAGCGGAAGGCGCCGCAGGAGGAGCGTGGTGGCATTGTAGAAGCGGCGCGACGAAAGCTGAAGCGTTCCGTCCGGGTGGAAGAGCCGCGGCGCCACGATGCCCGCCTTCGGATGCGCCTCGGCGCAGCGGAGGAGCGCCTCCACCGACCCCGGCGTCACCTGGACGTCGGGATTGAGGATGAGGACGTCCTCCTGGCTCGCGGCGCGGATGCCGAGGTTCACGCCCCGGGCGTAGCCGAGATTCCGTCCGGGCGCGAGAACCTGCGTCGGGAGGCCCGCGGCCGAAACGAGATCGTCGAGCGGCTCGCCCGAATTGTTCACGATCACGATCTCGCGCACGGGGGCCGGGCTCGCGGCGCGCAGCGAGCCGAGGAGCCGCGCGAGCGGCTCGCGGGTCTTGTAGTGGACGACGACGAGCGTGACGCCCAGGGGGCCCTCTCTACAGCGCTCCGAGGAGGTCGAGAATCCGGAGGCGCCAGACCATGTAGGCCGCCTCCCATACGATCTTCCGCGACATCTTCGACTCGCCGGCGCGCCGATCGACGAAGAGAATGGGGATCTCCTTGATGCGGAATCCCTTCCGGTACGCCTTGAAGTTGATCTCGATCTGGAACCCGTAGCCGTCCGACTTGACCCGGGTCCAGTCGATCGCCTCGAGCACCTGGCGGCGGAAGCATTTGTATCCGCCGGTGGCGTCCTTGATGTTCATACCGGTGATGACGCGGCTGTAGACGTTCGCGGCGTAGGAGAGGATGAGCCTCGACAGGGGCCAGTTCACGACCGTCACGCCGTAGAGGTAGCGCGAGCCGAGAACCAGGTCGTGCGTCTCCAGCTCCTTGAGGAACTCGGGAAGGCTGTCGGGATTGTGCGAGAAGTCGGCGTCCATCTCGAAGGCGGCGTCGTAGTCCCGCTCCAGGACGTAGCGAAAGCCGGCGACGTAGGCGGAGCCGAGCCCCATCTTCCCGGGCCTGTGCAGGACGTGAACGCGCGGATCGGCCGCGGCCATCTCGTCGGCCAGAGCGCCCGTGCCGTCCGGGGAATTGTCGTCGACGATCAGGACCTCGAGCGAGTGGGCCGGCGCGACCGCCTTCTCCACCGCGAAGATCTTCCCCAGGAGCTCGATGAGATTCTCCCGCTCGTTGTAGGTCGGAATGATGACGAGCGCCTTCACGGCTTCGCCCCTCCCCCCGGCTCCACGGCGCCCCGCCGGCGGCGCCCCGCGACGACGCCGGCCGCCGCGAGCAGGAGCGTCGCGGCCAGCGCGCCGACGGAGATCTTCATGCCCGCCTCGAGCGCGCGCGGAAGGTAGCGGAATCGCACCACGTGGGCCCCCGCCGGAATCGCCACGCCGCGCATCAGGTAGTTCACGCGCTGCAGCTCCGCCGGCTTCCCGTCCACGGTCACGCTCCAGTCGGGGTCCCACTGGTCGACCGTGACGAGGATTCCGGGGGCGTTCGTCGTGACGCTGTAGTCGGCCTCGTTGAAGTCGAACCGGAGCGTTCGCACCGAATCGGGGAGCGTGGCCGGGGCGACCGCGGGGAGCGCGCCCGGCGTCTCCCAGATCACTTCCTCGTGCGGATCGAGGCCCGCCGTCCGGAGCAGGGCGAGCGCCATCGTGCCGTCGCGGACGGGGCGGATCTTGTGGACGACGTAGGCGCGCGGCAGCGCTCCCTCGATCTCGTAGACCTTCACCGGGCCGTCGTGGCGCAGGACGAGCCCCTTCGTGTCGGGCGGGGCGTAGCCCTCCGAGAGGAGGTACTTCGTGTTCAGGAGCTGCAGCGTCTGAAGGCTGTTGAGCCCCACCGTGTCCATGAAGGCCTGGTAGAGGCGCGGCTTCGCGGGGTGATAGCCGAGGAGCGAGGCGACGCCGTAGGAGGCGAGGCGCGCGTCGTTCCACTGGATCGGGAGCACGCGGAACTGGGTCGAGTCGCTTCGAAGGAAGGTCACCTCCGGCGATTCGGCGAAGTACTCGTGGTACTCGGCCGCCGAGCCGACCTGCGGGTCCATGATGCGCCGGTCGAGCGACCAGAGGTCCCCCGCGGTGACGAGGAGGAGGCCCGCGGCCGCCGCGAGGCGCCCGATCCGCCCCGCGCGGAAGAGCGCGACGAGCGCGAAGGCGAGGGCGAGGAGGAGCGCCGACTTCACGAGATCGATCGAGGCCATGTCGAGCGCCGCGCTCGCGAGCCCCGCGTTCATGCTCGAACGGCTGGAGGCGGCCGCCGCCTCGAGCGAGGGCCGGAACGCCTGGAGGATCGCGATGCCGCCGATCCCCGCGCCGACGGCGATCGCCGTCGCGCGCCACCATGGGCTCGCGCCGGCCGCGGCCGCGGGCGCGGCGCCCCGGCGGGCCGGCGCGGGCGCGCGAAGGGCGCGCTCGATGCCGAGCGCGGCGAGCGCCGCGGTGGCGAACTGGACGAGGACCAGGATCATCACCGGGACGCGGAACTTGTTGAAGAAGGGGAGATGGTCGTAGAGAAGCGCGTAGAGCGGCGCGAAGTGCTTTCCGAACGAGACGAGGAGCGCGACGATCGCGAGCGTGACGAAGAAGGCTCGCAGCGTGCCGCGCAGGCGCACCGCCCCGTAGATCGCCATGAAGAACGGGACGATCCCCATGTAGTTCGGATAGTCGGTGAACGGCATCGTTCCCCAATAGGTCGCGCCGCCGAAGCCGAACATGGACGGGATGACGAAGGTCAGCATCTCCTTCGGCGAGAAGGACCAGGAGGTGGCGTACTCGAATCCGGCGCCGCCTCCCGCCCCCGCGCTTCGCACCGAGTGCGCCGCGTAGTCGCGGATCGGAAGGTAGAGGAAGGCGCTCATTCCGAATCCGAGGGCGAGTCCCGCGGCGAGCCCGCCGAGGGCGCGCGAGCCCTCCGCGCGGCGCCCCTCGCGGAAGGCCGACACCGCGAGGAAGATCGCGTAGACGCCGAGCGCGAGCCACGAGTAGAAGACGATCTGCACGTGGCCGCGAAGGAGCTGGAGCGCCGCGGCCAGCGCGAAGCCCGCCAGCGCCACGAGCGAGCCGCGCCGGGCGAATCGGTCGTAGAGGAGGAAGAGGAGCGGCAGATAGGCCGCCGTCATGATCTGGCTGCCGTGGCCGAACGCGCCGACCGCCACGAGGTTCGGCGTGAGCGAAAGGGTCGTCGCGCCGATGACCGACGCCTCCGGCCCCGCGCCGAGCGATCGCAGGAGGGCCACCATGCCGAGCGAGAGGAGGAGATAGTGCGCGATCAGCCACGTGAGATCGGGAAAGCCGAGCTTCGTGTTCAGGAAGCCGAAGAGGACGTCGAGGGGGTAGACGTACGGCACGTGGGCGAGGCTTCCGAAGGACGGCATGCCGAGGAAGTGATACGGATTCCAGAGCGCGTAGACGTGCCGCTGCGTGAGGGCGTCCATGGCGATCTTCGAGAACCCGGCCGGCGCCACCGAGTCGGGCGAGAGGAAGACCTTTCCGAAGACGATCGGGTAGAAGAAGACGAGCACGATGAGTGCGGCCGCCCCGTACGCCCAGCGCCAGCTCAACGATCCCTTCAAGCCGCCTCCTCCAGGCAAGCCGCGACGAATCGCGCGGCGATCGAATCCCAGTCGTTCCGCTTCGCGAACGCGCGGAGCGCCGCGACATCGGCGGGCGTGGACGCCGCGCGGCGGCACGCCGCCGTGAACGCCTCGACGCCGTCGGCCACCACGGCCTCGGCGCCCCAGGCGTCGACCTCGTCGCTGAAACGCGTGGTCACGGTCGGCACCCCCGCCGCCGCGTATTCGTAGAGCTTCACCGGATTCACCGCCTCGGTGAGCGGCGTTCGCCGGAACGGGATGAGCCCGACCCGGAACGCGCGCACGATCGACGGCACCTCCGAATAGGGACGCGGCCCGAGCCAGAAGAAGTTGGGTCGCGTCGAGGAGAGCCGCTCGAGCGCGGCCGCGGTCTCGGGAGGCGCGGGGCCCACGAGGACGACGCGCGCTTCCGGCATCGCCGCCGCGAGCGCGGCCACGAGATCGAGATCGAACCAGGAATGGAGCGAACCGACGTAGCCGAGCGCCGGGGCGTCCGCGGCGCCGGGAAGCGCGGCCGGCGCCACCCGCTCCGGATCGAATCGCGACGCCTCCACGCCGTTCCCGATGAGGAGCGGATTCGCCGCGCCGCCGGCGCGCGCCAGCGAGGCGAGAGCGCCCGACGTCACGACGACCCGGTCCGCGCGGGAGACGAGACGCTCCCACTGCGGCACGAGGCGCGGCGGCACGGGCGCGAAATGGAGCGGCGCGTCAATCATGTCGTACACGATCCGATCGGGATGCCACGCGTCGAGGAACGGCGTGGCGAGAAAGTTCTGCGCCAGAACGAGACGCCGCGCGCCGCGACGGCCGAAGCCGCGCCACCGCGCGGCCCAGGCCCGCTGCGCGCCGAAGAGGAGCGACGTGGCCACGCCCGACGATCCGAGACGATAGGCGAGCCGGCGTTGACCCGAATTCCTGGCATGGAGCGGGAGGAATGGAAACGACACGCGCTCGATTCGCGGCGCCACTTCCTCCTTCGACCAGGCCGGACGAGCGCCGAGCGTCCACGGCTCGACGAAGAGAATCCGGGTGTCCTCGGGAAAGCGCGTCGCGAGCTGCTGCGGCCGTTGCCAGAGCCCCGACCAGGGGATATCACTCAGCCAAACGACGTCCCAGGGGGGACGCACGGCCGCCTCCGCGATCGCTCACGCCGTCAGGCTACC
>DASTKG010000114.1:0-4214 GCA_035716005.1 Candidatus Eiseniibacteriota bacterium
GAAGAAGGCGGGGAAGGACGCGGCCGAGGCGGTCGCCGCCATGAAGAAGGTCGGCGACGACATCAAGGCGCTCGACGGCCACCTGGCCGAGATCGAGGCGGAGCTCCAGACGCTCCAGCACTGGATCCCCAACATCCCGCACTCGTCGGTGCCGCGCGCGGAGGCCGACGGGAACGTCGTCGTCCGCACGGTCGGCACGCCCAAGACCTTCGATTTCGCGCCGAAGCCCCACTGGGAGCTGGCGACCTCGCTCGGGCTCCTCGACTTCGAGCGCGCCGGGAAGATCGCCGGGGGCGGGTTCCTCCTCTTCACGGGGAAGGGGGCCAAGCTCGAGCGCGCCCTCATCAACTTCATGCTCGACTTCCACACCACGAAGCACGGCTACACCGAGGTCTCGCCGCCCCACGTGGTGCGACGCGATTCGCTCTTCGGCACCGGGCAGCTCCCGAAGCTGGAAGGGGACATGTACCGGCTGGCCGACGAGGACCTCTTCCTGAATCCGACCGCCGAGGTCCCGGTCACGAACATCTACCAGGACGAGATCCTCGACGGCGACCGGCTCCCGATCTACCTCACCGCGCACTGCGCGTCGTACCGCCGCGAGGCGGGCTCCTACGGGCGCGACACGCGCGGCATGATCCGCGTCCACCAGTTCGACAAGGTGGAGCTGGTGAAGTTCGTCCGCCCCGAGACCTCCTACGACGAGCACGAGAAGCTGCTGAAGGACGCGGAAGAGATCCTCCAGGCTCTCGAGCTTCCGTACCGCGTCGTTCTCCTCGCCGCCGGCGACATGTCGTTCGCCGCGGCGAAGTGCTACGACCTGGAGACCTGGGCGCCGGGCGAGGGGCGCTGGCTCGAGGTCTCCTCCTGCAGCAACTTCGAGGACTTCCAGGCGCGCCGCGCCGGCATCAAGTTCCGTCCGGAGAAAGGGGCGAAGGTGGAGTTCGTCCACACGCTGAACTCCTCGGGGCTCGCCCTGCCGCGCACCTTCGCCACGCTCATCGAGCATCACCAGACGGCGGAGGGGACCGTTCGCGTTCCCGACGCGCTGGTGCCGTACATGAACGGAGTGCGCGAGCTGACGCCGGGCTAGGCGCCCGCTCCCGTCCCGAGCATGACCGCTCGCCCCGCCGATCCCGCGCGCGCGGGCCGGCCGCTCCGCCCGATCTCCTTCCGCGTCTATCTCTTCGTCGGCGCCATCGTCCTCATGGTGGCGCTCGTCTTCAACACGAACATCGTCATCGCCCGCCTCAACGACGAGGCGCGGAGCCTCTGCACCGTCCTCGCGCGCTTCTTCGCCGTGGCGACCTTCGAGGCGGCGGAGGATCCCGACCTCCAGCCGATCTTCCGCGACGTCGTGCGGAACATCAATTTCCCCCTCGTCCTCACCGACACGAAGGGGATTCCGCGCGCGTGGCGCCACGTCGGCATCCTGGCGCGCGATGTTCCCGACTCGCTCATCGCGCGCGCCGAGAGCACGGGGGTCCTCGACCCCTCCCTCGTCCGTCTTCAGGACATCGTCGTCCAGCTCGATCGCGTGAACGAGCCGATCCCGATCGTCCGGACGGGCGTCCCGAACGTCCTCGGCTACGTCCACTACGGCGAGCCGCCGCTCGTCTCCAGGCTCCGCTGGATCCCCTATCTGGAATTCGGCGTGATCGTCGGCCTCCTCATCTTCGGCTTCGCCGGGTGGCGAAGCCTCCTCGCAGGCGAGCAGCGCTCCCTCTGGGGCGCGCTCGCGAAGGAGACGGCCCACCAGCTGGGGACGCCCATCTCCTCCCTTCTCGGCTGGACGGGGATTCTGCGCGAGCAGGCGCAGTCGGGAGCCCTCGCGCCCGAGAAGGTGACCGCCCTGGTCGACGAGATGGACCGCGACCTCGACCGGCTCCACAAGATCGCGTCCCGCTTCGCGCAGGTCGGATCGACGCCCGCCCTCGAGCCGGCCGATCTCACGACGATCGTCTCCGCGACGGTCGCCTACTTCCGGACGCGGCTGCCGCATCTCGGGCAATCGGTCGTCATCGAGGAGCGCTACGATCCGGCGCCCCGCGTCATGATCCACCCGCAGCTCATGGAGTGGGTGGTGGAGAACCTGCTGAAGAACGCGCTCGACGCGAGCGACAAGCAGGAGGGGACGATCGCGGTCAGCGTGCTCTGGAGGCGCGAGGCGCGCGAGGTGGAGCTTCGCGTCACCGACAACGGGCGCGGCATGTCGCCCGAGGATCGCCGCCACGCGTTCGACACCGGATTCACGACCAAGCGGCGCGGATGGGGCCTCGGCCTCGCCCTTGCCCGTCGGGTGGTGCACGAGTACCATGGGGGTTCCATCGCCATCGTCGAGTCCGCCCCGGGACGGGGCACGACGGTGACGGTCACCTTGCCGGTGCCTCCCTCTCCCACGGACGGCCGCGCCGCCTGATCCCATGGCCACGAACGAACGCAAGATTCTCTGGGCCGACGACGAGATCGAGCTCCTCCGCCCCCACATCCTCTTCCTCGAGGAGAAGGGATACCGCGTCACGCCCGTTTCGAACGGCGACGACGCGCTGGCCTGCGCGGCGCGGGAGAAGTTCGACGCCGTCCTGCTCGACGAGTCGATGCCCGGGCGTGGGGGCCTCGAGACGCTGGAGGCGATGAAGGAGCGCGATCCGGGGCTTCCGGTGGTCCTGGTCACGAAGAACGAGGCCGAGTCGCTGATGGACGAGGCGATCGGGCGGCGGATCAGCGACTACCTCCTGAAGCCGGTCCGGCCCATGCAGATCTTCCTCGCCCTGAAGCGCGTGCTCGACTCCGATCGCCTTCACGAGACGCTCCTGGCGCGCGACTACGTCGCCGAGCTGGCGAAGGCGCGCGCGGAGGCCGGCACGGCGGCCGACTGGCGCCGCTGGATCGAGATCCACACGCGGAGCGCGCAATGGGACGTGGAACTCGACGCCGCGGGCGATCCGGGACTTCGCCAGGCGCACGCCGACCAGCGCCGGGAGCTGAACGTGCAGTTCTCGCAGTACGTCGAATCGACCTACGCCTCGTGGGTCGGCCCCGACGCCGTCGATCGCCCGCCTCTCTCGGTCGACGTGGTGGAGCGGTGGGTGATGCCGCATCTGCGCGCCGGGAAGCGCGTGACGTTCGTCGTCATCGACTGCATGCGGCTCGACCAGTGGCTGACGGTGGAGCCGATTCTCCGCCCCTACTTCGACATCACGCTCGATCACCAGATCTCCATCCTCCCGACCGCCACGCCCTACTCGCGGAACGCGATCTTCAGCGGGCTCTTCCCGGAGGAGATCCAGAAGCAGTTCCCGGAGTACTGGCAGGAGATCTCGGGGGACGAGCGGAGCAAGAACCGTTACGAGCGGCAATTGTTGGAGAAGCTCCTGGAGCGCCACGAGGTCTCGACCGCGCCCGGGCTCAAGTACATCAAGGTCTCGAACGCCGACGAGGCGAGCCACGTGCGGCGGAACGTCGTCACGTTCCAGAACATTCCGCTCGTGGCGATGGTCTTCAACTTCCTCGACATGCTGACGCACGGACGCTCGGAGTCGGATCTCCTGCGCGAGCTGGCGCCCGACGAATCGGCCTTCCGCTCGGTGATGCGCTCCTGGTTCAACCACTCGGCTCTCTTCGAGGCACTCCGCTGGCTCTCGAAGCAGGACAGCGTCGTCGTCGTGACCACCGATCACGGCGCCGTCCTGAGCCGCCGCTCGTCCCTCGTCTACGGCAACCGGGAGACGTCGACGAACCTCCGCTTCAAGTACGGCACGAATCTCGGCTGCGACCCGCGCGCCGCGGTCCACGTGAAGGATCCGGCCCGCTTCCGGCTTCCGGCCGACTCCATGAACAAGCACTACATCGTGGCGAAGGAAGACTTCTATTTCATCTACCCGACGAAGTTCCACGAGTACGAGAGCCGCTACCGCGGGTCGTTCCAGCACGGCGGGATCTCGCTCGACGAGATGATCCTTCCCGTGGCCACCCTCCTTCCGCGCGGGTAGCCCGGTGCCCGTCGAGCTCCGATCCCTTCTCAAGACCGACGGCGAGACGCGCGCGCTCGGGCGCTATCTCGGGGGACTCCTCCGCGGCGGCGACTGGGTGACGCTTCGCGGCGAGCTGGGGGCGGGAAAGACGACGCTCGTCTCGGGGATCCTCGACGCGATCCATCCGGGACTTCGCGGCCGGAGCCCGACCTACGTCCTGGTCGAGGTCTACGGCGAGGG
>DASTKG010000115.1:0-35384 GCA_035716005.1 Candidatus Eiseniibacteriota bacterium
ACGGCGACGCGATAGCGCTTAGCCAACGGAGGCACCTCGCTGCGCCCGGAAGTCACGGACCGCCGCCGAGAGCTCGTCGTCGGTCATCGTCGTCTCCCGGGTCTTGGCGATCCGGAAGAGATGCTCCACGAGCGGGCGTTCGGGCTCGTGGCCGTGGGTGGTGAGCCAGTAGACGACGTTCGATTCGCCCGACATCGGGCCGACGTCGATGATCTGCTTCAATCCGAGGAAGCTCGCGGGGACGCTCGAATAGATCCGGTCCGCCAGCCAGGCGTGCCCCTTCTTCTCCGCCTTGATGACGGCGGCGGCGTGGACGCCGGTCGTGGTCCGGAAGGCGTCGCGCCCGAGGGCCGGATAGTTGTAGGGGAGCGGCACCTTGCAGGCGCGCGAGACGAGATCGGCGTACTCGGGGAGCGGCGTCAGGTCGACGTCGAGCCATCCGAGGAGCTTCAGATTCACGAGAATGAGATCGAGGGGCGCGTTCCCGACGCGCTCGCCGATGCCGAGGATCGTGCCGTGCACCCGATCGGCTCCGGCGAGAAGCGCCGCCAGGGCGTTCGCGACGGCGAGGTCGCGGTCGCGATGGCCGTGCCAGTCGACGCCCACCTGTTCGCCCGTCGCGTCGACCACCTTCCGGATGAACCGGATGACCCGAGCGGCCCCTTCCGGCGTGGAGTGCCCCACCGTGTCCGAGACGCAGACGCGCCGCGCGCCGCAGCGGACGGCCGTGGTGTAGAGCTTCTCGAGGATCTCGGGCCGGGCGCGGGTCGTGTCCTCCGTCACGTACATCACGGGGACGCCGTTCGTCTCGGCGTAGGTGACGGCCTCCTCGGTCGTGCGGAGGAGCCGGTCGAGATCCCAATCCTCGGCGTACTGCCTGATCGGGCTCGAGCCGATGAACGTGGCCGCCTCGATCCGGAGCCCGGTCTTCTGCGTGATATCGATGATCGGATCGATGTCGTTCTTGTGGGTGCGCGCCGCGCAGTAGGGCTCGATGGGCAGCTTGGCGCTCACGATCTCGCGCGCCAGCGCGAGGGCCGCCTCCTTCGCGCGAGGCCCCGCGCCGGGGAGCCCGATGTCGTTCCCGTGGACGCCGATCTTCGCCTGGAGATGGAGCGCGCGGAGCTTCTCTTCGATCGACGGATCGGTGACGGTGGGCGACTGGAGGCCGTCGCGCAGAGTCTCGTCCACCACCTGCACGCGGCGGGGCGGCGTCACCGGCGGATCGTCGCCGACGTTCCAGTCGTAGATGAGGTCGCGCTCTCTCGGCTCGCTCACGACGGATAGGCCTCCACCACGATCGCGATCCCCTGGCCGCCCCCGATGCAGGCCGAGGCCACCCCCCAGCGCTTCTTCCGGCGCCGGAGCTCGTAGAGCAGGGTGAGCGTCAGGCGGGTGCCGGTGGCGCCGAGAGGATGGCCGAGAGCGATGGCGCCGCCGTTCACGTTGGTCTTCTCGCGCGGATTGCCGAGTTCCTTCTCCACGGCCAGGTACTGTCCCGAGAAGGCCTCGTTGATCTCGAAGAGGTCGACGTCGTCGACGGAGAGGCCGGCTTGCTTCAGCGCGCCGCGCGTCGCGGGGACGGGGCCGATTCCCATCGTGTCGGGATCGACGCCGATGGTCGACCATGCCGCGATCCGTCCCATTGGCGCGAGGTCGCGCTTCTCGGCGTGCCGCTCGGTGGTGAGGACGAGCGCCGCGGCGCCGTCGACGATGCCGCTCGCGTTCCCCGCCGTCACGAAGGAGTTCTTCCCGAACGCCGGCTGGAGCTTGGCGAGGCCTTCGAGCGTCGCCCCTTCGAAGCAGTGGTCGTCCTTCGACACGATCTTGGGCTCTCGGCCGGGGAGGGTGACCGGCACGATCTCCTCGTCCAGGACGCCGAAGTCGATGGCGCGCCTCGCTTCGGTGATGGAACTCATGGCGAACTCGTCCTGCGCCTCGCGCGTGATGCCGTGCCGCCGCGCCAGGTTGTCCGACGTTTCCGCCATGAAGAGGTTGCAGTAGGAATCGCGGAGCCCCGCCATGAGGGAGTCCTCGAAGGCGTTCGTCTGCCCGAGCCTGAGCCCCGATCGCGCGCCGCGGATGACGAAGGGCGCCTGGCTCATGCTCTCCATGCCGCCCGCGAGAACGAAGTTCGCCTCGCCGAGCAGGAGCATCTGCGCGCCGCTGATGAGCGACTGGATTCCCGAGCCGCAGAGCCGGTTCACCGTCAGCGCCGGCACGGGCACCGGGACGCCCGCCTTCAGGGCGACGTGGCGCGCGCCGTAGAGCGCGTCGCCGCTCGTCTGCAGGGCGTTTCCCATGATGACGTGGTCGAGGATGTCGGCGGGGACCTTGCTCCGCTCCAGCGCCGCCTTCGCGGCCAGGGCGCCGAGGTCGATGGCGGAGAGATCCTTCATCGCGCCGCCCGGCTTCCCGTTCCCGGCGCGCCCACCGACCCACTCCGTCATCGGGGTCCTCGCTCCGTTCAGAATGACGACCGATTCCTTCGGCATGTGGCGTCCGATCTACTTGGCGGTGTAGTCGTAGAAGCCGCGGCCCGACTTCCGGCCGAGACGGCCGGCGAGGACCATGCGCTTCAGGAGCGGCGGCGGCGCGAATCGCGCCTCGCGGAATTCCTCGAACATGATGTTGGCGATGAACAGGGTGGTGTCGAGACCGACGAAGTCGAGGAGCTGGAGCGGCCCCATCGGGTAGCCGCAGCCGAGCTTCATCCCGTTGTCGATGTCCTCCTTCGACGCGAGGCCCGACTCGTAGACGCGGATCGCGTCGATGAGATAGGGGATCAGGAGCCGGTTCACGACGAAGCCCGGGGCGTCCTTCGCGATGACCGGCGTCTTGCCGATCGTCTCGACGTACCCCTTCGCCTTCTCGAACGCCGCGTCGTTCGTGGAAAGGGCGCGGATGATCTCGACCAGCTTCATGAGCGGGACCGGATTGAAGAAGTGGAGCCCCAGCACGCGCTCCGGCTTCTTCGTGAAGGCCGCGATCTCGGTCACCGAGAGCGAGGATGTGTTCGAGGCGAGGACCGCGTCGGGAGCGCAGAGGGCGTCGAGCGTGGAGAAGACCTCCCTCTTCACCGCGAGGTTCTCGGTCACGGCCTCGACGACGAGATCGCAGCCGGCCAGATCCTCGAGCTTCGTCGTCCCCTTGATGTTGGCGAGGGTTTTGTCGCGGTCTTCC
Source organism: Candidatus Eiseniibacteriota bacterium (assembly GCA_035716005.1). Classification (GTDB taxonomy): domain Bacteria; phylum Eisenbacteria; class RBG-16-71-46; order SZUA-252; family SZUA-252; genus SZUA-252. The sequence goes on from DASTKG010000115.1 coordinate 3,184, forward strand.
GCCGTCACCTTCCCCTTCGCGACGCCGTCGTCGAGAAACTTCCTGATGCGGCCGAGCCCCTTGTCGAGGAATGCCTGGTCCGCCTCGCGCACGATCGTGCTGAATCCCGATTGCGCGCTCACCTGCACGATGCCGGAGCCCATCAGCCCGCAGCCGACGACGCCGACCGTCTTCACGCCTGCCATGTCACGACCATCCTTCCCATGAGGTTCCGAGGGCCCGGGGCGCCGCGCTATTTCCCGGTGAAGGCCGCCTTCCGCTTCTCGAGGAACGCCTTCATTCCCTCGCGCATGTCCTCGGTGGCGGCGAGGAGCCCGAACGCCACCGACTCCTGCGCGAGCCCGTGATCGATGTCGGTCTCGAGGCCGTGAATCGCCGCGTCGAGCGCGAAGCGGATCGCGATCGGCCCCTTCGCCAGCATGTCGCCCGCCACTTTCTCGCAGTGGGCGAGCAGATCGGCCTGCGGAAGGACGGCGTTCACGAGTCCGATGCGATATGCCTCCTGCGCGTCGATCATCCGCGCCGTCGCGATCAGCTCGAGCGCGCGCCCGAGGCCGACCAGGCGCGGAAGCCGCTGCGTGCCGCCGTACCCGGGGATGATGCCGAGCCCCACTTCGGGGAGCCCCATCTTCGCGTTCTCCGACGCGAATCGCATGTGGCACGCGAGCGCCAGCTCGCAGCCTCCGCCAAGCGCGAAGCCGTTCACCGCGGCGATCACGGGCTTGCCGAGATTCTCGATCAGCGAGAACGCGACCTGCCCCAGCCTCGAAGAGGCCTCGCCGCCGAGCGGCGACATGACCGCCAGCTCGTTGATGTCGGCGCCCGCCACGAACGCCTTCTCGCCCGCGCCGGTGAGGATGACGGCGCCGACCTCGGCGTTCTCCTTGAAGGAGGCGAAGGCGGCGTGGATTTCACGGATCGTTCGCTCGTTGAGCGCGTTCAGCACCTTCGGCCGGTTCACCGTCACGCGGGCGATCCGGTCCTTGATCTCGACGGTCAAATTTTCGTAGGTCATTTTTTCACTGGAGGTTGGAGGGAAAACGAACGGGCGCCCGGAAGGGCTCCGGACGCCCGGTAGCCGCCCAGTAGGTAATCACCCCCCGCCGCTCCCGGTCAAGGGTCTCGAGGGTAGCATGCGCGGCGACGTCGACTGCCGCTACGGGATGAACTCGATTCCCACCGAGAGGGAGCGCCCCCGGGCCGGGAGTCCCTTCACTTCCATGATGTCGCGGTCGAGGGCGTTGTCGAGCCGGAATCGGAGCGTCGCCGGCCAGCCCGCCGGGGAGACGACGGCCCCGACGTCGAGCGCCGCGTATCCCGGCGTGTCGCCGTTCAGATAGCGGCCGTTCACGTCCACGAAATCGAAGGGATCGTGATAGGAGTCGTTCCAGCGCCAGGCGCCGAAGAGGCGAAGCGAACGGGCCGCCTCCCATTGGGCGTCGAAGCCGCTCCGCCAGATCGGGCGCTTCGCCAGGCGCGCTCCGGTGTCGAGGTTCTTCGCCACCGGAAGGTGCGCCGCGCGGGCGCCGACCGAGATCCGGCTCGTCACCCGGACCCGCGCCGAGGCTTCCGACCCTTCGATTCTCGCCCTTCCGATGTTGTCGGCGACGTAGAAGGAATTGGACGCGATGAGGTCCTCGAAGTCGGTCCGATACCAGGTGGCGCGCGCTTCGAGGCGCCCGTCGAGCCACCGGCCGTCGAGTCCCGCCTCCAGCGTGCTCGACCGCTCGGGACGAAGCGTCGGCGAGCCGTAGCCGGGATAGTAGAGGTCGGTGAGCGTCGGCGCCGTGAAGGCGCGGCCGTACCCCGCACGGAGCCGAAGCCCCGACGTCGGCAGCGCCCACGCCGCCGAGAGGCGGGGCACGCCGTAGGCCCCGTAGAGCGAGTGATCCTCCACGCGAAGTCCCGCGTCGGCCGTGACGCGGCCGGCCGAGCCGCCCGCTTCGCCGTGCGCCTGAGCGTAGAGGGCGCGCATCTGGACCGACTCCTCCACGTGGCTCGGCCCCGTGGGGAACCCGCCGTACTGCGCGTCGTCGTCGCGCGTCACCCGCTCGTCGCGATACTCCGCCCCCGCCACGAATCCGAACGCGTCGCCGTGGGAGACGCGCGCGCGAAGCCCTCCCGTCCAGCGCGAGTTCTCGAGCGTCGTCTCCTGGAAGTCGCCGCCGGGCGCGTTCGGCGCGTTGTCGTTCTCGATCCGGCCCTCGAGCCCGGTCGCCTCCCCTTCCACGATCAGCCCCGCCCCGAACGCGTGGGAGACGAGGAGGCTCCCCGCGCCGATCCGATCCCGCTCCTCGTTGTTGGGGTCGGCCACCTGATGCGTGAGGAAGTCGGACGAATCGAAGACGTAGTCGTAGGGAAGTTCCTTCACGCCGTCGGTGAAGAGCCCGCTCAATCGAAGTTTCGTGGCGGCGCCGAGCCCGCTCTCGCCGCGAAGGACGCCGTTCCAGCCGCGATAGGCGTCGCGCGTTCCGCTTCCGTCGGAGGCGAGGTGCGTGACGGAGAGAAGCCCGTTTCGCGTCCCGCCCTGGGCGGCGAGAGTCGCCCCTTCGCGGAGCGTTCTCTCGCCTCCCGCCTCCGCGAAGGCGCGGACGGCTCCCGCGCCCGGGGCGCTGCCGCTCAGGAATTGAATGACGCCGCCGACCGCGCCCGAACCGTAGAGCGCCGAGGCCGGCCCGCCCATCACCTCCACCTGGCGAAGGCCGCCCGCGCCGAGGTCGGCGAAGTCGAACGACCCGACCCAGGGACCGTTCAGCGGAATGCCGTCGAAGAGAACGAGCGTGTGGCGCGGATCGGCGCCGCGGAGGCGAACGTCCGTGATCTTCCCGAGCCGCCCGGCGCGCTGCACGTCGATCCCGGGAATCTCCCGAAGGGCGTCGGCGGCGAAGAGGGGCTTCTCCCGGTCGAGTTTGGCGCCGTCGAGCACCGTCATGTCGCTCGGAACCCGGCCGAGCGCGCGGGGCGAGCGCTCCGCCGTGACGACGACGGGATCGAGGCGATAGCGCGGATCGGACGATTCGCTCGCGGACGAGTCCGGGGGCGGGGCCGAGGCCGCGGTCGAATCGGCGGGCGCGGCGCTCGCGGCCCTCGCGAACGCCAGGAGCCCGACTAGGACGGCCGTGAGGAGCGAAAGCAGGCGAGACGAGCGGAGACGGCGGAGACCCATGATCCTTCCTCCCGAAGGACGGGGTGACATGGGCGAAGGGGCCGGTCTCCTGACTCGCGGGTCGTTCTCCGGCGGCGCCTTCCCGGATCATCCCAGTGGCTTCGTGCCGCCTTCGTCACCGCTCACAGTGGCGGGGCCGTGTCGGATTCGCACCGACTTCCCAACCTCGCGGAACGCGAGGTCATCCCCTTCGCGTCGCGGGGGCGCGCTCGGCGCGCCACCGGACCGCCGGAGCATACACGAAGGGACTCCGGCCGGGTAGCGCGCCGGGCGGCGCGTGGGGCGGCGCGAACGCCGCCCCGGATCGCCTCAACGTTTCGAGGCGTTCAACGCGGCCTGGAACGGATTCTCGTCCGCGGTCGGCCCGTAAATGAAGGGAAGCGGAACGTCCAGCTCCCGCAGATAGACCGTGAGCTGGCCGCGGTGGTGATAGCCATGGTTCAGCATGATCGTGCGCAGGAATCCCGCGCGGGGGACGGTGATCACCGGAGTCCCGCCGGCCGTGCCGACCCACGTCCCCATGATCTTCCCGTCGTCCATCGACTCCAGATTCGCCTTCGCCTTCACGAGACCCGCGTCGTGGGCCGCCAGGATCGCCCCGACGTCGGCCGGATCGACGTCCTTGCCGCCCGATTCGAAGGGGAAGGTGTCGAGGTGGGCCAGCGAGGAGATGGCCCCGGGGAGCGTCGCCACGTGCATGGCCAGTTGGCCGAGCGTGCGCGATTTCGGATGGGGCCGCCACGAGAGCTTGTCGGGCGGGATTCGCTCGAGGAGGCGGCGCGTGGCGGCCGCCTCCCGTTCGAGTTCCGCATACATCGTGTTCGCGATCGTCATCGTCGTCTCCATGGGCGGCGCCGAGCTCAGAACTGAACCTTCGGCGCCTGCTTCGCCTCGTTCGGCGCCTCGAAGAGCGTCGCCTTCTCGAAGTTGAACATCCCCGCCACCAGGTTCGCGGGGAACTGGCGGATGCGGATGTTGTATTTCTGCACCACTTCGTTGTAGCGCATCCGCTCGGTGGCGATTCGATTCTCCGTCCCGGCCAGCTCGTCCTGGAGGCGCATGAAGTTCTCGCTCGACTTCAGCTCGGGATAATTCTCCACCACCACGAGGAGGCGCGAGAGCGCGCCGGAGAGCTCGTTGTTGGCCGAAATCTTGTCGGGCACGGTCGTCGCGCTTCCGATGCGCGCGCGCGCGTCGGCGATCGCGGTGAAGATCGTCGTCTCCTGCTTCGCGTACCCCTTCACCGTCTCCACGTAGTTCGGGATCAGGTCGTAGCGCCGCTGGAGCTGATTCTCGACCTGCGCCCACGCCGCGCGCGTTCCTTCCTGCTGACCCACGAGATCGTTGTAGACGCCCCGGATGTATCCGCCCACCAGGAGCGCCAGCACCAGGAGCCCGCCCAGGATGACGAGCACCACCGTCCACGGACTCTTTCCGTTCGCCATTGTGTTTCCCTCCCCCAATTCAGGTCTTACGTTCTCAGGACTTTCGTTCCGGCGAGCCGTCCATCCGCTCCGCCGTCTCGAGCAATCGATGCACGACGTCCCGCGCGCTCCCGAAGAGAGCCGTCGCTTCGAGCGCGGGGCGCTCTCCCGGCGGCAGGAGGACGCGAAGGAGCGCTTCCTCGGAGATGCCGAACGCGGCCGCCGTCTTCGCCGCCACGTCGGCCCGCGACGCGGGAATCGCCCCGCCCTTCAGATGCAGGAGCCCGCACGCCGACGCGGCGATGGCCGTCCCCGCGCGCATGGCCCAGTGCCGCGCCCCGCTCGGCGTCCCCGCCGTGTCGAGGTACGACCAGGCGAGCGCCAGGCTCTGCGTGCGGAGCGTGCGCTCCACCTGAAGCCGGAGCGCCGATCGCTCCACGGCGATCGCCGCGAAGGGATCGGGGCCGTGCAGGTTCTCGTGATGCGATCGGATCAGGAGGTACTCCAGCGGAAAGGTGTCGCGCGACGTCTCGAGAATCGCCCGCGTCAGGAGAAGCGGCCGCACGATGCGGCGTTTCCGCCACGCGCGATGCGCGGGCCGGAGCGCGTCGAGGAGCTCTCCCTCGAGCGACGCGAAGACGAACGCCACGTTCAGGTCGGAGCGGCCGGGATGGAACGTCCCCATCGCCGCGCTTCCGTAGAGCGTCGCGCTCTCCAAACGGTCGCCCACAGCCTGGCGCGCCGCCTCGACCGCTTCGCGCGCCGCCGATTTCGGATCGAATCCGCCCCACATGATCTAGAAACCTCCGCTCGCGCCGCCGCCGCCGCTACGGCCGCCGCCGAAGCCGCCGAACCCTCCGCCTCCGCCTCCCCCACCACCGCCGCCGAATCCCCCACCCCCGAACCCTCCCATGCCGCCCCACCCTCCGCCGAATCCGCCGAACGGATCGTTCCCTCCTCGCCGCCGGGTCCTCCAGTCGCGATAGGGCCCCATCCCGCCCATCCGCGCGGCCATTCCCGCGATTCGAGTGAAGACGACGAGGATGACGAGAAAGATCAGGAGAAGGACCCAGGCGGGAGCCTCGGCGCCGCGCGCCCCTCCCTCCGGAGGGAGGGTGCTTCCCGCGATCGTCACGCCGCGATCGGCGGCGATGGCCCCCGCGATGGAGCGCGCGCCGGCCAGGAGTCCGACTCCGTACCGCCCGGCCGAGAGGTCGGGGCCCATGACGCGCCGGATGATGGCGCCGCACTTCCCGTCGGGGAGGATTCCCTCCACCCCGTAGCCCGTCTCGATCTTCACCTTCCGCTCTTCGAGCGCGAGGAGGACGAGAACCCCGTCGTCCTTCCCCTTCTTCCCGATCCCCCACTGCGCGAAGAGCGCCGTGGCGACCGGGTCGATCGTCTCGCCGCCGAGGTCGGGGAGCGTGACGACGGCGATCTCGGCGCCCGCCTTCTCCTCGAGTTCCCGCCCGAGCGAGGTGATCGAGTCGGCCGAGGCGGCGTCGACGATCCCGGCGAAGTCGCTGAGAAAGCCGCGCGGCTCGGGAAAGGGACGGTCGGCGGCCCGCGCCGCGGGGGCGGCGAGGAGCGCGAGAAGGAGGAGCGCCGCGAACGCGGCGCCGGCCCTAGTTGGTGCGAAAATTCGTGAACTGGAGGTCAATGCCGAAGTCCTGGCCCTTCAGGAGCTGCATGATCGCCTGGAGGTCGTCCCGCTTCTTTCCCGAAACGCGGACCTGGTCTTCCTGGATCGCGGCCTGGACCTTGGCGCCCGATCCCTTGATGAACTTCACGATCTCCTTCGCCTTCTCGGTGGCGATTCCCTTCTTGATGGTCACGACCTGGCGGACGGACCCCTTGGCCGCCTGCTGGATCGCGCCGTACTCCAACGCCTTCAGGGAGACGCCCCGCTTCACGAGCTTGGTCTGGAGAATGTCGGTCACCGATTTCAGCTTCGTCTCGTCGTCCGAGGTCAGCGTCAGGATCTCCTTCTCCAGGGCTATGTCGCTGACGCTCCCCTTGAAGTCGAACCGCTGGCGGATCTCCTTCAGCGCCTGCTGGACGGCGTTCGACACCTCCATCAGATCGACTTCGGACACGACGTCGAACGAGTTCTCTGCCGCCATTGAAATCCCCTCCAGGGGCCGACGTACGCCGACGAAAGGAAAGGGGAAGCAGAGCGCGAACGCGCCTGCTTCCCCTCCACGTGCCGAACGCTACTCTATGCGAAGTGCCGGTTTCCCGATGGAAGCCAAGTAGCGGTGACCCGGCCCGAATCGGGCCTGGCCGACTGAATCTTAGTGCCCGCCCACCGCGGAATCGGGAGACGTCGTAGTCGTCGTCGTAGTCGTCGTCGTCGTCGTCGACATAGAATCACCCATCGCAGGCGCCGACTCCTCCATGCCGCTCGTCGCGCCGCTCTCCGTCGCGGGCGCCTCCTCCTTCTTGTTGCAGCCCAGCGCGAAAACGAGCGCGAGCGCGAACACGAAAACGAGCGCCACGGTAAGAAGCTTCTTCATTCTTCTATCACCTCCCTTCCGTTGAACTTTCTCTCGGGATCGTTTCGAAGCCGCCCACCCCATAAAGCAAAACACCACTGCGAACAGCGGTGCCGGGTGTGGTGTTCGTCAGTCGTCATTCCCTTCCTGGGAGTCTCCCTTCCGGGTATCCCAAAGCCAAACCGGGTTGGACCGTAAAGCCTGCCCGGGGGGGAGTCAAGACCGAATTTGGCTAGAGGGCGCCGAGGGCCTTCTCGAGGTCCGCCTGGAGGTCGGGAAGATCCTCGATTCCGACGGAAATTCTTACCAATCCGTCGGTTAGGCCGACCTTTTCCCGCTCGACGCGGGGGACCGACGCGTGGGTCATCGTCGCCGGATGGCTGATCAGGCTCTCCACCCCCCCCAGGCTCTCGGCCAGCGAGAAGAGCCTCGCCGCCTTGAGGACCCGGGCCGCCCCATCGAGGCTTCCCGTGTCGAACGCGATCATTCCGCCGAACCCGGAGGCCTGCTTCTTGTGGAGTTCGTGCCCCGGGTGGTTCGGGAGGCCGGGGTAGTAGACCTTGGAGATCTTCGGGTGCTTGGCGAGCCAACCCGCGATCGCCCGGGCGTTCGCGTCGTGCCGCTCCATCCGGACCGGCAGCGTCTTCAGCCCGCGGAGGACGAGCCAGGCGTCGAACGGGCCGGGGACGGCCCCCACCGCGTTCTGGAGGAACTGGAGCTTTTCGGAGATCGCCGGCTCGTTCGAGACGACCGCGCCGCCGACCATATCGCTATGGCCGTTCAGGTATTTCGTCGTGCTGTGAAGGACGAGATGCGCACCGAGCTCGATCGGCCGCTGGAAGTAGGGCGTCATGAAGGTGTTGTCGACGCAGAGCCACGCCCCCTTGGAGCGGGCGAGCCCGGCCAGGGCGCTGAGATCGGAGATGATCATCGACGGGTTGGTCGGCGTCTCGACGTAGAGGAGCTTCGTGGCGGGCTTCCACGCCGCTTCCACGGCCGCGAGATCCGACGTGTCGACGTAGCTGAAGGCGACCCCGTAGTGCTTCACGACCTGGTCGAAGAGGCGGAACGTCCCGCCGTACATGTTGTTGGAGGCGATGACGTGGTCCCCGGGCCGGAGGAGGTAGGTCACCGTGGTGGTCGCCGCCATTCCGGAGCCGAAGGCGAAGCCCCGCTCCCCCCTCTCGAGAACGGCGAGGCACTTCTCCAGCGCCGAGCGGGTCGGATTCTGGGTGCGCGCGTACTCGAAGCCCTTGTGCTTCCCCAGCTCCTCCTGCACGTAGGTGGAGGTCTGGTAGATCGGCATCGTGACCGCGCCGGTGGTCGGATCGGGCTCCTGCCCGGCGTGGATGGCGTCGGTGGAGAATCCCATCGCTCAGCCCGCCACGTATTCGAGGAGGTCGTAGCGCGTCACGATGCCGAGCGGCTTCCCGTGCGCGTCGGTCGCCAGCGCCGCGTTGCTCCCGGCGAGAAGCTTGAATACCTGTGGAAGCGTCGCGTCGGCCGGAACGGTCGGCAGCGGCTTCTCCAGGTGGTACTCCACGCGAGCGTCCTCGGGCGCGGTGCCGTCGAAGACCTTCTGGAAGAGGAATCCCTCCGAGACCGAGCCGACGACCGCGCCGTCCTTCAGGACCGGGAGCTGCGAGATGTTGAACTCGCGAATGAGGCCCAGCGCCCGCGAGACCGGCTCGTCGAAGTTCACCGAGACGAGGGCGGGGACGTGGGTCCCCTTTCCGCGAAGCACCTCGGCCACCGTGACCGTGCCCGTGTCGAGGAGGCGGTTGTCGCGCATCCACTCGTCGGAATGGACCTTGGAGAGATAGCGCTCGCCCGTGTCGGGAATGAGGACGACGACGACCTCTCCTTCCTTCGCGCGGCGCGCCACCTGAAGCGCCGCCCAGAGCGCCGTGCCGGAGGAACCGCCCGCGAGAATTCCCTCCTCGCGCGCCAGCCGCCGCGCGGTGTTGAGCGACTGCGAATCGTTCACGGAGATCATCTCGTCGTACATGGAGAAGTCGTAGATCGAGGGAATGAAGTCCTCGCCGATCCCCTCCACCTTGTACGACTTCGCGGGAACCATCTTCTTCGTGTAGAAGTAGTCCTTGAGGATCGAGCCGACCGGGTCGGCCCCGACCACTTTGATCTTCGGATTCTGCGACTTGAGATAGCGCGCGATCCCCGTGATCGTGCCGCCGGTCCCCATCCCCGCGACGAAGTAGTCGATCTTCCCGCCCGTCTGCTGCCAGATCTCGGGGCCGGTGCTCTTGAAGTGCGCCTCGGGATTGGTCGGATTGTGGTACTGGTTCGCGAGGTAGGCGCCGGGGATCTCCCGCGCCAGCCGCTTCGCCACCTCGTAGTAGGACTCGGGGGAATCGGGCGGCACCGCCGTGGGCGTGATCACCACCTCGGCGCCGAACGACTTCAAGAGGTTGATCTTCTCGATGCTCACCTTGTCGGGCATGCAGAGAATCGCCCGGTAGCCCTTCACGGCCGCCACCATCGCGAGCCCGGTGCCGGTGTTCCCCGACGTCGCCTCGACGATGGTCCCGCCCGGCTTCAGGAGTCCCTTCGCCTCGGCCTCGGCCACGATGGCGATCGCGATGCGGTCCTTCACCGAGCCGCCGGGATTGAAGTACTCGACCTTCGCGAGCACCGTCGCCTTGCAGTCGCGCGTGAGGCGGTTCAAGCGCACGAGGGGCGTGTGGCCGACGGTCTGGAGGATGTTGTCGTAGATCTGGGGGCCGCTCGGATTCGCGGAAGTCGCGGGGGTCCCCGCGGCGCTCGCCGGCGCGGCGGGTACGGTCGTATCGGTCGTGCGGTTCACGGAAAGTCTCGCCGTTGAGGGTGGAAGGTGAGAAACGCCCCTCAACGCTACGGCCCCGGGCCGGGAACGGTCAAGCCGGGACTTCCCGCGACGCGGCCGGTTCCGTCCGCGTTACGACGAGACGGACGACGCCTTCAGCAGGGCCTCGATGTGGGCCAGGATCTCCCCGAACTCGTACGGCTTCGTGACGAAGCGGTTGGCGCCCATCTCCTTCGCCAGCGTCTGGTCCCCCTCCTGCGTCCTCGCCGAGAGGATGATGATCGGGATCTGACGGTAGCGCTCGTCGAACTTGAGGAGGCGGCAGACCTTGTAGCCGTCCAGCTTCGGGAGCATCAGGTCGAGGAGGATGATGTCGGGCTTGGTCTCGCGTGCCTTCTTGAGCCCTTCCTGACCGTCGGCCGCGATGTCGACCTGATAGCCGGCCGCCTTCAGGCCGAACTCGAGGATGTGGATGAGATCGGGCTCGTCGTCGACGACGAGCACCCGGGCGCGAGGCGATTCCGAGGACATGCGACCCCCTTAGGATCCGATGAGATGCGTCGTGGCGAAAATCGTTCGTTCCACTTCAGCGAAAGCGTCGATCGAAAGGATCGTCGCCCCAGCCCGGCGGCGTCGGCGTCACCGCTCCGACACGGCCCGACCCGGGACCGGCGGCCGGGACAGCCGGCGCCGGAGCGGAGGTCCCGCCGCTCGCCGCGGAGCGCGATCGCAGCGCGCGCGTCCTCTCGTCGAGCGAGTGAATCCAGAGAAGGAGAGCGAGCAGCGCGCCGACGAGGACGTACGTCCGCGTGTTCATCCCCTCCCGAATCTGCTTCTCGAGCCATTGCATCGGCGGCTCCTAGGGTGTCCCGTAGACCCAGAGCGAGACGTCGGCGACGAGCCGCGGCGCGATCGACGCGTCGTACCGGAGCGTGACCGAGCGGACCACCACGAGCTGATCGAGCCCCTCCACGTCGGCCAGGTAGTTCCCGATCTCCCGGTAAGGCGCCTCGAGCCTCAGCCTCAGGTCGACCCTCCGGTAGCCGGCAGGCGCGCCCGACGCGTCGGTCACGATCTCGTCCACCGGCGCTCCCGCCGGCTGGATCAGCTGCGTGCGAACTCCGTGACGCGTCCGAATCGCCGCGAGCGCGTCGAGGAGCGAGGCGACCATCGTTCCGGCCGGCAGCGCCTCCTTCACGCGTCCCGGCATGCCGTCGGCTTCCGGATGACTCGCGCGCCAGAGACTCAGCTCCTGGATTCCCTCCTGGAGATTCGAGATCTCCGCGCGAAGGGCCGCCTCCTTCGCCTGGAGATCCTTCCGCTCCTCTTCGCGCGGGGCGACCCACGCGACGTTCGTGACGCCCAGGGCGATCGCCAGACCGGCGACCGCCAGCGCGTGACCGAACCAGGGCGCCCTCGCCACGTCCTTCATCGGTAGTCCGATCCTTCCGCGAGGCGCACCGTGAGCGTGAAACTGCTCAGGTCGGGCGCCAGGCGCTCGCAGCCTCCGAGCTTCACCTGGTCGAACTCGGGCGACGCCCCGAGCGAGCGCATGAGCCCGGCCAGCACGCCCTCCGCCGGCTCGTTCGCCGTACGCAGGAGTCCCGAGATTCGAAGCGAGCGCGGCTCGATCGACGCGGGCGCCGTCCCCGCGGGAGGCGCCGTGGCGTTCGCGGGAGCGGAGTCGATGACCTCGACGGCCGTGAGCCGGACGTCGCGGCCGACCCGATGACTCAAATCCCGAAGGAGGCTCGACCAGACGATCCGGCTCCCGGTCAAACGAGCTTCGAGATCCTTGAGCCGGACCTCGTCCTCGCGCGCGGCCCGGAACGCGGCCACGACGCCGCTCTGCGCCGCCAGCTTTTCCAAATCGCCGCGAAGCGCGGAGACCCGCTGCCGGGCCTGAATCGTCTGCACCTCGGACGGAACCGCGATGGAGACGATGAGGACCGCGGCCGCGGCGGCCACGGCCGGCGCGGGAACGGCCTCCACGATCCACCCCAGGTCGGGAGCGCTTCCGCTCCCGGCCAGGAAATTGAGCGTGTCGCGCGGGACCGAGGCGAGCGAAACGCTCGTCGTGCTCTCGCCCCGCGGGCTCGCATGGCCCGATCCGGCCACCGAGTCGTTCGCCGGGGAAACGACACTCGTAGGATCGGCAGCCTCGACCGGCATCTTGAGAACGCCCCGGAGATACGACGTCAGATTCGGGAGGCCGGCGCCGGGGCCCCTCAGGACGACCCGCGTGACCGCCTCGCCCAGGAATTGCTCGTTGCAGTAGTCGAAGGAGTTCCAGAGCTCGCGCACCAGCCGCTCGAGCGTCGGTCGGAGCATGATGCCGACCGCCGCCAGCGGAACGCCGTCGACGAAGTTCGCCTCCTCCGCGCCGATCGGGATGCCGCTCGAAAGAAGGAGCTCCTCGGCCTCGTCGGAGGAGCGCTCGATGATCCCGACGCCAGGCACCACGATCTGGCGAAGCGCGGCGACCATCGTCTGACGCCCGAACGAGAGGTCGCGCGAGAATCGGATGTCGCGCCCCTTCAAGACGACGATCTGACTCGAGTCGCTTCCGATGTCGAGATAGGCCACGACCTCGCCGCCGGGAAGGGCGCCGCCGCGCTCCAGATCGGCGCGAAGCCCCACGGCGGGCACGGTGATCGACCAGGGACGAAGGCCCGCCGACGCGAGGAGCGCGCGCCGCGCCTCCACGCGCCGCTTCGGCGCGAGCGCCACCAGGAGCGAGACGTCGCGTCGAGAGGGAGCGGAGGGGACGACCTCGTAGCGCAGCTCGGCGTCCGAGAGCGGATAGTTCACGTGGCGGCGGCACTCGAGCTCGAGCGCCGAGCGGAGATCCCGGGCGTGCATGGCGGGCATGGAGAGGCGGCGGACGACGACGTCGGGGCCGGTGAGGGCGGCGATCGCCGGACGGCCGGCCGCGCCCAGTTCGGCCACCATCGCGGCGACGGCCCGGCGCTCCTCGAGGTCGCGCGACGCGGCGTCGAGGTCGGGGGCCACGGCGCGGAACGCGACACGGACTCGAGGCGCGCCGCCCCGAGGACGCTCCACGCGCGCGAGGCGAAGCCCGGCCTCGCTCTCCTCGAGGACGACCACGTCGGACGGCGCGGCCCGGTTCGATCGACGGACGCTCCCGAGCCACGCGGACGCCGCGCGCCGCAGGTCGCCCCAGAACGACGCGACCCCTCGAAGTCCGACCGCGATTCCCTTCGCTTCCGCCATTCCCGTCCCCGCTCCCGTCCTCTACGTGCGCGTCTCGACCCAGCCGACGACGGCGAGCCGCTCGGAGAATTTTCGAATCCGATGATTCGACGAATCGGCGACGTAGACGGCGCCGGACGCGTCGAGGGCGATCCCCGCGGGACCGTTCAGCATGGCCGAGGTCGCGGCTCCGCCGTCGCCCGAGTGACCGGCGGCGCCGCTCCCGGCCACGGTCGCGATGGAACCGCCGACCGTGAAGCGCCGGACGACGTTGTTTCCTCGATCGGCGATGAAGATCTCGCCCGACGGGCCCGTCGTGATGGAGACCGGTGCGCTCAGGCGAGCCGAGACGGCGGCTCCGCCGTCGCCCGAATAGCCGGGAGCGCCGGTTCCGGCGACGGTCGTGATGATCCCGGTCGCCGAGGCCACGCGGCGGATCGCCTGATTGGAAGTGTCGGCAATATAAAGGTCTCCATTGAGGGCCAATTCGATCCCCTCGGGGCTTCGCAGGCGCGCCGCGGTGGCCGATCCGCCGTCGCCGGCGTAGCCGGCGGCGCCGGTGCCGGCGACGGTCGTGACGATCCCCGTCGCCGCGGAAACCCTGCGAATCCTGTTGTTCCCGGAGTCGGCGATGTAGAGATCGCCGTTCTCGGCGGCGACGACGCCACGGGGCGAATTGAGGGCTGCGGCGGAGGCCGCGCCTCCGTCTCCCGACGATCCGGGAACGCCGGCGCCGGCCACGGTCGTGATGATTCCCGTCGCCGCCGAGATCTTCCGAATCGAGTGGTTCCCGGAATCGGCGATGAAGAGATCGCCGTTCGGGGCGACGGCGACGTCGCGAGGCTCCCGCAACCGAGCCGAGGTCGCGGGGAGGCCGTCCCCCGCCCAGCCCGGCGTGCCGTTTCCGGCCACCGTGGTGACGATTCCGGTCACTCCGTCGATCTTCCGAACGACGTGATTGTCGGTGTCGGCGACGAAGAGGGAGCCGTCGACTCCGATCGCCACGCCTCCCGGATTCCTCATCGCGGCGGACGCCGCCGCGCCGCCGTCCCCCGCGTAGCCGGGCGATCCGGCGCCGGCGACCGTGGAGATTCCCGCGGTGGCCACCACGATCTGGAGAACGCGCGTCGCGTCGCCGACCACGCCCGTCGAGACGACTCGCCTTCGTCCGGCGGGGAGCGGGGCGCCCCGTTCGTCCACGCTGTCGGGCGCCGCGACGGTGAAGCCGCCGGCGCCGACGCTCTTCCCGGGGGGAGGGAGCCCCCGCCAGGAGGGATCGGCGCTCAGCTTTTCGATCGCGTACTCGAGCCCCGCCTGCGCGACGTAGAACGCCTGGCTCGACTGAACGTGGTGAACGGAGAGGCCCGAGTTCTCCGACACGAGCGAGACCATGGCGAGCCCGAGGATCAGGAGCACGAGAATCGTGGCCGTGACGAGGACGACCGAGAAGCCGGCGTCGGGCCGCGGCGCCGCGGGGACGCTCCAGCGAACGCTCATAGCGACCTCAACGCGGCGGCGCCGAGCGTGGCCACGGACTGGCCGTCCTTCGCGAGGCGCAGGTAGAGGGTGACTCGGCGGATGTCGGTGCCGGCGGGCGCGACGAGCGGCGCGGCGGCGGTTCCGTTCTCCCGGTAATAGGCGAAGGCGAGCGAGTCGACGCCGGCGGCGAGCGTCTGGGCCACGCCGTTCTTCACGTAGAGCAGACGGCTCCCCTTCGTGCCGTCCCAGGAGACCGCCACGGGAGCCGCGTCCTTGTCGACGAACGCGAACGTCCGGATGTCGGCGGTCGTCACGCTGGCGCGGTCCTTCACGCTCCTCAGCTCGCGGGAGACGCGCTCCTCGGCGTACCTCGCCTGCTGCAGGAGATCGCTCTGCACGTCGACGAACCGGTAGGTCCCCACCGCCTCCCGGAAGACTCCGGCGAGAAGGAGCCCCGCGATGGAGACGACCACGATCACGATGAGGAGCTCGGCGAGCGTGAATCCGGCGTCGTGTCGCATCAGTAGTTCACGAACCAGGTGGTGAGCGTCACGGGCGGAACCCCCGGCGTCGTCACGGTGACCGCGACCGTCCGGTAGGCGACGCCGTCGTAGGTGGAGTCGGGCGCGACGGCGACGGAGCGCTGGAACGCGGCGAACGCGGGAACCGGCTCCTCCGGCGGATAGTTCTCCGCCGTGATGTAGGAGAAGCCCCGCGTCGAGGCGTTCCGGTCGGCCGTGATCTCCTCCAGCTTCGCCTGCGCGAGCTGCGCGGCGACCGAGGCGCTCTGCGCGTCGGAGGAGCGGATGGATGTCGTCGCGAAGAGCATGGCGAGCGGAAGCACGGCGATCGCGGCGACGACGATGAGGACGACCACTTCGATCATCGTGAATCCCGCGGAGCCGGCCGATGGGACTCGCCGCCGCTCGGAGCGCTGCCGTCGCCGGGTCTTCATCACGGCACCTCGATCGCGCCGGTCTGCGGCGCGACCTCCACCGTGTCCCGGCGGCCCTGGTAGACGAGCACCACGCGCCCCGGCGAGCCGAGCTCGACGCCGGCGCTGTCGCGCGGTACGCCGTAGAAGTCGAACGTGACGCCGGGGGTCGCGCCGAAGGCGGCCGACTCGATCCTCACGCCGCGCGTCTCCGCGAGGGAGGCGAAGCTGACGGCCAGGCTCTTTCCGCGGTCGGCCGGATTCACGACGGCCGGGCCCGCGCCCGCCGCGTAGACGCTGTAGCTCCCGCCGCCCACGTCGAATCGGACGCCGTGAACGGTCCGGCTGCCGATGGCGCGATTCTGCGCGTAGCGAAGATCGGAGGCGACGCGGCGCGCCGCCGCGTCGAGCCGGATCTCGCCGATGGCGCCGAGCGAGGGATAGGCGAGCCACGAAAGGATCGCGAGGAGCGTGATGACCACCACGATCTCCACCAGCGTGAAGCCCTCGGCATGGAGCCCCGTCATCCGACCCTCCCGGCTTCCGAGGCGCGCCCGCTCCACTCCCGCGCCCGGTCGGCCTCTCCGGCCAGGGTCCAGGCGTGCGCCGCGTCCTCGGCCAGCGCGGCGGAGGGGGCGTTCCGGTAGGCGCGCTCGAACCAGCGCGCGGCGTCGGCGTAGCGGCCGGCGGTGGCGAGGAAGAGCGCGAGACGCGAGGACGATTCGGCCCGCGTGGGCGCGAGCGAGTGCGCGGCGAGGAGCGCGTCGAGAGCCCGCTCGGGATCCCCCGCCGCCGCGGCCGTCACGGCGACGTCCCAGTGGGCCTCGGGCATGTCGAAGCCGACCGCCGCAGCGTCCTCGTACCAGGAGGCCGCGCCCTTCAGATCGCCCGCGGCGAGAAGCGCGCGGGCGGCGGCGTCGGAGTAGGAGATGGCGATCTTTCGTGTCGCGTAGTCGTAGCGCTCGGGATGGCCTCCGAGGAGGGCGGTGCCGCGCGGCCAGGACGAGGAAGGCGTCCACGCCGCGGCGGCCTCCGCCGCCGGCGAAGCGGCCTCGCGCGACGGCAGCGCGCGCGCCACGAGTCCCGCCGCGCGGAATCGAACGCCGGCCTCCTCGAGGTCGCCCGGCGCGGCGGCGAAGTAGACCGCGCGCGTCGGATCGGCGATCCGCTCCAGGTCGGCCGAGCGGGCTCGCGCCGCCCATTCGGCCCGCGGCAGGCCGCGAAGTCCGTTCGCGTCGCCGAAGACGCAGCCGCGGCGGTGGACGATCGTGAGGTCGGGACGGAGCCCCTCGTGGCGGACGAGATAGGCGGCGAGGAAGGTCTCGTTGTCCCCGTCGACGACGAGCGTGGCGCCGTGCGGCAGCGCCGCCAGGAGTTCCCGGCCGTAGCGCTCGGGGAGATCGAAGCCGCTCCGGTCGCAGATCGAGGCGTGAGGCGCGACGGAGAGGAGGACGACGGCTCCCACGGCGGCGGACGCGACGCGCGGCGCCGGCAGCCGTTTCGAGATCCACGCCGCGCCCACGCCCGATGCCAGCGCGGCGACCGCGACGACCGGGAGAAGGAAGGGCGCGACCTGCGCGGCGTGCTCGGCGTCCGGCGTGAAGACGAGGAGCATGGCGAGCGCGGCCGGCACGGAGAGGGCGGCCGCGGCCGGCGCTCCGAGGAGACGGAGTCCGCGAGCCCCGCGGCGCCGGCGCTCCGCGACGAGCGCCACGACGAGAAGCGCGATCGCGGCGAGGCCGAGCCCGGCGGCGACCGAGCGCCCCATCGAGACGAGATCCCCCGCGACGAGATCGAGCCGCCAGCGGTTCTGCGCCACCGCGCCGTAGGCGTCGCGCGTGAAGACGTCGGCGAGCGACTGGAGCGGAGTCCGCGCCTTCCAGAGGAGCGACGCGCCCTCCGCGGCCCGCCACGGAACGACGAGGGCGGGCGAGAGCCCCGCGACGGTGAACGCGATCGCGCGGGCGGCGCGCGGCCACGTGACGCCGCGGCGAAGGACCCAGACCGCGAGCACGAGCGCCGGCGCGGCCAGCGTCTGGTGCGCCAGGAAGGCGAGTCCGGCGACGAAGAAGAAGAGCGCGTCGGCGCGAGGGCCCGCGCTTCGGGCCGCCGCCGCGTGCCGCGCCGCGAGGAGGAGAAGGAGGAACGCGACGATGGCGAGTCCGTAGACTTCCGCTTCCACCGCGACGCGCCAGAGGGGGATCGAGGCTCCGAAGAGGAGCGCCGCGATCGAGGCGCCGAAGCGTCCCGCGCCGATCCGTCGCGCCAGGAGGTAGAGGAGCCCGACGGCCGCGGCGGCGAGGAGCGCGGAGAGCGCGTTCACGCGCCATGCGAGCGAGGAGACGGGAATCGCCGCCGCCACGCGCGCCAGGAGCGTCCAGAGCGGATAGCCGGGAGGGTGCGGCACGCCGAGCGAATCGGCCGCCAGGAGCAGCTCGCCGCTGTCGCCCGAGCCGACGCCCGGCGCGAGCGTTCGAAGATAGAGCGCTCCGGAGGCTCCGGCCGCGAGAAACGCCTCGAGGGCCACGCTACGGCGCATCGAAATTCTCCTTGGACCAACTTCCCCGAAAACGGTGGAGCGAGGCGGGGTTCCCTCCCCGCCTCGCTTCCGCTCAGGTCCGCCGTGAGGCGGGTGAATCAGGTGATTCAGGCGATCAGTACGACGAGTAGGCGTTCAGGTTCGCCTTCACGACTCCGGTCGTGGAGTTGTACTGCCAGCCGCCCGCGTTATCGATCCCGGGGGTCGTCTTGACGGAGCTGGAGTTGTTCACCGGATCCTTCGGGACGTGGCCGTCGGCGAAGATCGTGCCGTCGAGCGCCGGGAAGGTGGCGTTGCCGTTGAGCGCGTTACGCGCGTACTGAATGGCGATCGACGAGCGAATGGAGCCGAGCTGCCCCTTCAGCGTGGCGACTCGCGCCTGCTCGCGCATGTCCTCGTACTTCGGAATCGCGACCGAGGCGAGAATGCCCAGGATCACGATCACGATGACCAACTCGATCAACGTGAAGCCCGACTCCGCATGCTTCCGGACCATGATTCTGACCTCCCTGACGTGCGAACCTGAGTGTTCAGCCCCCCGAGGGCTGCGGATGCCTACGCATGGATAGATCGGCTGAATCGAGCCCGAACTTGAGGCTCGGGAGGGGGCGGCCCCCTAGTGCCGGAAGGCGCTCATGAGGTTCCAGAGAGGGAGGAAAACCGCCAGCGCGGTGAAGAGAATCCCCACCCCGAGGACGACGAGAAGGATCGGCTCCAGGGCGCTGGAGAGGTTCTTGAGGGCGTAATCGACGTCCCTGTCGAGATATAGCGCCCCCCTCGCCAGGAGCTTGTCGAGGGCGCCCGTCTCCTCCCCGACGCCGACCATCTCGACGACGAGGGGCGGAAAGACCCGGCTGCCGCGGAGCGGCTGGGTCAGCCCCTGGCCCCCCACGACGCCTTCGCTCATCCGGTCGACCTCGGCTTCGACCACCTTGTTGCCCAGGACTCCCCGGGCGATGGAGAGCGCCTGAACCACGGGGATGCCGGCGCCGAGAAGGGCCGAGAGAACCCGGATGAAGCGCGAGACGATCAGCTTCTGGAAGACGACGCCGAAGATCGGGACGGCGAGGATCCACCGGTCGATGCGCGCGCGGCCTCCCGGCGTCCGCGACCAGACGATCCAGGCCGTCGCCCCCGCCACGGCTCCGAAGAGGAGCAGGAAGAAGCGGGCCTCGAAGAAGTCGCTGACGCCGATCAGGAGACGGGTCGGCAGCGGCAGATCGGCGCCGAGTCCCTTGAAGAGGCTGGAGAACCTCGGCAGGACGAACTTCACGAGAACGAGGAACGCGACCACGAGCTCGATGCAGATGACCATCGGATAGAAGGTGGCCGACCGGAGCCGCTGCTCGGTCTCCTCGCCGTATTCGAGAATGACGGCGATGCGATCGAGCATCTGCGTGAGGAGCCCTCCCTCCTCGCCCGCGTGGACGAGGCTCACGTAGAGCTCCGGAAAACAGCGGCGGTGTCGGCCCATCGCCTCGGTGAGCGTGCTCCCCTGCGAGACGTCGCTCACCACCTGGTCGATCGCCTCGCGCAGCGGCGCGCACGTCGATTGGGTCCGGAGCATGCCGAGCGCCTGGACGAGCGGGAGCCCCGCGTCGAGCATCGTCTCGAGCTGCCGCGTGAAGAGGATCAGCTCGCGCGTCGGAACGCGCGGCTTCAGGAAGGAGAGGTCGGGAATCTTGAACGACGGGACGCCCGCGCCGGGCGACGGTTTCGCCTCCACCCGGACGGGCGTGAGCCCCATCGCGTGGATCTGGCCGATGGCGCCGTCGAGGTCGTCGGCCTCCAGGACTCCCTGTTCCGCGCCGCCCGACCCGGCGAGCGCGCGGTACCGGTAGGTCGCCATGGCCGGCTAGCGGCTCGCGTCCGCGGCGGCGTTCCCCTCGAAGATGGCCGCGTCGCGCTTGGTGACGCGGAGCGCCTCTTCGAGGCTCGTGAGCCCGCGCGAGGCCTTCTCCGCCGCGTCCTCGGCCAGGAGTTTCATGCCGCCCCGCCTCGCGCTCCTCGCGATCTCCTCCACCTGGGAGTGCGTGGCGATGAGCGAGCGGATCTCGTCCGTGACCTCGAGGATCTCGTAGACGCCGATTCGCCCCTTGTATCCGGTGTCGCCGCAGGCGCGGCAGCCCGCCGCCTCGTAGAACGTCCCGCTGCCGGGCCGAATCCCGAGCGACGCGAGCACGGCGCCGGGCGGCGTGAACGGACGCCGGCACTTCTCGCAGAGCCGCCGGACGAGCCGCTGGGCCACGACTCCGTTCAGAGCCGAGGCGAGGAGGTAGGGCGCGATCTGCATGTCGAGAAGACGCGGCACGGCGCCGACGGCGTCGTTCGTATGGAGCGTGGAGAGAACGAGATGCCCCGTCAGAGCCGAGCGGACCGCGATCTCGGCGGTGTCGTTGTCGCGGATCTCGCCGACCAGGATCACGTCGGGATCCTGGCGCAGGAGGGCGCGGAGCCCGCGCGCGAAGGTGAGCCCGATGTCGGGGTCGACCTGCGTCTGGCGGACGGCGGTCACGTGATACTCGACCGGATCCTCGAGCGTGGCGATGTTCCGGCTCACGGTGTTGATCGTGTGGATGCAGGCGTAGAGCGTCGTCGTCTTGCCGCTTCCCGTCGGCCCGGTCACGAGGACGATGCCGGTCGGGCGCCCCACCATCCGCTCGAGGATGACGTGCGACTCGGAGGAAATTCCGAGATCGGCCAGCCCGCGGAGCGGCGAGGAGAGATCGAGCAGCCGGAGCACGACGTTCTCGCCGTGGATCGTCGGGAAGGTGGAGACGCGCAGGTCGAAGTCCTTCCCGGCCACACCCGTCCGAATGCGCCCGTCCTGCGGGAGGCGCCGCTCGGAGATGTCGAGGGAGGCCATGACCTTGATGCGCGAGACGACCGAGGCGTAGATCCCCTTCGCCTGCGTCGCCACTTCGCGCAGCTGCCCGTCGACGCGGATGCGGATGCGGAACGAATTCTCCTCCGGCTCGATGTGGAGGTCGGACGCCCCCTCGCGAACGGCCTGCTCGATGAGGGCGTTCACGAAGCGGATGATGGGGCCGTCCTCCTCGGGGCGCGCCGCCACCGCGGCGGCCGCCTGCTTCAGCGCCTGCTCGCGGACGATCGACTCGAGGCCGCCGGAGGCCGGCGTGTGCTTGTCGATCGCCTCGCGGATCTGCGTTCCCGACGCGACCACGACGTCGACCTCGAATCCGGTGTTGAGGCGGACCTCGTCGCGCGCCACGACGTCGAGCGGGTCGGCCATCGCGACCGTGATGGTGTTCCCGATCTTGAAGAGAGCCACGACCTGGTACTGCCTCGCCAGGCGCTCGGGGATGAGGCGGACGATTTCCGGCTCGAGCACGTAGGTGGAGAGGTCCATGCGGGGGACGCCGAGCTGCTCCTCGTAATAGTCGAGGATGGCTCCCTCCGGCGCGAGGTCGAGCCGCAGGAGGACTTCGCGGAGCGTGGCGCCCGTGCGCCGCTGCTCCACGAGGGCGCGGGAGAGCGCCTCGGGCGAGAGGTGCCCTTGCTCGACGAGGCTCTGCCCGAGCGGCTTTCGACCACCGGTATTCATCGCGTTCCCCTCCCGTGCGGCGCCTCGTCCGGGAGGCGCCTCTTACGGACGGGTTATCGGCGGACGGGGACTCGAACTGTAGAGGGGAGAGCGGCGACGGGCGAGCCGCGCCGGCGCGGAGCGTCGGCTACCGCTGATATCCGGAGGGGTCGACCTCGGGGCTGTCCGCGTCCGCCGGGATTTCGGGCTGCTGGTCGATCTCGGGCTTCGCGTCCGCCCCCAGATCGGCGAGGACCAGTTCGGTCCACGCCAGCGTGGCCGGAGTGGCCTCGGTGCCGGGAGCGACGGGATCGTCCCGAAGGAGGCTGTCGGCCTGGGCGGCCGCCCGCTCCGCCGCCGCGAGGAGCGTCGAATCGGGGCGCGCGGCTCTCGGGACGCCGGAGAGAAGACTGTCGGCGGTCATGTCCCAGGGGATCCGCCTCATCTCCGCCCGGAAGATCGAGCGGGCGTATCCGGTGAGCGGGACCGCGTTGTTTCTCCAGAAGGTCTGCGTGAGCACGAGCCGCTGGATGCCGGTCGAGTCGTCGCTCGAGGGCCACTCGTCCGTTCCGAACCGGCGGACCCGCTCGACCTCGGCCGGCACGACGCGCCGCCCGAGCCGGAGCGTGTCGGGCCCGATCGTCGCGCGGATCGGCGTCACGCCCGGGTCGTACTCGAAGAGCTCGAACGAGGAGACCTCCCCCCCCGATCGCGCGTGGCGCGCGTTGCCGACGGGATATTCGTAGAGCTTGTTGCCGTTCATGGCCTGGTAGCGGACGAGCACGAGGTCGGCGCCCTCGTCGGCCGCCGCGGCGTCGTCGCCGGGATCGTCGCCGCTCTCCGGGTCGGGCGTGGAGAGACCGAGTTGTGACGGGTCCTGGCCCGGGAGGAGAACCTTCCCGCGCAGCGACGGCGAAGCGAAGAGGCCGCGCTCGACGCGGCTCCCGCCGCGCGTGTCGGTGGTCTTCAGCTCGACCCAGAGACCCCAGCGGCCCCGTCCCAAATCCTCCTTGGAGACGACCGCCAGACGCTGATCGAATTCGCGGATGGGCGAACCGCGGCTCTGCGAGCGTCCATGGAAGGAGACCCAGGTGCCGACGAGGTCCTGGGCGGGAAGATGGAGGGCGTGGAGCTTGAGGGTCTGACCCGAGGCTCGCGACGGGAGCGCCGACGCCGCGGCGAGAGCCACGGCGAGGATCGCGGCGACGACCGGGATCGTCCGAGGAGCCGCGTGGCGGAACGGCCTAATCCCAGTGATTGATCTTCTCGAGAGCCTCGTCATAGTTGAAGTTCGGGCTCTGCTCGTGGGTATGGCACCGGATGCACGCGTCCGCCGCGGCCGGCGTGGATCCGTCCGGGTGTTTCGTTCCCATGCCGTGGCAATTCTCGCATTGGACATTCACCAGATCCGGGGTCGACTGCTTCGAGATGAACCCGCCCGCCTGGCCGAGTCCGACGACGTGACAGGCGAGACACTCCGGCGTCGCGTCGCGCTCCGCCTTCACGAGCGTCTCGAACGCGTGCGCGTGCCCTTGCTTCAGGTATTTCTGGTACTCCGTCTCGTGGCAGCGCCGGCAGGTCTTCTCGCCGAGGTAGTGGTCGCCGGCCAGCGTCTGCTGGGTGGCGGCCGCCTGCTGCTGCGCCTGCTGCTGATTCTGCTGGGCGAAGCGCTTGTTCAGCCCGTCCTGGAACGTGTCGACCAGCTCGTTCATCGTGTCGTCCGCGGGCACCTTGTCGTCGAGCGTCACGACTTCGCCGTCGTAGGAGGTGATCTTCCCGTCCTCGACGACGAGGTGGATCGCCGGGATGTACTGGCCCCGCTCGCCGCCCCGCACGTTCACGACGCCCTGCGTCTGGACGATCTGCTTGAAGAGCCCCGCCTGGTGCCCGAAGACCATCACGTCGATCCCGGGGACCTCCACCGTGAGCTTCTGCCCCTCCGGGAGGCCCAGATGGGAGAGAACCACCACGATGTCGGCCTTCTTCCGCAGTTCCGGAATGAGCGTCTTCGCGGTCGCGATCGGATCGAGGATCTCGAGCGCGGTCTCCGTCGGAAGCGTGCGGATCTTGGCGTCCTTGAAGATGAAGCCCGTGAACGCGACGCGCACCGAGCCGATCTTCCGGATCACGTACGGCTTCACGAACGGCTTCTTCGTCGTCGAGAAGACGAGGTTCGCCGAGACGATGTCCATCTTCGTCTTCTTGAACGAGTCGAGCAGGTACTGCTGCCCGAAGCTGAATTCCCGTTCGCCGAGCGTCACCACGTCGTAGCCGAGGCGGTCCATCATCTGGACCATGTACCCGCTCTTCAGCGAGTCCTGGACGCCGCCGAAGCCGAAGAAATCGCCCGCGTCCACGAGGAAGTGGTTCGGGAACTTCATCTCACCGATCTTGAGTTGACTCGCCCTCCGGGCGAGTCCGCCTAGCGGGTGAGCGTGTCAGCCACAGGGGGCGAGTTCCCCGAATACGTCGGTCGTGCTCTGGATCAGCAGGTCGACGGGAGCACTCTTCCCCTGGAGCGTCGCGGCTGCCGTAAGCAGAAGCGCCACAACCAGAAAGAGCAGGTATCGAACTCGGCTCAGCGGAATCACCTCCTTCGGGCATGAAGTTGTATCGGCGGCTCGTCGGAAAACTATACCCCGCAGCGCTTCGCAGGTTCAAGGCGGGGGTGAAAAAAGGAGGCGGGGCGGCGTTTCGGGCCGCCCCGCCTCGAAGATTTCGATGGGGGGACTACTTCTTTACGCGGTCCTTGAGCGCCTTGCCGGCATGGAAGGCCGGAAAGCGGGACGCGGCGATCTTGATCCGTTCGCCCGTCTGGGGGTTGCGTCCGTCGCGCGCCTTGCGCTTGCGGGTCTCGAAGGTTCCGAATCCGGTGATCTGGACCTTCTTTCCCGACATGAGCGCGGCCGCGATGACGCCCTCCTTCCCCGGAGAGAAGATCATCTCGACGACGGATCTCGCCTGGCGCGAGGAGATGCTCGCCTTCTTCGCGATGGTAGCCACGAGTTCGGTCTTGTTCACGATTCACTCACCTCCTTTCGAGGAACGCTCCGGACGGTACGCCCCGCCTCCCAGGGGGTCAACGCGATTCTGCGTCCCCATGCGGTTTTTCGGCGGGGTCAGTACAACTGGTCGACGCCGCCGAAGCCGCGCATCCCCCTCGAGCCCTGCTCGTAGTAGACCTCCGGAAGATTCTTCACGTTGATCTTGAAGTAGTACTCCTCCGTCGTGCCCGACAGGCTCCGCGTGAACTGCGCCTGCCAGCAGTGGAGATCCCGCGTCACGCTGAAGTTCTGCGCCACGAGCTGGCCGTTCAGCAGATCGAACTGGTTCGCGTATTCCACGCGCCAGTTGCGGGAGAAGTTGAGGCCCAGGTAGCCGTTGGTCCGCGCGTTGGAGAACCACGGCTTGTAGGGGGCGCCGCCCGGCGTCGTGTTCCGCGCCCGGGAGCCCTGGTAGGAGACGGAGAGGGTGAGCGACCAGGGGAGGCCGCCGGCCGTCTGGCCGGGCCGGAGCGCCGAACCCGAGGTGCCGTAGAGTCCGCCCGCCGAGCCCTGGCCGCCCATGGCGCCGTAACTCCCCGCGGCGCCCGCCGCCGCGGTCTGATCGACGCCCGCCGCGGAGCGTCCCGTGACCGTGAATCCCGTCGAGGCGCTGAAATTGAGGAGCCGCAGGTCGTACGGGTTGTGCAGGAATGCGAACGAGAAGTCGCTGCGCGGCACCGGCACGAGCCGGAGGGTGGTGCCGATGTCGGAGAAGGGCTTCGCCCCGGTGCGGCTCGCCAGGAAGTCGTAGGAGCCGCTGGTCCGCATCTGGATGAAGTTGTTGATCACCTTCGGCTGCTGCGCGTCCCCCCACTTGAGGTGGAAGTCGTTCCTCAGCGAGTAGACGAGGGACCTCCGCTCCGAGGCGCCGAGCGCGCCGATCCCGCTCACGCCGTCGAAGCGCGGCGCCATGATTCCCGGGCTCTTCTCGTAGAAGAGGCCCGGATACGAGGGCTGATAGGCGAAGCCGACCTCCGGGGTCACGACGTGCCGAATGGCGCGGAGCGGCCCGAGCGAAGGCTGGAAGGTGCCGAAGAGCTGCGTGTTGGTCGAAAGGTTTCCGCCCCAGACCCCGGCGCGCTGGTTCTTGTTCCCCGCCTGATCGCGCGTCGTGAAGACCTCCGTGTAGGTCATCCCGATGGAGAAGGCGACGAATCCGAAGGCCCGCCGCACGTCGGTGAGCGAGAGGTCGTGACGGACGGAGGTTCGGGCGTCGGTGCTGTCGTCGAACGCCGATTCGGGATACGCCACGTTGAAGTTGTTCACGTAGACGTTGTCCTGGCTCACGACGCGCGAGGTGAGGCCGAACACCGTCTGCGACAGCCACGGGAAGCGCGCCGGGTCGCGCCCGCGCGCCAGGCGGCCGATCGGCCGCCGCGGAAGGCTGAAGACGACGGACGGGAGCTGCTTCTCGAGCCTGAGGCCGTCGGGATCGGGGTCGAGATCCTGGTTCCGGAGGAGCCCGAGGTTGAGCGTCGCGCCCGACCAGGTCCGGTCGATCGAGACGCTGGAGCGGAGATTCCGCTGCACGCGCTTCGCGGCGGGCTGTCCGACGCTCGCGTCGCGGTAGTAGGCGGAGGAGTTCGTGAGATTGGCGAGCCCGCGCAGGGTGAAGCCGGGCGAGAGCGTCTGGAAGTGATTCCCCTGGAGGTCCCAGGCCGACTGCTGGTAGTCGGATCCGAGCGACTGCTTATAGGAGCCGCTGAACTGCCCCTGGTACTGGTACCGCTTGTTGTAGCGGAAGAGCCCGTGCGCGATCCACTGCGTCGCCTGGTAGTAGTCGCCCCACGCCGTCGCGTCGAGGTAGTCGCTGATGGCCCAGTAGTAGCCGACGTTCCGCACGAACTTTCCGCCGGCGCTGGACGAGCCGAACTCCACTTGCGGAAGCTGGAAGCCCGAATGGCGCCCGTTGTTGATCGGGAAGACGTAGAACGGGAGCGCGAGGACCGGGATGCGCTTGATGTAGAAGATCACCGGCTTCGCGACCGCCTTGTCGTGGATCTTCAGGCGCATCTTCGAGGAGGCGAAGTGGTAGTGGGGCTCCTCCAGCTCGCACGTCGTGTAGGAGCCGTCCTTCACGTTGAAGACGCTCTCGGAGACGCGCCGGACCTCTTCTCCGTAGAAATAGCCGCGATCGTAGTTCGTCCGCCCCTCGAAGACGGTGCCGCGCCGGCTGACGAGGTCGTAGGTCATGGTGCCGCCGGTGATCCGGTCCTTCCCGTCCTGGAGCACCGGCTCCCCGTCGGCGCGCATCTTCTGCCGCTGCGCGTCGAAGTGGACGCGGTTGGCCTGGAGATTCATCTCCTTGTAGGTCACGTCGGCCGATCCGACGACGTCGACCAGGCGGCCCTCCACGTCGTACTCGATCCGCTCGCCGTGGTAGTCGATCTTCTCGCGGCGCGCCGAGGCGAGCGTGTCCCCCTCGGCCGCCATGTAGTAGATCCCCACGCTTCGCCCGAGCACCGTGGCGTGCCTCGGCTTCCCGTCCTCGAAGGCCACCCGGATCGTGTCGCCCCGCGCCTCGTTCCGCCCTCCCTGCGAGCTGTCGGCGGAGGAGGGCCAGTAGAGGCTCTTCGCGTTCCCGACGATGAAGGCCTCGCGCGCGCGGTCCCCCTCGAGATAGAGCGTGATCGTGTCGCCCGTCACGGTGTTCCGTTCGCCGCGGCCCGCCGCGGTCCGCTCCTCGTATTCGACCGAGGCGCGCGGGCGCATCTGGAGCGAGGCGATCTTCCCGCCGCGGAACCGGACCTCGATGCTGTCGCCGCGCGCGACGCCTTCGGGGCTCACGGCACGCGGCTCGTCCAGGAGGAGAGCCCGGTCCTCCTGCCGGTAGAACGAGGCCCGGCCGCAGGTGGCGTGGAGGCTGTCGCGGTCGATCCGCACGTTTCCGATCGCGAACGCGCGGCTTCGCGCGTTGTCGAAGCGAAGGGAGTCGGCGTGGATGTCGGTGGCGTGCCCGCCGGCTTCCATGAGCGTGAGGCTCGGCGATTCCTCCGCCCAGGCGTAGTCGGCGCGCCGGTCGTAGCGAAGCCGGCCGGCCCGGACGCGCGTGCTCTCGGCGCGGTCCTCGGCGTCGACGTTTCCGATGGCCGTGGCGATGTCGCGGCCGCGGTCGTATTCGATGCGATCGGCGTGGAGCGTGCGCACCGAGTCGCGCAGCATCGGGTTTCCGGTGATGATCGAGAGATTCCGGTCGCGGTCGAAGGTCGCTTCCTGCCCGGTGATCTCGGTCCCGCTGTCCTCGATCCGCACGTT
Source organism: Candidatus Eiseniibacteriota bacterium (assembly GCA_035716005.1). Classification (GTDB taxonomy): domain Bacteria; phylum Eisenbacteria; class RBG-16-71-46; order SZUA-252; family SZUA-252; genus SZUA-252. The sequence goes on from DASTKG010000115.1 coordinate 31,080, forward strand.
GCCCCGAAGCACGGCGATCCTCGTCTTCCGGTCGTACGAGGCCTCGGTTCCCCGCATGACGGTCGTTCCGTCGATCACCTTCACGTTTCCGCGAAAGACGACGAACTCGCGGCTCTGGTAGATCTGGGCCGAGTCGCCGAAGACGCGCGTGGCGCCGTGCACCACGGTCACCTTCCTGGCCCGGAGAACGTTGTCGTCGGAGCCCGCCGATCCCTCGAGGTGGTCGGCGCTCAGCCGGTAGGGCTCGTCGGCCGCGGGCGGGGGCGGCGCGGCCCCTCGCGCCGGAGTCGGCGCCGCGCCGGCCCAGGCGACGGCGAAGGCCGCGGCGCAGAGGGCGGCCCGGGTGACGGCGCGCGGGCTAGAGCGCACGCGGCACCTCCCGGTGGAGGTGCGCGATCGCTTCTCCGATCAGGTAGAAGGAGCCCGTCACGAGGACGGCGCCGCCGCGGCCCCTGGCCCACGCGATCGCGCGATCGATCGCTTCGCCGGGGATCGGAATCCCCTCGGCCTCCGGATGGCTCGCCGGCGCCGCGGCGAGGAGCCTGTCGACGGGGGTCGCGCGCTCGCCCGCGAACTGCGTGAGCGTGAATCGGGTGGCGGCCTTTCCCAGCGCGCGGAGAATCGAGGCGTGCTGCTTGTCGCGGCTGAACGCGGCCACGACGGCGAGCGGGCGGCTCCCGAAGAGCGCCGCGGCGGTGGCGGCGATCGCCTCGGCTCCCTCCTCGTTGTGCGCGGCGTCGAGGAGGATCGGCGGATCGCCGGGCAGCAGCTCGGCCCGAGCGGGCCAGTGGGTCCGCTCGATGCCGGCCGCGATGGCGGCGGCGATCGCGGACGCGCCGGCGCCCTCGCCCTCGAGAATGGCCTCCGCGGCGAGCGCGGCGAGCGCGGCGTTTCGCGCCTGGTGGAGGCCGATGAGAGGCGTGCGCAGGGTTCCTCGGAACGAAGAGGTGGCGAGGCGGAACGTCGTGCCGCCGGCGTCGACCCCGCGCGCGGCGTATCGGGCGTCGGCGCCGAGTCGAAGGACGCGCGCGCCTCTCTCGGCGGCCGCTCGGAGGATTTCCCTCCGCGGCTCCGCGCTCCGCACGCCCAGGACGAGCGTTCCCCCCTCTTTCACGATGCCCGCCTTCTCGCGGGCGATGCGCCCGAGCGTCCGGCCGAGGATTTCCGCGTGGTCGAGCGCGATCGTCGTGATGACGGAGACGCGCGGCGTGAGGATGTTCGTGGCGTCGAGCCGCCCGCCGAGGCCGACCTCCGCCACGGCGAAGTCGACGCGCGACTGGGCGAAGTGATCGAAGCAGAGCGCCGTCGTCGCCTCGAAGAAGGAGGGACGGGTCGCCTCGTAGCGGGGCCACCAGCGATTGAGGAGCGCCTCGAGCGCGTCGTCGGAGATCTCCGCGCCGTCGATCCGGATCCGCTCGTTGAAGCGGAGGAGATGGGGCGACGTGTAGAGGCCGACCCGCTTGCCGGCGGCGCGAAGGATCGAGGAGAGATGGGCCGCGGTGGAGCCCTTCCCGTTCGTGCCGGCGATCAAGGCGCTCGGAAAGGCGCGGTCGGGCCTTCCGGCGGGCCCCAGGAGGGCTTCGATTCCCTCGAGTCCGAGCCGCATCCCGCTCCGCTCCAAGCGGTAGAGATCCTCGAGCCGCCGCGCGAGCGGGTGGCCGGCGATCGCCGTCATTCGTCCTTGAGGTCGGCTCCGGCGGTCGTGGCGGGCTGGGGCTCGGGTGGAGCGGGGGCGGCCGGCGCGGGCGTGGCCCGCGGCGAGTGGCCCACCGGCTCGGGCACGGGCTCCGACGCGGCACGGAAGCGCGCGAGGGACTCGCCGGCCCGGCGGCGCGGCGGATGCGGCAGCCGTTCCGCGGCGGCGAAGAAGCGGAGGAGCCACCCCAGCGTCTTCCGCATCTCCGAGCGCGGAACGATCCGGTCGAGCATCCCCTTCTGGAGCAGGAACTCGGAGCGCTGGAATCCCTCCGGAAGCTCCTGTCCGATGGTCTGCTTGATGACGCGCGGCCCCGCGAAGCCGATGAGCGCCTTCGGCTCGGCGAGGATCACGTCCCCCACCGACGCGAAGGAGGCGGTGACGCCGCCCGTGGTCGGGTGCGTGAGGACCGAGATGTAGGGAATTCCCGCGTCGGAGAGCCGGGCGAGGAGCGCGTTCGCCTTCGCCATCTGCATGAGCGAGAGGATTCCCTCGAACATGCGCGCGCCGCCGGAGGCGGAGAGGATGATCAGGGGACGCCGCGTCTCGATGGCGTGGAGGATCGAGCGCGCGATCCGCTCTCCCGCCGCCGACGCGAGGCTCCCGCCGAGGAAGTCGAAGTCCATGATGGCGACCACCACCGGCATCTCCTCGATGAGGGCGTCGCCGCAGAGCACCGCCTCGCTCAGCCCGGTCTGCTCACGCGCCTTCTTGATGCGGTCGACGTAGCGGCGGGAATCGCGGAAGCGGAGGGGATCGGTGGAGACGACCTCGCTGTAGCGCTCCTCGAAGGAGCCTTCGTCGAGGAGGATCTTCGCGTAGGAGCGCGCGGAAATCCGGAAGTGGAATCCGCACTTGCCGCAGGTCCAGAGATTCCGCTCGAGCTCCTTGTGGTAGAGGATCTCGCCGCATTCCTCGCATTTGGACCAGAGGCCGTCGGGGAGCTCGCGTCGCTTCTGCTGCGCCTTGAGCCCTTCCTTCGCCTTTCGAAGCCACGTCATGCGCTGGATCCCCCTGGGAGCATCAGGAGCATCACGATAGCATCCTCGACGGGGTTGCGGTAGTAGCTCTTGCGGATCGCGATATCCACGAATCCGTTCCGCGCGTAGAAGTTACGAGCGATCGAGTTCGATTCGCGCACCTCGAGCGTCACCCGTCGGATCGCCTGGCTCCTCGCGGCCGTGAGGAGATCGAGGAGGAGAGTCTGCGCGATCCCCTTCCGGCGATACACCGGATCGACCGCCAGGTTGCCGAGGTGGGCTTCGTCCGCCACGATGACCGCGAAGGAGTAGCCCGCCAGGGTCTCCCCCACGAAGGCGGCCCTCGCGTACGTGCCCCCGGCCAGCTCGATCTCGGACCGGAACATGCCGCGCGTCCACGGGTCGCTGAAGCAGCGCTTCTCCATGGCGACGATCGCGTCGATGTGGCTCGTCGTGATCGGCACGATCCGGACCTGATCGACGTAGGTCATGCCGGCGGCTTCCTCGCGTTGGGGGCGCGCCCGTAGGAGGGGGCGGCGAGCACGACATCGGAGGATTCGCCGGACTGGAGCAGGAGATCGCCGACCGCCGCGACCGACTCGGCGAGATCGAGGACCGGCGTGCGCGGAATATCCTCTTCGTCGAGGAGCGCCGCGATGGCGTCGTTGGCCGGGATCGCGCGGAACGTTCGCCCGGCCCAGGCGCCCCCGCTCGACGAGAGCGCGAGGAGCCGGTCGGTCAGATCGTCTTCGGGAATCGACTCGGGCGGTTGCAGCGGCCGCGGCCGGGAGCGCGCCGCGGCGGGCGCCTCCCAGAGCGCGAATTCCACCTGCTTTCGCTCCCCGGGCGTCACCGTGACGAGAAGGTCGCCGGCCCGCGCCCCCGCGACGGCCGCGGCGTGCGCCGCCGCCTCGTGCGCCGAGACGAGCACGAGCGGAACGCCCGCGCCGACCGCGATCCCCTTGGCCCAGGCGAGCCCGATGCGGAGCCCGGTGAAGGAGCCCGGCCCCCGCGAGACGGCGAGGCCGCCGAGCGAGGCGAGCCCCGCCCCGAGCCCCGCGTCCGCCATCAGGCGCGCGGCGGCGGTCGCGAGGCCGCTCGAGTGCTCGCCCCGGGAGAGCGCCGCCGTTCCGCGCGGCGCGCCGTCGACGAGAAGCGCCAGCGAGCCGCGGGGGCTCGCGGTGTCAATTCCCAGGATGGAGCGCATGATGCCAGCGGTCGCGGTCGAAGAATCCCTCGCGGGCCATCGCCTCGAAGCGATCGCCGCGCGGGCGGAGCCGGATCTCGCGCCCCTCGCCGAGGGAGGGCGCGAGATAGCGGAGCTCGACCTCGAGACGATCGTCGGGGAGTTGGCTCTCGGCCCGGTCGGCCCATTCGACGAGGACGATGGAGTCGGGCGTGGCGAGGTCGTCGAGGCCGAGCGTTTCGTACTCGCCCGGACGATTCAGCCGGTAGAGGTCGGCGTGCACGACGCGGGGGCCGGCGCCCCCCTCGCCGTAGACCTCGACCAGGACGTAGGTCGGGCTCCGGCCGCGAAGTCCCGGATGGATCGCGTCGAGGATCCCCGAGACGAGCGTCGTCTTTCCCGCCCCCAGCTCGCCGCGAAGCGTCACCCAGTCGCCGCCGCGG
>DASTKG010000116.1:0-23899 GCA_035716005.1 Candidatus Eiseniibacteriota bacterium
CGAAGGCCTTCCCGGCGTGGGCGGCCGTTCCGGCGGAGGAGCGCGCGAACGTTCTCCTGCGCGCGGCCGGCATCCTGCGCCGCCGCCGCCACGAGATGAGCGCCACCATGGTCCTCGAGGTCGGGAAGAACTGGGGCGAGGCCGACGGCGACACGGCCGAGGCGATCGACTTCTGCGAGTTCTACGCGAGGGAGATGATCCGATACGGCGGCGCGCAGCCGATCACGCCGTATCCGGGGGAGAACAACTCGCTCGTCTACATCCCGCTCGGCGTCGGCGTCGTCATTCCGCCCTGGAACTTCCCCTGCGCCATCACGCTCGGCATGACCGTCGCCACGATCGTGACCGGGAACACCTGCATCCTGAAGCCGTCGAGCGATGCGCCGCTCATCGCCTGGAAGCTCTTCGAAGCCCTCGAAGAGGCCGGCGTCCCGCCGGGCGTGCTGAACTTCCTTCCCGGCCCGGGCGGCACGGTGGGCGACGCGCTCGTCGAGCACCCCCAGGTGCGATTCATCGCCTTCACAGGCTCCATGCCGGTCGGCATCGGCATCAACGAGCGCGCCGCGAAAGTGCAGAAGGGGCAGATCTGGCTCAAGCGGGCGATCCTCGAGATGGGCGGCAAGGACTTCACGATCGTCGACGAGGACGGCGATCTCGACGCGGCGGTCGCGGGAGTCTACGCGGGCGCGTTCGGCTTCCAGGGGCAGAAGTGCTCCGCCTGCTCGCGCGCCATCGTGCACAGGAAGGTCTACGACGAGTTCCTGTCGCGTCTCGCGCCCAAGGTGCAGGCGATGACGGTCGGTCCCCCCGAGAAGAAGGAGAACTACCTCGGGCCGGTCGTGAACGCGGGCGCCGAGAAGACGATCCTCGAGTACATGGAGATCGGGAAGAAGGAGGGGCGCCTGATCGCCGGCGGCGGGAAGCATAGCGGGCCGGGCTACTTCCTCCAGCCGACCGTGATCGCCGACATCGGCTCGAAGGCCCGCATCGCTCAGGAGGAGATCTTCGGGCCGGTTCTGGCCGTGATTCCGGCTTCCTCGTTCCAGGAGTCGATCGAGATCGCGAACGGCACCATCTACGGGCTCACCGGCGCGTACTACTCGCGCGACCGCGCGAAGCTGGTGGAGGCGAAAGCCCGACTCCACGTCGGGAATCTCTACCTCAACCGAAAGTGCACCGGCGCCCTTGTCGGAATCCATCCCTTCGGCGGCTTCAACATGAGCGGGACCGACTCGAAGGCCGGTGGACGAGATTATCTCGGACTCTTCCTGCAGGGGAAGGCGATCACCGAGTACGTCGGGTAGCTCCCGGCGGGCGCGGGGGATCCCCCCGCGATGATTCGATCAGCGTCAACCGGCGTCGACGTCACGTCGACGCCGGTTTGCATTTCGGACGACGCGAGCGGGACGGAGCGGCGGGCCCTTGCGGGTGCGCGCCGCGCCCGCACGAGCGATTCCACGACTTTCGATCCGCGCGCGCGTTTCGGCACGGCTCTCGCATTCCCTTCCCGCGCTCCCCGCGTCTCCGAGCCAACCATGGAAGGGAGGACTTCGTGCCGCGCGCTCTACGTCATCTGCTCTTCGCGTCTGTCTTGCTCACCGCCGCCGGGCCGGCGGCGGCCGGGCTCCTCACGCTGACCGTCGTTCAGGGCCTCACGGGGGTCGACGGAAGCACCCTGCTCGCCGATCCGCTGGCGCAGGAATCGCTCTCCGGCTCCACCCTCGCGCAGCTCGGTTCGCCCGCTCTGGTCGATCCCGCGACCGGGGCGCTCCTCGGGCTCACCGTCCGGATCACGAACACGTCGGACCGCGAGATCGCCTTCCCGGAATTCCTTCCGGGCGTCTCGGTGCTCACGTCGGTGTCGGGAATCACGGGCTACTCGACGAAGACGAACGTGGCCGCCGGCGGAGCCGCGAAACCGGGTGGGACGGGCACGGCGGGCGGCGTGAGCCGCACGGTCCTCGATCTCACGGGTTCGCTCGAAGCGGTTCCGAGCGACGTCGTCGGTTCGCAGGGAGGGGGCGGCGGAGCGGCCACCGGCGTGGCCGACTGCTGGATCTCGGTGACGGGGGCGTCGGGCTACGAACTCGCGCTCTACCTCGCGGGGCTCCGGCTCGCGCCGGGTGAATCGGTCGACGTTCCCGATTTCATCCGGATCGCCGCGTTCGGGCGGGAGGTCGACGGCGCCCGCATCGCGTTCGGCTTCGATCTGCCGACCTTCTCGAGCGGCGGCGTGTCGGTGACGAGCGGCGCCTGGACCGGTTCGTTCATGGGCCCGGGCGAGGATTCGGCGCCTCCGCCCGTTTCGGCGGCCGTGCCGGAGCCGGCCGCTCTCGCCGCCTGGCTTGGAGGACTAGCGGGGGTCTGGGCGGCTCGCCGCGGCCGTGGGTCGCGCGGCCAGCACGGGGAGGAGGCTGCGCGCGAATAGGGGAAGGGTGTCGTCGCGCGCGCCCATCACCACGATCCGATCGCCGGGGCGCGCCTCGGCGAGGAGGAGGGCGGTGCCGTCGCGGGTGCCGGCCACGGTCGCCGGCACGCCGAGCGCCGCGAGTCTCGCCACGAGGTCCTCGCTGCGGATCGAGCGGTCGGCCGTTCCGCCCGCGTCGTAGATCGGCGCCAGGAGAAGACGATCGCCGGGGCGGATCACGGACTTGAACGTCTCGACCAGCGCGTCGGCGAAGAAGCGCGTCGGTCCGTATCCGTGCGGCTGATAGTAGACCCAGAGCGAACCGGGTGGGCGGAGCGCCTCGAGCGCGGCCTCGATCTTCACGGGGTTGTGGGCGTAGTCGTCGAAGACGTCGACGTCGTTCACCACGCCGACCCGCTCGAGCCTGCGGCGGACGCCCGCGAAATCGCCGAGCGCGGCCGCGGCTCGGGCGAGCGGGATGCCGGCCGCCGTGGCGGCGACGATGGCGTGGAGCGAGTTCTCGACGGTGAGCCTCCCCGGAAAGGGGACCCGAACCGTCGTGCCGGCCAAGTCGTAGCTCACGCCGAAGGGATCCATCCGGAGACGGCGGGCCACGAGATCGGGCTCGCTCCACGTCGTCTCGTCCTCGACGGCCACGCGGATCGTGCGAAGCCCGGCAGGGAGGGGAACGCGGGCGAGCGGCGCGTCGCCGACGTGGAGGACGAGGGTCTCTCGAGTCTGCTCCAGGAGCCGCCCGAAGTTCCGGGCCGTCTCGTCGATCTCTTTGTGGTCTCGGCTCAGGTTCGTCAGGAGCGAGATGGCGGGCGCGAACTCGGCCACGCTTCCGTCGCTCTCGTCGGTCTCCACGACGAACCAATCGCTCCCGCCGAGCCGGAGGCTTCCGGGAGGAATCGTGCCGGGGAGATCGACGGCGGCGCCGCCGCCGAGAAACGAGGGGTCGAGCCCCTCGCGGACGAAGATGTGGGCCACCATCGCGGTCACGGTCGACTTGCCGCTCGTTCCCGCGACCGCGACGGCGCGCCGCGCCCCCGCGATCGACGCCAGGAACGAGCCGCGGCGAACGAGGGTGACGCCCAGTTCCTCGGCCGCGCGGAAGTCGGGATTCGAACGCTCCACGGCGGTCGAGTAGACGACCGCGTCGAGCCCCGCGTGGACCGCCGAGCCGTCCTGGGCCGCCAGGCGGACGCCGCCCCGCGCGAGGTGATCGAAGATGGGGAGTTCGATGCCGCGATCGTGATTTCGGTCCGAGCCCGTCACGTCGGCGCCGAGCGACGCGGCCAGGAGCGCCAGGGGCGCCATGCCGCTGCCGCCCACGCCGCTGAAGTGGTAGCGACGGCCCTGGAATGGTCGAAGATGCGCGTTCACGACGTGAGTCTCGCTGTGAGAAGGAAAAGGGTCAAGTCGCCGCTCGGGCGAGAACGCGCGCGGGATGCTGGTTGACGCGCGTGCGGGGCTCGTCGTACCTTTTTTCGGCACCAATCCGCGCGGGGCTGTAGCTCAGATGGGAGAGCGCTTGACTGGCAGTCAAGAGGTAGCGGGTTCGATCCCCGCCAGCTCCACTTACCTTCAACGTGCCGCGGTCGCGGCGGACGCCTCGAGGTCCGGGCGCCACGCCACCGCGGCCTGATACGCCCGATCCGCCTCCACGAAGTCGATTCCGTTCTTCGACGCGATTCCGACGTAGTTCTCCCGTAGCGATTCGATGAGGTAGCGGAGCGCCCGTGACAGGGCGAAGCCGCCGGTGGCGTTTCCGGCGTTCCGGACCCACCCGCCGCGCGGAAGCATGTGCTGGAGACTGTCGGCCCTGACGAAGAGGTCGAGGACTCGGTCCGCGAACTCCTCGTCCCCGAGCGTGCCGGCGCCGAGCCCCGCCCGCGCCTGCTCGAGCTCCGAACAGATCTGGCGAAATTCGGCCACGGCGCCCTGAACGTCGACCGCCTCGGGCCTGCCGGCGCTCGCCGGCAGGGCGAACGCCAGTTCCAGGGCCAGAAGCGCCCCCCACACCGCGAATCCGGCGCCGAGACGGACACGCCCGGCGCGATCGGGGTACCGAGTCATATGCGAACCCTCTGGTTCGAACGAAGGCCCCCCGGCCTTAGTGAAAATATCGGCCGTTCCGTCGTGCAGCTTGACGCGTGGCGCGCCCTTTTTCGCGGGGTGTCCCAAACGGAACGCCCGCCCGGCGATCGGCTCCGCGGGGCGGGCGGCCGTTGACTCCCTGTAACAACTTCTGTTAGCCTGGGTTAGCCATGCGAATCGAATCGATGCCGTCGCCCCGTCGTGTGACCCCCGATTTCGCCCGTTTCGGCCGCTGGAGCGGCATCCTGCCGCTGTTGACGGCGCTCATCCTCGCGGCCCCCGTGGCGGCCCAGGAGCGAGCCGTCCCCGACAGTCTCCCCGAACGGCCGCGCGTCCCCACGTACGACCCGGGCCTCCCGTATCTGGAGAAGACGCTGAAGAACGGCGTGCATCTCCTGGTCCAGGAGCAGCGGACGGTCTATTTCGTGGCGGGCGTGGCCGCGATCCGGATGGGGACGCGATACGAGACGGAAGAGAACTCGGGTCTCGGCAACGTCCTCCTGCAGACGATGGTTCGCGGAACATCGAAGTCGAGCGACTCCGAATTCCTCGTCCGGCTCCGCGGAAACAACGCCACGCTCGACGCGGGGATCGGAGCGGACGTGGGCGAGATTTCCATCGGCACCGACCACGACCACGCGGCGGGCGCCGCGGAGATCCTGGCCGACGTCGTCCTCTCGCCGGCGCTGGCCGACTCGACGTTCGAAGCGGAGCGCGTGCGCGCCTCGAGCGACGCGACGTTCGCGGCGGAGAGTCCGATTCCGGCCGCCTACGGTCAGTTTCTCTCGGTCATGTACGCGGGGACTCCCTACCAGCGTCACCTGCAGGGACTCGTCCCGGCGATCGCGCAGGCGCGTCGTTCGGACATCGTGGATCTCCACAAGAAGGTGACGGTCGGCGGAAATCTCACCATCGTCTTCATCGGGAACGTCGACGGCAAGAAGCTCATGTCGCAGCTGGAGAAGATGTTCGCGGGCGCCGCGCCCGGACCTCCCATCGAACCGGCGGGCCCCGAACCGAGCCCCCTCGCGGCCGACACCACGATCGTGAAAGAGAAGCCGTGGCTCGCCCACGCCTGCATCATCGGCTATCCGGCGCCCGGCTACGCCGATCCCGACTATCCCGCCTTCGCGATGATCGATTCCTATCTTCGCTCGGAGGATCGCTCGCCGATCACCTACTGGATGCAGGTGCGGGACGACGCCGTGTCGCCCGGCATCGCCTTCACGCTCTTCCCGACGCGCGGCTCCATCGCGGTCTACTTCGGCGCCACGACCGAGAAATTGGCGGCCGCGCGCGACACGTCGCTCGCGGTGCTCGATCGGCTGCGCACGGTGCCGCTCGAGAAGGGCGAATGGACGGTGCAGCTGAAGCGCGTCCAGAACGGCTTCTTCTTCAAGCAGGACGATCCGCTCACGCGCGCGCGCATGATCGCCCGATACGTGTCGCAGGGGCAGGGCCTCGACTACCCAACCCGGTTCGAGACCGCGCTCCTCCATCTGACCCCGGAGGACGTCCGGGCGGCGGCCGAGCGCTGGCTCACGCATTCCTGCCAGGTCTACATGGGGCCCGCGCCCTCGCCACCCAGTGACGAGAAACCCTAGAGGCGGTGTGGCCGCGCCGCCCCGGCTCCCACTCGGATCACCCGCGTGCTGAGTAATCCCGTCGACCTCCTGCTGAGCATCCCGCCGATCCTGTTCGCGCTCACCCTGCACGAATGGAGCCACGGGTACGTCGCCATGCGCTTGGGGGACCCGACCGCGCGTCTCCTCGGACGGCTCACGCTGAACCCGATCTCGCACCTCGATCCGCTCGGCACGATCCTGCTCTTCCTGATGGGCTTCGGATGGGCGAAGCCGATCCCGGTCGACACTCGTTATCTCGCCCACCCGCGCCGCGACATGATGTGGATCGCGCTGGCGGGCCCGGTTTCGAACGTGCTGCTCGCCATCGTGTTCGGCACGGCGCTGCGGCTCCTGCCCCTGGGCGAGATGCAGGCGAGCGGCTCCATGGGCTCCGCCGGCGTCTACATGATCGCGAAGAGCGTGCAAATGAACCTGGTTCTCGCCGCCTTCAACATGATCCCGATCTTTCCGCTCGACGGATCGCGCGTCCTGACGGGGCTCCTCCCGCCCATGCAGGCCGAGCGCTACCGCGCGTTCGAGTCGTACGGGCCGATGCTCCTCCTGGGGCTCGTGCTGATCGGCTCGATCAGCGGCGTGAGCATCATCGGGATGATCGTCTCGCCCTTCGTCCACACGGTCGGCTCCATCGTCACGGGAGGGCTCCTATGAGCCACGCCGGAGGAAAGCGCCCGCGCGTTCTCTCGGGGATGCGTCCGACGGGGCGTCTCCATCTCGGGAACTACCTGGGGGCGCTCCAGAACTGGGTCGCCATGCAGAGCCAGTGCGAGTCGTACCACATGGTGGCCGACTGGCACGCGCTCACGACCGATCTCGAGCACACCGATCAGATCGCGCCGAACATCCACGAGATGGTGATCGACTGGCTGGCGGCCGGGATCGATCCGGAGAAGAGCCCGGTCTTCATCCAGTCGCGCGTGAAGGAGCATGCCGAGCTCCACCTCCTCCTCTCGATGCTCGTCACCGTCGCCCGCCTCGAGCGGAATCCGACCGTGAAGGAGCAGGTCCGGGATCTGGAGATGGAGGAATCGGTCTCCTACGGCCACCTCGGCTACCCCGTCCTCCAAGCGGCCGACATCCTCCTCTACAAGGCGAATCTCGTGCCGGTGGGGGAGGATCAGGTGCCGCACGTGGAGCTGACGCGGGAGATCGCGCGGCGGTTCAACGGCCTCTACGGGGAGGTCTTCCCGGTGCCGGAGCCGAAGCTGACGCATTTCCCGCGGCTTCCGGGACTCGACGGGCGGCGGATGAGCAAGTCGTTGGGAAACACGATCTACATCTCGGACTCGCCCCAGGAGATCGAGGCGAAGGTCCGGACCGCCTACACCGACCCCAAGAAAATTCGAAAGGACGATCCGGGAAATCCGGACGGATGCGTCGTCTTCGCGTATCATCGGGCCTTCCACCCGGCGGGAGCGGCGCAGATCGAGCGCGACTGCCGCGCGGGGACGCTCGGCTGCGTGGCGGACAAGCGCGATCTGGCCGGCATCCTGGCCCGCGCGCTCGAGCCGTTCCGCGAGAAGCGGAAGGACCTGGAAGCGACTCCGGAACTCGTGCGCGAGGCGCTCCGCTACGGCGAGGAGAAGGCCCGCGCGATGGCGCAGGAAACGATGCGGCAGGTCCGCGAGGCGATGAAGGTCGGATGAGCGAGGAGCGGGAAACGAAGAGGGAGCTCGACGACGCCGCGACGGCCGCGGCCGAGCCGGAATCGGTGGCGGGCGCCTCTGGCGGCCCATCGGCGGCGCCCGCCGCCGACCCTTCGTCCGCGCAGGACGCCGGGCCGGCCCGCGCGGCCATCCGCGTCCAGTTGCCGGCCTTCGAAGGGCCGCTCGATCTCCTCCTTCATTTGATCCAGCAGAACGAGATCGAGATCACCGACATCCCGATCGCCAAGATCACGAAACAGTATCTGGAAATGCTCGACCTCCTCCGCGAGCTCGATCTCGAGGTGGCGGGGGAGTTCCTCGTCATGGCCGCCACGCTCATGCGCATCAAGGCGCGGATGCTCCTCCCTCCGATCATCGAGGAGACGGAGGAGATCGATCCCCGCGAGGGTCTGGTGCGGCAGCTCCTCGAGTACAGGCGCTTCAAGGACGCGGCCAAGGATCTGGAGCGCCTCGAGGCCGAGCGGCGGCTCCGGTTCGAGCGCGGCGCGCCCGCGCAGTTGGAGGATCCGGAGGCGAGCGAGCTCCTTCCGGTGAGCCTCTTCCGTCTTCTCGACGCCCTGAAGGGGGCCCTGGCGCGCCAGGTGCCGCCGGTCGTCCACACGATCCAGGCCGAGCCGATGCGGATCGACGAAGCGATGTCGCTCCTGCGCGAGAATCTTCGCTCGCGCGGACGTCTTCTCTTCGCCGAGATGCTCGACCTCTTCGTGACGCGCCTGGAGAAGATCACCGCGTTCCTCGGGCTCCTCGAGCTCCTGAAGCTCGGCGACGTCCGCGCGACGCAGGAAGATCAATTCGGCCCCATCTTCCTCGAGTTCCGCCCGGCCGAGTCCGCGGCGGCGCCGGAACCCACGACCGCGGAGTAGCCCATGCCGACGCCCAAGCAGGTCCTCGAGTCCCTCCTCTTCGCCAGCGACGCGCCCATCGGCCTCGCCACGCTCGTCGAGGTGATGGCAGGCCCCGACCAGGACGAGATCCGAACCCTGCTCGACGAGATGGCGGTGGAGTTCGACGAGGCGGGCCGCGGCGTGGCGCTCGTCGAGATCGCGGGCGGCTACCAGCTCCTCTCGCGGCGGGAGTGCTCGCCCTGGATCGAGAAGATGCTCCGCTCGCGCCGCAAGGTCCGCCTTTCGCGGGCCGGGCTCGAGACGCTCGCCATCGTCGCCTACAAGCAGCCGATCACGAAGACCGACATCGACGGCATTCGCGGCGTCGACTCGAGCGGATCGCTCCACACGCTCCTCGAGCGGAACCTCGTTCTCATCGCGGGCCGCTCGAAGGCGGTCGGCCGCCCGCTTCTCTACGCCACGTCGCAGGACTTTCTTCAGTACATGGGGATCAACGATCTCGGCGACCTTCCGGAATTGAAGGAGCTCGGAACGGTGCTGGAGGAGAGGGAGCGCGCCCAGATGGAGCTCGACGATTCGCTCGCCGTCCCGGCGCCGGAGGCGGGCGCCTCGGACGCCGATCCCGGAACCGAGTCATCCCCGGTCGAAGCCGGCGCTCCCGAGGGTGCGGCTTAACCTCTATCTCGCGCGCGCCGGCCGGGGTTCGCGACGAGAGGCCGAGCGGTGGGTCCACGAGGGGCGCGTCCTGATCAACGGCGCGCCGCCGAAGGGATTCGGCGAGCCGGTCGACCCCGACCACGATCGGGTCACCCTCGACGGCCGCGTCATCCGCCTACCCGACGCGTCTCGCTACTACGCCTATCACAAGCCCCCCGGAACGCTCGTCAGCCGCAAGTCCCAAGGGGGGAAGCCGACCATCTACCAGCACCTCGGCGACCGGGCCCGCGGGCTTCACGCCATCGGCCGCCTCGACTACGACTCCGAAGGGCTCCTTCTCCTGACCGACGACGGCACGCTGGCGGAGGCGATCCTCCACCCGCGCTCCGAGCTCCGCCGGCGCTACCGCGTCTGGGTCACGCCGATTCCCGACGCCGAACGGGTCCGCCGCGTCGCGGCCGGTTGCGACGTGGAGGGGGTCCCCGTGGTTCCCGACGCGGTGGTGCTCGAGGGCATCGAGAAGGGGTACGGCATTCTCCGCATCGATCTCCGGGAAGGGAAGAAGCGCGAGATTCGAGTCCTGGCCACGAACGCGGAGCTCCACGTCGTCCGCCTGATGCGCCTCTCCTTCGGCCCCGTCCGGATGGGGCTTCTGAAGCGGGGCGCTCTCCGCCCCCTCACCGCCGCGGAAGTGACCGCGCTCCAGCGCGCCGCGGTCCCGCGCGGAGCACGTCTTCCGCGCCGCGCCCCGCGGTGATAGACTGCCGGCGCACCGCGAGGACCCGTCGCGGAACGACCAAGGAACGACCGTGCGCGTGACCGACAACGTCCGGACCGAGATTCGATCGCTCCAACCCTACGTGCCGGGAAAGCCGGTCGAGGAGCTGGAGCGGGAACTCGGCATCTCCGGCGCGATCAAGCTGGCCTCGAACGAGAATCCGCTCGGCCCCTCGCCGATGGCGCTCGCGGCGATGCAGGCCGCCATCCACGGCGTGAACCGCTATCCCGACGGCGGCTCGTTCTACCTTCGCGAAGCGCTCGCCTCCGCCTGGAACCTCCCCACCGACCAGATCGCCGTGGGCTCCGGCTCCAACGACCTGATCGACGTCCTCTGCCGCATTCATCTCGGGCCCGGCGACGAGGCGATCATGTCGCACCCGGCCTTCGTCATGTACGCGGTCGCCGTGAAGGTGTCGGGCGGGACGCTCGTGCGCGTGCCGGGGAAGGGCCTCTACCACGACCCCGAGGCGATGCTCGCGGCGATCAACGACCGGACCCGGCTCGTCTACTTCTCGAATCCCGACAATCCGACGGGGACGATCGTCCGCCGCCGGGCCATGGACGATTACTTCCGCCGCGTTCCGCCCCACATCACGACGATTCTCGACGAGGCCTACTTCGAATACGTGGAGGATCCGGACTACCCGAACGGAATCGACTACCTGCGCCGCGGCCATCGCGTGGCGGTGCTCCGGACCTTCTCGAAGATCTACGCTTTGGCGGGGCTGCGCGTCGGCTACGGCTTCTTCCCGCCCGATCTCGCGGGGCTCGTCCATCGGGTCAGGCTCCCCTTCAACGTGACGAGCGTGGCGCAGGCCGCCGCTCGCGCGAGCCTCGAGGACGCGGAGCAGGTGGCGCGAAGCCGGGAGCTGGTTCGCGACGGGCTCGCCTACTTCCAGAAGGAGCTGCCCGGGTTCGGCATCGAACTGACGCCGTCGTGGGCCAACTTCGTCCTCGCCAAATTCCTCCGCGGCTCCGCCCTCGACGCCGCGCGATCGCTCGAGCGCCACGGCGTCATCATCCGGCCCCTCACCTCCTTCGGCCTCTCGTCGGAGTACGCGCGCATCAGCGTCGGCTCGCGCCTCGAGAACGAGCGCCTGGTCGAGGCTCTTCGACTCATTTCGTGAGCCGAGCGAGCCGCGCCACCGTCCGACCCGGCCGCGCGCTCCGCGGCGAGGTCTTTCTCCCCGGCGACAAATCGATCACGCAGCGCGGCATTCTGCTCGGGGCGCTCGCGCCCGGCTTGACGCGGATTCGCGGCGCGAATCCCGGAGCCGACGCCAGGGCCGCCCTCGGCATCGCGCGTTCTCTCGGCGCCTCCGTGCGGCGAATCGGCCGGGGCAGCGGTAAGGGCGCGGACCGCCCGGAGCTCCTTCTCCGCGGCGGACGGATCGAAGAGCCCGACCGGATTCTCGACGCGCGAAACAGCGGCACCGCGCTTCGGCTCTCCATCGGACTCCTCGCCGCGCAGCCCTTCCTCTCCATCCTGACCGGCGACAACTCCCTGAAGCGCCGCCCCGTCGATCGCGTGCTCGAGCCGCTGCGTCTCCTCGGCGCCGATCTCTCGGCGCGGGCGAACGACCGGCTTCCGCCCGTCGTGGTGCGCGGGAAACCTCTCCGCGGCGCTGAGGTGGAGACCGGCGTGGCGAGCGCGCAGGTGAAGAGCGCCCTCCTCCTCGCCGCGATTCAGGCCGAGGGGACGACGACCGTCCGCGAGGCGGCGGCGACGCGCGACCACACCGAACGGATGCTTCCGCTCTTCGGCGTTCCGGTGGCCCGCGACGGGAACGCCGTCCGGGTATCGGGCGGATCGCCGCTCCATGGCGCGGAGGTCGACGTGCCGGGCGACGCCTCGGCCGCCGCGTTCCTGGCGGTGGCGGCGGCGCTCGTGCCGCGCTCCGATCTCCTCTTCCGAGGCGTCGGGGTGAACCCCGCCCGCCGCGCTCTCTTCGACCTCCTCTCCCGCGCGGGGGCGGACGTCTCGTTCCACGACGAGCGCGCGGCGGGGGAGGAGCCGGTGGCCGACGTGCGAATCAGGCACGCGACGCTTCGCCCGGTCGACGTCTCCGCGGCGGAGGTACCCGCCCTCATCGACGAGCTTCCGCTGGTGGCGGTCCTCGGCGCCTTCGCGCGCGGCATCACGACGGTGCGCGGCGCGCGCGAGCTTCGGGTGAAGGAGTCGGACCGGATCGCCGCGGTCGTGACCGCGCTCCGCGCCATCGGCGGACGCGTGGAGGAACTCGAGGACGGCTGGGCCGTGACGGGAACGGGGAGGCTGGCGGGCGGTCGCGTGGAGTCGGGCGGCGACCATCGGATCGCGATGGCCTTCCTGGTGGCCGGACTCCGAGCCGCGGAGGGCGTCACGGTGGAGGGAGCCGAGGCCGCGGTCGTCTCCGATCCCGACTTCCTCTCGCGCCTTCGCGGACTCGCGCGATGAGGCCGTTCGTTCTCGCCATCGACGGCCCGGCCGGCGCGGGGAAGAGCGTCACCTCGCGCGCCGTGGCGCGCGCGCTCGGCCTTCGCCACGTCGATTCGGGGGCCATGTACCGCGCGGTCGGCTGGCTGGCGCGTTCGAAGGGGATTCCGCTCGACGACGAGCGGGCGCTCCTCGCCATGCTCGATCGGGTTCGGCTCGAGGCCGGGCCCGACGGCCTCCACGCCGACGGCGTGGCCGTGGAGCCCCACATCCGGTCGGCGGAGGCGGGGGACGCCGCGTCGCTCGTCGCCGTCCACACGAGGCTTCGCGCCCGCCTCGTGAAACTCCAGCGATCGCTGGCGGCTCCGCCCGGGCTCGTCATGGAGGGGCGCGACATCGGGACGGTCGTCTTTCCGAACGCCGACCTGAAGCTCTTCCTCACCGCGAGCGTGGAGGCTCGGGCCGAGCGTCGCCATGCCGAGCTCCTGGCGCGCGGCGAAACGGCCGACCGGGGCGCCATCGAGTCGATGATTCGCGATCGAGACCGCCGGGACGAGGAGCGCGCCGCGAGCCCCCTCAAGGCCGCCCCGGACGCCATCCCGCTCGACACCACCGCGCTCACCCTGGAGGAGCAGATCGACCTGGCGACCCACTGGGCGAGGCTCGCGAAGGCGGGTCCGGGGAGGATGACCGCCGTCTTCCGGTTCGGGCACGACTTCGCGCACTACTTCGCCCGGATCTTCCTCCGCTTCGAGGTGGAGGGGCTGGAGCATATCCCGCGTTCGGGCCCGCTCATCATCGCCAGCAACCACATCTCGTTCTGGGATCCGCCCTTGGTCGGCTCCTCGGTGAAGCGGGTGGTGCACTTCATCGCCAAGGCGGAGCTCTTCGAGATTCGCTTTCTCGGGGGACTTATTAGCAGGTATAATGCCATCCCCATTCACAGGGGGCCCCAGGCCCGCCGCGGGCTCCGCGGCGCCGAGGAAGTATTGGGGAACGGCGGCGCCGTCATCATCTTCCCGGAGGGGACCCGGAGCAAAACGTCCGAGTTCCTCCAGCCCAAGGCCGGCATCACAAGATTGGCGGCCCTGACGCGGTCGCCCGTCGTGCCGGTGAGGATTTCCGGATCGCGCCAAATCCGCCGGTCGATGCTGCGGAAGGTTTTGGTGCGGATCCACTTCGGCTCGCCGATGATGCCTCCGATCGGGGACGAGGCGGGACGGGAAGGCGGACGTGCCTACGCGCGCCGCGTCATGGACGCGATCGGCGCGCTTTGACGATCGACCGGGAGAGGGAGACAGGGATTCCATGGACGTGATCGTGGCCGACAACGCGGGCTTCTGCTTCGGCGTGAAGCGCGCGATCAAGATGGCGAACGACACGCTCGACCAGTCGCCGGGAACGGTGCAGGCCCTCGGGCCCCTGATCCACAATCCCCAGGTCGTCGGAGCGTTTCAGCGCCGCGGACTTCAGGTGGCGGCGGCGGTGGAGGATCTCACGCCGGGGGCGACGATCGTCATCCGCTCGCACGGCGTGGGGCCCGACGTGAAGAAGGGCGCCGAGGAGAAGGGGGCGAGGGTCGTCGACACGACCTGCCCGTTCGTCATGAAGGCGCAGGAATACGCGGCGCGGCTGATCGCCGACGGCTACAAGTGCGTGGTGATCGGGGACGCGAAGCATCCGGAAGTGGTCGGCATCGTGGCGCACACGGAGGGGAAGGCGATCGTCCTCGACACCGTCGCCGAAGCCGAGGCTCTGAAATTCATCCCGCGCATGGGGGTCGTCTTCCAGACGACGCATTCGATCAAGCACGTGCAGGACGTGGTCGGAGCGCTCCTCAAGCGCGGCAAGGAGATCCGGGTCTTCAACACGCTCTGCGGCGCCACGACGGCGATGCAGAAGACGGCCATCGAGCTGGCGCCCGAGGTGGACGCCATGGTCGTCATCGGGGGCCGCCAGAGCGCCAACACGGCGCAGCTGGCGGAGGTCTGCCGGCGCGTGAATTCGCGCGTTCTGCAGATCGAATCGGCCGCCGAGCTGGCGCCCGAATGGTTCGCCGGCGTCCGAAAGGTCGGCGTCTCCGCCGGCGCCTCGACGCCGGACGAAGTGATCGCGGAAGTCGTCGACCGGCTCACGCAGATGGAGCCGGCCCCGACCGCCGCCTGACGAAGGCAGCACCGGCCCCCAGGGGCCATATTTCATAGAAGCAGGAGGCAACAAAAACACATGGTTCGAAGGCACGAAGAAGAGATGGACGTTCGCGACGACGCGGGCGACGACGCGGATGCCGAGGCGAAGCCCCGGAAGCGCCGCACCACGACCCGTTTCGTGAACCAGGACGAGGAAGACGTCGAGAGCGGCATGGCGGTCGCCACCCTCGATCCGGACGAAGAGCCGAGCGCGATGGGGCAGTGGCTCGCACTCTACGAGGAGTCGCTCCAGGACCTCGAGGAAGGTGAAATCGTCCGGGGCCGCGTTCTCAAGATCGACGACAAGGAAGTCACCGTCGACGTCGGATTCAAGTCCGAAGGCGTCATCCCGGTCGAGGAGTTCCCCGATCTGGAAGGCGTGAAGGTCGGCGACGAGATCGAGGTCTTCCTCGAGAAGACCGAGAATCAGGACGGCCTGGTCGTTCTCTCCAAGCAGCGTGCGGACTTCGTGAAGGTCTGGGACCGCGTGAAGAGCGCGGCGGACAAGGGCGAGCTGGTGGAAGGCCGCCTGGTCCGGAAGATCAAGGGCGGCGTGGTCGTCGATCTCTACGGCGTGGAGGCGTTCCTCCCCGGCTCGCAGATCGCGCTCCGTCAGGTCCAGAACGTCGACGCCCTGATCAACCAGAACATGGAATTCAAGATCATCAAGCTGAACAAGCGGCGCCGGAACATCGTGGTGTCGCGCCGCTCGGTGCTCGAGGAGCATCGCGCGAAGCAGAAGAGCGAGATCATCCAGGAGCTGGCGAAGGATCAGCTGCGCGAGGGCGTGGTGAAGAACATCACGGACTTCGGCGCCTTCGTCGACCTCGGCGGCATCGACGGACTCCTCCACATCACCGACATGTCGTGGGGCCGCGTCAGCCATCCCTCCGAGCTGGTCTCGATCGGCGAGAAGATCAAGGTGAAGGTCCTCTCCTTCGATCCCGAGAAGGAGCGCATCTCCCTCGGCATGAAGCAGCTCACGCCCTATCCGTGGGAGGACGTCGACAAGCGCTACACCGTCACCCAGCGGGTGAAGGGCCGCGTCGTCAGCATCACCGATTACGGCGCGTTCGTGGAGCTGGAGAAGGGGATCGAGGGGCTCATCCACATCTCCGAGATGTCGTGGACCCGTCACGTGCGCCATCCGAGCAAGGTGGTGGCCATCGGCGACGAGGTCGAGACGATGATCCTCAAGATCGACAAGGAGAACGAGAAGATCTCCCTCGGCTTGAAGCAGATCGAGCCCGATCCGTGGCTCACGCTCGACCAGCGGTTCCCGATCGGCACGAAGCTCCAGGGGAAGGTCCGCAACCTGACCAACTTCGGCGCCTTCGTGGAAATCGAGGAGGGGATCGACGGACTCGTCCACATCAGCGACATGTCGTGGACGCGCCGGGTTTCCCACCCGAGCGAGATTCTCAAGAAGGGGGACAAGATCGACGTCGTCGTCCTGGCCATCGACAAGGACGCGCGCCGCATCTCCCTCGGCCTGAAGCAGGTTTCCGAGGATCCGTGGCCGACGCTCGCGGAGCGCTACCTCCCCGACATGCTGGTGAAGGGGAAGGTCGTCCGCCTGCTCGATCGCGGCGCCATCGTCGATCTGGAAGACGGCATCGAGGGCTTCATCCCGCTCTCGCAGCTCGGCATCGAGGCTCTCAAGAAGCCGTCCGACAGCTTCAAGCCGGCCGACGAGCTGGAGCTGAAGGTGACGCGCGTCGACGCGCAGGCGCATCGGATCATCCTGAGCGCGCGCGCCTGGCTGGCCGATCAGGACAAGGCCACGCAGGAGGCGTTCGCCGAGAAGTACAAGCCGAATCCGTCGGCCTCGGACGAAGCGACGTCCGAAGCGCCGGCCCCGGACGCCGGCGAGGACCTGCCGGCTTAGTCACGCTCCGGCAGGGATCCGGTGCCGAACGAAGTTCCAACGCCCGAGGGGTGCCGTAGCGCCCCTCGGGTTTCTTTTTTCACCCTCGGCTGCCGGCTGAATCAGCACGACACCGCGGCGATGAGGAGCGACCTGGAGCGGGCCGGGTGGCGAGCGGACGACTCCGGCGAGGGGTCGCCCGACGTCGTGATCGTGAACAGCTGCACCGTGACGCGCCGGGCGGACCAGGAATCGCGACAGCTGATCCGCAAGCTGGCGCGGGAGCGCCCGGGCGCCCGGATCGTCGTGACCGGCTGCTACGCCCAGCGGGCGCCGGAGGAGGTGCGCGGGCTTCCCGGCGTCGCCCTCGTCCTCGGCACGGCGGAGCGGGAGTCGATCGCCTCGATCGACGCGCTTCGGGCGGTGGCCGCGGGGCGAGAGGGCGCGGCCGTAGAGGTCGCGCCGGGGCGCGCTCGCCGGGCCGTCACGGAGGCGTCGCCGCTTCACTTCGGGCGCGCGCGGGCCCTGCTCAAGATCCAGGACGGCTGCGACACGTTCTGCGGCTACTGCATCGTGCCCTACGTGCGGGGCCGCTCGCGGAGCCTCCCGCGCGAGGCGGTTCTGGAGCAGGCTCGCCGCCTCCTCGCCGCGGGCTTCCGGGAGCTCGTGCTCACCGGCGCCGACCTCGGCGATTACCGTGACGGACACAAGCGGACGGGGGAGAGGGGGGATCTGGCGTCGCTCGTGGAGGCGCTCCTGTCGCTCCCGGCGCAGGGAACGCCGCACCGGATCCGCCTCTCCTCGATCGAGCCGAACAAGGTGGACGACTCACTCCTCGATCTTCTCGCGACGGAGCCGCGCCTCTGCCGCCATCTTCACCTCCCGCTCCAGAGCGGCTCCGCGACGATGCTCCGCGCCATGAGGCGCGCCTACGAGCCGAGCGATTACGCCCGGCTGGTGGAGCGCGCCGCGGCCTCGGGGCCGATCGCCATCGGGGCCGACGTCATCGTCGGATTTCCCGGGGAGGGGCCGCGCGAATTCGCGGAGACGCTCGATTTTCTGCGCGCGATCCCCGTCTCCTTCCTCCACGTCTTCCGCTACTCCGAGCGCCCCGGGACGCGCGCGGCGACGCTGGACGCTCGGCCGCCGGCGGCCGTGGCGCGGGAACGCGCGGCACTCCTTCGCCGACTGGGAGACGCGAAGCGGGAGGCGTTCGCGCGCTCCCTGGTCGGGTCGGTCCGGGGCGTCGTGATGGAGGCCCGACGGGGGAAGGAGGGTGCCTGGCTCGGGACGAGCGACCTCTATACGACCGTGGCGATGACCCGCCGGCCGGCGCATCCCGGACCCTTTCAGGTCCGGATCGAGGGCCGGGATGGCGACGTTCTTCGGGGGACGCCGGTCGGGGAGCCCCCCGCGCGCCCCGAGGAGGCGGTCTCGGAGCGTTGACCCGCCCCCAGGGGGTGGCTATCCTGGCGGTCCACCGGTCGAGAGGCCCACGACGCGGGAGAATCCCCTATGTGGTTTCTGCGTAACATCGTCTGGATCGTCGTGCTCTGCCTGGTCTTCTGGTTCTCGTATCTCAACTGGGAGCAGCGGGTCTTCCTCCTGCAGCTCCCGGGCGGCACCGTCTTCCACGATCTCTCCCTCGTCGTGGCGATGTTCGGCGCCTTCGTCGCGGGGATGATCGGGGCCCTCCTGGCGACCCTCTTTCACGTGATCCGACTCCACGCCGACCGCAATCGAATGAAGCGGGACATCCAGGATCTGAAGAACGAGCTGAACCAACTGAGGAACCTGCCCGTCGAGGGACTCGCGATCGACGGCGGGAAAGAGCCCCGCGGATGACGCAGATCCTCGCCTACCTCGTCGTGGCCGGCGTCCTTTCGGCCATCGGGTACGCCGCCTGGATCCTCTCCCGCGACACGAAAGGCCCGAAGCCGAAGCCCGACCCACCGTACGAGCGTGCGCTCGGCGCGCTCCTGAGCGGCGACCGGGACGAGGCGGTGCGAGCCCTGGTCGAAGAGGTTCGGGAAAACAGCGACAACGCGATCGCCTACATTCATTTGGGAAATTTGCTTCGGGAAAAAGGTGAAGCCGAGAGAGCCTATCGCATCCACCTGGAGCTGACCGCGCGCGCGGGGCACTCTCCGTCCCGCGCCCGTTCGATTCGCGAGGGGCTGGTTCTCGATCTCGTGGCCCTCGGCCGAACGGCGGAGGCGGTGGAGGAGGCGAAGATCCTCCGAGACTCCGAGCGGAAGAAC
Source organism: Candidatus Eiseniibacteriota bacterium (assembly GCA_035716005.1). Taxonomy (GTDB): domain Bacteria; phylum Eisenbacteria; class RBG-16-71-46; order SZUA-252; family SZUA-252; genus SZUA-252. The sequence goes on from DASTKG010000116.1 coordinate 18,833, forward strand.
GGCCACTCCCTGCGCGTGATCCTGAAGGCCTACGAAGCGGCCGGGGAATGGGAGCGGGCCTACGAAGTCCGCTCCGAGATGCTCCGGAACGCGGGCGAGCGGGAGACGAGCGTCCTGGCCCGTTACCGGGCGTCGATCGGGGAGGTGGCGCTTCGCGCCGGGTCCATGGAGGAGGCGAAGCGCCACTTCAAGGCCGCGCTCAAGCTGGAGCGGGACCAGCCGGTGGCGCTCCTGCGGCTCGGAGACATCTACTATCAGTCGGGGCACGCGGAGCGGGCGATCCTGCTTTGGAAGGGGCTCGCCGGCGCGCACCCGGGGCGCGCCCATCTCGTCCTTCGCAGGCTGGAGGCCTCTTTCTTCGACCGGGGTCGCTTCTCCGAAATGGAGCAGACGTACGAGGAACTCTTGAGTCACAATCCGCGCGACGTGCGGGTTCAGTTGGCGCTCGCGCGTCTTCACGTGAAACGGGGGGCGCTGGACGAGGCGCTGCGCACGCTGCGCGGCGTGATCGAGGCCGCCCCCGATTCGGCCCCGGCGCGGCTCCTGATGGTTCAGGTCCTGCGCCAGCGGGGAGAGCTTCCGGATGCCCTCGACGAAGGCGAGGCGGCGCTGAAGTCTCTCGCCGAGGGGGCCGCCACCGTGTGCGGCCGCTGTGGCCGCCCTTTCGAGGAGTACTGGTCCCGGTGCCCCGATTGCCTCGCCTGGATTCCCTTGCCCGCCGCATGAATCGATTCGCCGCGCTCCTTCTACTCCTCGCGACCCTCGTCCCGCTCCTCGCGCCCGGCTCCGCCGGACGGGCGGCGCCGGTGGGGACGGCCGCGTCGTCGCGGGAGACCGAGAAGAGCGGCGATGCCGAGGAAAAACCGCTCCGCGTGAAGCCGCGCGCGACGCGCACCACGAAGAGCGTGAAGGGCGAGGCGGCGAAGCCGGAGGCGGCCCCGAAGAGCGCCGCGCGTCCGCGGCGCGCCGATGCCGGCGATACCCAGGTTTCGCGCGCGCAGGAGGCGGCGGCCGCGGGCCGCTACGGCGAAGCGCGTGAGATTCTCGCGGGGCTCGAGACGGCGCGGCTCTCCGAGGAGAAGGCCGACGACGCCGCCTACCTCGGCGCGCTTCTCACCGCGGACGGGGTGAAGCAGGGGGAGTCCTTCACGGCCTACCTGAAGGACTTCTCGAAGGGTCGCCATCGCCGGGAATCGGCGCTGGCCCTGGCGCGGCTCCATTACGTGCAGGGCGACTACGCCGAGTCGGAGCGGTTGCTCGCCATCTTCTCGCCGGGGATCGAGCACGACACGGTCGGCCGGGAAGGCCTCGTGCTTCGAGGCCTCGCGCAGCTCGCGCGGGGCGACGCGCCGGGCGCTCTCCAATTCTTCGCGTCGTGCGAGAAAGATCTCAAGGGAAGCGGGCAGGAAGAGGCCTACTTCTTCGCCATGTCCCAGGCGGGCCTTCGCACCGGAAAGCCGCAGGCCGCGGTCGACGCGCTTCGCGTCCTCCTCGACCGCCACGCGCAGGGCGCCTACGCGCCGCAGGCCCTCTACGCGATGGGCATGGCGCTCGAGCAGATGGGGCGCGCGACCGACGCGACGAACGTCTTTCGCCAGGTGGCGCAGCGATTCCCCGACTCCTACGAAGCGACCCGCGTCCGGGATCGCGGCATCCGTCCGGGGCAGGTCGTGGGGAGCGGCCTTCCGATCGGGGGCGGCTACGCGCTCCAGATCGGGGCGTTCTCGAAACGCGACCTGGCCGACGCCCTGGCCCGCGATCTGAGACTGGCGAGCGTTCCCGACGTGTCGGTGAAGCAGGGGAGCGAATCGCCACCGATCTATCGCGTCCGGGCCGGCGCGTTCGCCTCGCGCGACGAGGCGCGAGCGCTGGGCGAGCGGCTTCGCCGCGAGAAGGGATATTCCTACAACGTGGTGCCGCACTAGATGGGGGCCGCGGAAAGCACCCCCATGCTCGACCAGTACCGGAGGCTCAAGGCCGAGCATCCGGGAAGCATCCTCTTCTTCCGCATGGGCGACTTCTACGAGACGTTCGGCGAGGACGCGCTCGTCGCCTCCCGCGTCCTCGGCATCGCCCTCACGTCACGCGACAAGAAGCGCGATCCCACGCCGCTCGCGGGAGTGCCTCACCATTCGGTCGAGGGGTACCTGCGAAAGCTGGTCCATCACGGCTATTCGGTGGCCATCGCCGAGCAGATGGAGCCGGCCGAACAGGCGAAGGGGCTCGTCGAGCGCCAGGTCATCGAGGTGGTCACGCCCGGGACGGTGACGCGTCTCGGGCTCCTCGAGGCGACCGAGAGCAACTACATCGCGGCGCTCGCTCCCGCCGCGGGCGAGGGGGGGACCTGGGGCGTGGCGATCGCCGAGATCTCGACCGGGGAATTCCGCGTCGGCGACGCGGCCGCCGCCGACCTGGAGCGCCTCGCGCTCGAATATCCCGCGCGCGAAGTCGTGGTCCCCGAAGCGGCGCCGGGACGGGGCCACGGCGCCTCCCCGCGCGAGGCCGATTCCGATGGCGCCGCCGCGGCCGCCGCCGTCTTCCGGGGCGCCTGCGTCACGCGTCTTCCCGTCTCCCGATTCGACCCGGCCATGGGCCGCGCCTCCCTCGAGAAGAAGTTCGAAGTGCGCCGCCTCCGCGCCTTCGGGCTCGAGGAGGTCGGACCCGGCTTCGGCGCGGCGGGCGCGCTCCTCGACTATCTCCGCTCGCTCAAGAAGTCGGACCTTCCGCAGATCCGCGACGCGCGCCCGCTCCGCGACGGGTCGCCCCTCGTCACCGACGAGGTGACGCTCCGGAACCTCGAGGTGCTGGAATCGGCCGCGGGCCCCGAACACACGCTTCTCGCGCTCCTCGACCACACCGAGACCGCCATGGGCGCGCGGGCGCTCCGGTCGCTCCTTCGCGCGCCGACTTCGGATCGGGAAATCGTGGAGCGCCGCCTCGACCGCACGGCCTGCCTCGCCGGCTCGGCGCCCCTCCGCGCGGAGCTGGCCGACCGTCTCCACCGCTTCCCGGATCTCGAGCGGGCGCTCGGCCTTCTCGGGAGCGGACGGGCCTCGCCGCGCGACCTCGGCGTGGTCCGCGACGCGCTCCGCCGGCTCCCGACGATCCGCCTCTCGCTCGAGGGGAGGCGGGACGACGTCCTTCGCGAGTGGGCGAACGCGATTCCCGATCTCTCGGCGCTCGCGGGAGCGCTGGAGTCGGCGCTGGAAGAGGAGCTGCCCATCTCGGGCACGCAGGGGGGGATCGTGCGCGCGGGCTACGACGAGGCGCTCGACCGGCTCCGGCGCGACGCCGGAGACGCGCGCGACCTCGTCCTGGCCTTGGAGGCCTCGGAGCGCGAGCGGACGGGAATCCCCAATCTGAAAGTCGGCTTCAACCGCGTCTTCGGCTACTACATCGAGATCACGAAATCGCAGCTCCACCGCTCGCCGCCCGACTACATCCGGAAGCAGACGCTGACGGGGGCCGAGCGTTACGTGACGCCCGAGCTTCGGCGCATGGAAGAGCGGATCGAATCGGCGAGCGTGGAATCGGCCCGGCTGGAGGCCGCCCATTTCCAGAGACTCCGCGATCTCGCCACCGCGTCGATGGAAGACCTCGCGCGGGCGGCGCGCACCATCGCCGAGATCGACGTCTTCAGGTCCCTCGGCGACACCGCGTCGCGCGAGCGGTGGACGCGTCCGGCGCTCCGGGACGATCGCACGCTCGTCCTCCGCCGCGCCCGCCACCCGATGGTGGAGCGCTCGCTCGGGATCGGGGCCTTCGTGCCGAACGACCTGGCGCTCGATCCCGACCGCGAGCAGATCTGGCTCATCACGGGACCGAACATGGGAGGAAAATCGACCTTCCTCCGCCAGGCGGGGCTCTGCGTCTACCTGGCCCAGATCGGTTCGTTCGTGCCGTGCGACGAGGCGGTGATCGGAATGGTCGACCGCATCTTCACCCGCGTCGGAGCGTCGGACCAGATCGCGCGCGGCGCTTCCACCTTCTTCGTGGAGATGGAGGAGACGGCCACGATCCTCCGCCAGGCGACGGCCCGGAGCCTCGTCCTCCTCGACGAAGTGGGACGGGGGACGAGCACGTACGACGGCCTGAGCCTCGCGTGGGCCATCACCGAGGCGCTCCACGAGCGCGCCGGCGGCGGGCCGCGCACGCTCTTCGCCACGCACTACCACGAGCTGACCGATCTCGAGCGGACGCTCCCGCGGCTTCGCAATCGCACCGTGCGCGTCAGCGAGGAGGACGGGACGATCGTCTTCCTCCACGAGATCGCGGCCGGAAAGGCCGATCGGTCGTACGGAATCCACGTCGCGCAGCTGGCCGGCGTCCCGGAGCCGGTGCTCGATCGCGCGCGCTCGATCCTGGCGCGCCTCGAAGCCGAGCACGCGACCCAGGCGCCCGCTCCGGCCTCGCGCCCCGATCGGGAGCGCGCGGCGGAGGAGGGCGTGGGCCGGGCCGAGCGGGACGCCCTCCTCCGGGAGTTGGCCGACGCGACGATCGAGTCGATGTCGCCTCTCGAGGCCCTGAACGCGCTGGCGGGCTGGCGAGATCGCGCGCGCGACGCGAAGCGGGCGCGTTGACCTGGCGCGTCCCGATGCGTATTCTCACCCCGCACGCATGACCCACCGCACGATGGCCGTCCCCGCGCGAGCGCTCGCTCTGGCCTCGCTCCTCGCCGCGAGCGCGTTCGCTCCCGGCGCCGGAGCGGCCGATCGCCCCCCTCGCACGTCCATACTCCCCGTCGACTCGGTCCGCGCCGGCATGGTCGGCGTCGGCTACACCGTCTTCCAGGGAACCCGGATCGACACCTTCAGCGTGTCGATCGTCGGGGTCCTCAGGGCCTATCGGCCCGGCGCCTCGCTCATCATGGCGCGCGCCTCGAATCCCTACCTCGACAAGACCGGCATCATCGCGGGAATGAGCGGGAGCCCGATCTACGTGAACGGGCGCCTGATCGGCGCGCTCTCCTACACCTGGGGCTTTTTGAAGGAGCCGCTGGCGGGGATCACGCCGATCGAGGAGATGATCGACCTCTTGCCGGGACCGGACGGGCCGCCGGCTTCGATC
>DASTKG010000117.1:0-5758 GCA_035716005.1 Candidatus Eiseniibacteriota bacterium
CTGGGGCGAGAACTACGGGGCACAGTGCGGCAACGGGACGAACGTCACCGAGTTGCCGCCCGGCTCCTACACGGGCCTGACGAACATCGTTCAGATGGACGGCGGGCGGAGCTACTCCATGGCGCTCCGCTCGGACGGCACGGTCTACACCTGGGGGCGAACCGAGAACGGTGAGCTCGGGAACGGAGTCGGCTGGAGCAACTACGTTCACTCCCCCCAGGCGATCAATCTCACGAACGTCATCCAGATCGAGGCCGGGAACACACATGCGCTGGCGCTCCTTCGGGATGGAACCGTCCGGTCGTGGGGCTCCAACTTCTACGGCCAACTCGGAGACAGCACCCGGAACGATCGGCTGACGCCGAGCCCGACGAGATTCTCCGGGTGCATCGTCGCCCTCGCCGCGGGCTACTCGCATACGCTGGCCCTTCGCGCCGATGGGACCGTGCTGGCGTGCGGGAACAACGCTCTGTCATCGCTGGGAAACGGCACGACCGGAGGAATCTACCCATTCCCTTCCCCGGTCCCGGGCCTCACGGACGTCGTCGCGATCGCCGCCGCCGGATACAGCTCCTTCGCGCTCCGGTCGGACGGGACCGTTTGGTCCTGGGGATACAACGCGTTCGGCGAGCTGGGGAACGGCAACACGACGGACAGCGCCGTTCCCGTCCAGGTCTCCGGCCTCTCCGAGATCCGCCAGATCGCCGCTTCCTACTACAACGGCTACGCCATCCGGAATACGGGCGAGGCCTACGCGTGGGGACGAGGCGACATGGGCGCCATCGGCGACGGCAGCGCGGCCTGGCGCCTGACCCCGGTCGTGATTCCGGGCCTCACCGATCCCAAGAAGATCGAGGCCGGCGACGCGGGATGGGCGATCGCGCTGCTCCAGGACGGCACCCTGCGGGCCTGGGGCTACAACGTCCACGGCGTCCTGGCGTCCGGGGCGCCGTTGGGAGCCTATCGCTATTCGCACGAGCCGGTGCTCAACGTCACGGCCGCCAACGGAGTGGATGCCGGCTTCGCGACCGCCCACGTGCTCGGCCACTTGGTCGGCGTCACGGGGGTCGAGACCCCGGCGAGCGAGCAGGTCCCGATGGCGCTCGCGCTTCGCGTCGCGCCCGTGCCCTCCCGCGCCTCGACCTCGCTCGCGTTCGATTTGCCCTCGTCCGGCCGGGTCGCGATCGCCATCTATGACGTGAGCGGCCGTCTCGTACGATCGATCCTCACCGAGCCGCGCGTGGCGGGCCGTCACACGACAGCCTGGGACGGGAAGACCCGCTCCGGGGAGGAAGCGCCGGCCGGCGTCTATTTCGCCCGGCTCACGGGAAGCGGCGGCACGGCCACGCGGCGCATCGTGCTGGTCCGCTAGTCTCGCCGGTCCCATGAGACCATGGATGGTTTCGCTCCCTCCACGGCGACTCGGGGTTAGACATCTCTCCCGCCTCACCCCGGATGCCGCCAGGGTGAGGTCCGGGAGCTAGACTCCCTTCTCATGCCCCTTTCGCCCAAGACCCGTCTCGGCACCTACGAGATCGTCGGACCTCTCGGCGCGGGAGGTATGGGCGAGGTCTATCGCGCGAAGGATCTCCGCCTGGGCCGCGACGTCGCGGTCAAGGTGCTGCCGCAGACCGTGGCTTCGTCACCGGACCGACTCGCCCGCTTCGAGAGAGAAGCTCGCACGGTCGCCGGGCTCAACCATCCGAACATCGTCACGCTCCACTCGGTCGAGGACGAGGAGGGGATTCGCTTCCTCACGATGGAACTCGTCGAGGGGCAGACCCTCTCCAATCTCGTCACGCCGGGCGGGCTTCCCCTCTCCCGCGTGCTCGAACTCTCCATCCCCCTGACCGACGCCCTCGCCGCCGCGCACGAACGCGGCGTGATCCACCGCGATCTCAAGCCGGGCAATGTCATGGTGACGCGCGAGGGGCGGGTCAAGGTGTTGGACTTCGGGCTCGCGAAGACGCCGGAGGAGGAGGAGGAGCCGCGGCGCCTCGAGGTGTCGCAGCCCCACGAAGCGCCGCTCGAAGCCACCACCTTTTCCCCCTTGTCGGGCGCGGGGCAGGTCTTGGGGACGCTCCCGTACATGGCGCCGGAACAATTGCGCGGAGAGCCCGTGGACGCGCGCTCCGACCTCTTCGCCGTGGGGATCATTCTCTACGAGCTGGCGACCGGCCGGCGGCCATTCAACGGGGAGACCCCGGCCGAGGTGAGTTCCGCCATCCTCCTCGATCCGCCCGCGCCGCCGACCCGGCTTCGCCCGGACCTCCCGCCGGAGTTCGAGCGCGTCGTGCTTCGCTGCCTGGAGAAGAATCCCCGGCAGCGCGCCGAGTCGGCGCTCTTCGTCTCCAACGACCTGCGCGGCCTCCGCCGCGTGCTGGAGCGCGGCGAAGCCGAGACTCCCGTCCCCGAGAAGACCGCCTCGATCGCGGTGCTCCCGTTCGTGAACCGTAGCGCCAGCGTCGACGACGAGTACTTCTCCGACGGCCTCACCGACGAGCTGCTCGGCACGCTGGCCAAGATCGGCGGGCTGCACGTCGCGGCGCGCACCTCGTCCTTCCAGTTCAAGGGGACGAAGGACGACATCGCCACCATCGGTCGGAAATTGAAAGTGGCGACGCTCCTCGAAGGAAGCGTCCGCAAGTCCGGGAACCGCGTCCGCATCTCCGTCCAGCTGGTGAAGGTCTCGGATGGATTTCACGTCTGGTCGGAGACCTACGACCGCACGCTCGACGACATCTTCGCGGTGCAGGACGACATCGCGCAGTCGGTGGTGAAGGAGCTGCGCGCCACGCTCCTCGGCCGGGAAGCCGACTCGGACGCCAGCGGCCAGGCGAAGGCGGAGGTCGCGAGGGCGGCCAAGGGGCGAAGCTCCGATCCCGAGGCGCACCGTCTCTACCTGATGGGCCGCTATCTCGTCGACCGATGGACCCGCGAAGACGTGGCGAAGTCGATCGACCATCTGAAGGAGGCGCTGACCCGGGATCCGAGGTTCGCGGTCGCCTGGGCGGAATTGAGCCGAGCGTACGCGGCGGAGGCGGGCTGCGGCTGGGTGCCCGTGGCCGAGGGAAACGCGCGCGCCCGCGCGGCCGCGGAGCGGGCGCTGATGCTGGAACCGGATCTGGAGGACGGCCACGTGCGGCTGGGGTGGATCCGAATGACCTACGACTGGGACTGGCGAGGCGCCGAGACGACCCTGGCGCGGGCGTTCGAGTTGGCGCCCGGCGACGAGCGAGTGATTCACATGTCCGCCGTGCTGGCTCGGAATCTCGGAAACCTCGACGAGGCGATCGCGCTCAACCGCCGGGCGCTGGAGCGCGACCCGCTCAGTTCGGCGAGCTACCTGAACCTCGGATTGAACCTCTTCGCCGCGGACCGCCACGCGGAGGCGGAAGCGGCGTTTCGCGACGCCCTCGAGTTCGCGCCGGAGGGCACCGTGGCGCACGCCTCCCTCTCGCTGGCGCTCCTGGCTCAGGGGCGGCACGAAGAGTCCCTGGCGGAGGCGCTGCGGGAGCCGGAGGAATCCCTTCGGCTCTATGCGCTGTCGATCGTTCACGCCACGGCGGGCCGGCCAGGGGACGCCGACGCGGCGCTCCGGGAGTTCGTCGAGAAGCACGCGGAGAACGCCGCCACGCAGATCGCCGAGGCGCACGCGGTTCGCGGCGACGCGGACGCGGCGTTCGAATGGCTGGAGCGGGCTTTCGCGCAGCGGGACGGCGGGCTGACCGAGATGATGGCCAGCCCGCACTTCCGCCCGCTTCACGGCGACCCGCGCTGGGGCGCGTTCTTGAAGAGGATGGGCTTCGGGACCTGAGGGCGCCCGCCTCAGTCGTCGATCAGCTGGTACGCCGAAGTCCAGAAGTCGTTCGTGACGGCCGGCATCGCTAGCACCTCCGGACGACGCTGGGTCAGGAGCACGCCTACCAGCTCCTCCTTCGGGTCGACGTACCAGGACGTTCCGAACGCTCCATCCCAACCGAAGCGGCCGGGCACGTCCGCCAGGTCGTTCCGGCGCGTGACGATCGACAGGCCGAAACCCCAACCGCGCGTGTTCCAGAATCCCTCGAAGAAGGGCGAGAGGGCCTTTTGCTCCGCGGTGATGTGGTCCATGGTCATCAACTCGACCGATGGCCGCGACAGGATTCGCTCGTCGCGATACGCGCCCTTCCCGAGCATCATCCGCCCGAACGCGAGAAGGTCGTCGACCGTCGAGACGAGGCCGCCGCCGCCGGATTCGAACCGAGGCGCGCGCGCGACATTCCCGCCGCGCGCCTCGTCCAGCACGACGAGCTCGGGGCTGGGAAAATTCGTACCGTAGCAGGTGGGAAGTCGATCGAGCTTCGACTCCGGCACCTGGAAGCCCGTGTCCTTCATCTCGAGCGGCTCGAAGATTCTCTCGCGTAGGAAGGTCGCCAGCGACTTGCCGCAGACCCGCGCGACGAGCACGCCCAGAATCTCGGACCCCATGTGATAGAGCCATCGCTCGCCGGGCTGGTGCGCGAGCGGCAGCTTGCCGAGGCGATTCATCAAGTCGTCGGAGGTGCCGTCGAAGGGCCACGCGCTCAGGGGTAGCCGCGCCTCCACCAACGCTTTCTGGAGCGGGCACGTCGGCGACAGGAAGGCGACTTCCCCGTAGCCCGATCGGAACGTGAGGAGATCGCGCAGCGTGATGGGGCGACTCGCGGGCACCGTGTCCTCGAGCGGGCTCTCGATCGTCCTCAGGACCTGGCGGGCCTCGAGCTCCGGCAGCCATTCCTCGATCGGGTCGTCGAGCCTGATCCTGCACTCCTCGACCAGAATCATCGCGCCGACGGCGGTGATCGGCTTCGTCATCGAAGCGAGCCGGAAGATCGTGTCGCGTCTCATCGGCGCGTCGCTGTCGAAGGCCAGAGTGCCCATCGCGTGGGCGTGCTCGCGGCCGCGATGGTGAACGAGCAGGACGAGGCCCGGCATGCGGCCGGCTCCGACGTGGCGACGCATGGCATCGTGCATTCGGGCGAGCCGCCCGCGTGAGTAGGCGCGGCTTCCGATGGCCGCGAAGGACTTCGGGGGCTTTTCCTGGCTCCTGGATGGATGATGGCCTTGCATGGCGAGGTCCTCCTGAAGGACCCGGGTGCCGCGCGTCCGGTCAAGTGGTGGGCGTCGTTCGCGGGTCGAGGTCGAGAGGCGGGGCGCGGTCGCCGACGGGCGCGTGCCCCGCCTCGATCGATAGATGCATCGAGCGTGCCGGGGACACGTGCTCCACGTCACTGACGGGCAAGGGCGTGGCCCGGGGATCGCAATCTCATGCCCGACAACGCACGTCACCCCCGCGAGTCGGATGGGGCGGCCGCACCGGTCGAAGGGTCGGTTCCCATGGCTTGACCGAATTCGTCAGGTCACATGTCAGACGGCGGATTTCGGCAGGCAGCCACGGTACTCGTCCGAGCGACTTCGAACGGTTGACCGGGAGCCTCCGAGTTCCTAGGCTCGTGCATCGGAGTACGCCCGCGAACGCGAGACGGCGACTCGAATCACACGTGGACCCAAGGAGGGCGTCATGAACGCTCGTACATTCGGTATCTTGATCCTCACGGCAATCGTGCTGTTGGTTTCAGGCGCGGAGACGGCCCAGGCCGGGCCCATCTCGCCCGGCATCGGGATTCACTATCTTCGGAATCTCGGCGACATCAGCGAAGCCGAGGGTGTCGATCTGAATCAGAATTCGACGTCCCTGCTCGGCTCGCTGAAGATGGATGCGGGGCCCTTGAAGGCC
>DASTKG010000118.1:0-15932 GCA_035716005.1 Candidatus Eiseniibacteriota bacterium
GCTGTGCACGAGGTGGAGCCGGACCTGTGCTTCGAGACGCGGGTCGAGCGGGGCCTGCGAGAGAAGCCCCTCGTAGTAGACCCTCGACGCCTCGAGTTCGCGCTTCGCGCCGGCTTCGTCTCCCATGTCCTTCCGAGTCGAGACGATGAGCGTCGGAATCGTGAGGATGAAATCCTCGACGCCCGTCGAGTCGGGCGGATGCGGCGGATATCGCTCGAGCATTCCCCGCATGGCCTCGATCGCTTCCTCGTGGCGGCCCATGCGTCGAAGAGCGCCGGCGATCATGATGTCGGCCTGGCGCGTCACGGCGGTGTCGCCTTCCGCATGGCTGACGAGAGCGCGGCAGCGTTCCAGCGCCAGATCGGGACGGCCGGCGTCCATCGCGAGCCGGCCCGCCTGGATCTCTCCGAAGCCGACGACTCGGAGGAGCCGCTCGTCGAGGGCGCTGCGAGTTTTGCCCGGTCCCATCGCCTTGATGGTGGGAGCGGCCTGGTCCACGGCCGCGATGAATTTCTGACGGAGCGCCAGCAGTTCCGTGGAGTCGGGCCGGGCGCCTCGCATCGCGGCCTCCTGCCCCGCCCGATAGGCGAGCCAGTAGCCGCGCTGCACGCGGTAGATCTCGGCCTCGCGGGCCGCGTCGCCGCATCCCGCCGCGGCGAGGAGCAAGACGAGCGCGACCAGGGTCGCTCGCGTCGGTCCGAATCCTCGCGGTCGCATCGTCGCCGCCTTCATCGCACCTCCTCCGACGTCCGGTGGAGCCGCGTCGCCATGCTCCAGAGAAGGTAGGTGCCGACGCTTCCCAGGATGGCGTAGCCGATGAGAACGTAGGCGATGTTCTCCGGACGCGTCCGTGTCGCGAGGAAGCTTCCGCTCGTCTGAACCGCGAGCTGGAGAAGAAGCGCAGGAAGCGAGAAGACGACGGCGATCGGAAAGGTCACCCAGAATCGGGAGAGTCCGTCGCGGAGGCCTCCCGAGAGCGCGGCCATCGGCGCGATGTCGCTCGCCACCGCCACGATCGGCACGTAGACGAAGAGGGTCGTGATGGCGTAGCCGACGAGAACGCTCACCGCCCAGGTGGCTGTCATCATCTCGAGCCCGCCGTGAATGAAGAGGCTCAGCGCGGGACGCGCGACGAACGGAACGATCTGCTGCCAGCCGTAGACGATCGCGAAGGCGATCAGGAGCGAGAGGAACGTGGGAAGGAAGGCCTTCCCCACCCTGGCGGCGCGCCGTTCGCGATTCGCGAGCGCGGGGTCGCTCCCGGCGAGAATCATGGCCGCCACGCGCGGCAGCGCCCAGGCCCCGATGAGAATGAAGGTCAGCGACTCGACGTAGGAGAAGGTCAGGGGGAGTACTTGTAAGAACGCCGGATAGTTCACGGCATCCGGCCCCGCGATCCAGCGGGCGATCGTCCCCGCCGTGGCCATGCCCGCGACGGTGCCCAGATTCAGGCCCAGGACGAGATAGACGAGCTGAACCAGAAGCAGCAACGAGAGCGGCGCGAAGCTCCGCAGCGACGCCGATCGTATCGCCCCGACGGCGCTTTCACGGGCCATCTGAAAACTTACCGGCATCGACCCTCCTGGTCAAACCTGGTTGGAACGAACGCTTCGGACAGCTCCGTCAACCGCCCAGCGCCTTCAACTCGCGCCGTACGGAGTCCGAGAGCGGCGACTTGGGAAATTCCTTGAGGAATCGCCGGAGATAGGCCGCGCTCCTCGTCGGGTTTCCGAATCGATTCGCGGCCCGCGCCCCTTCGAGGAGCACTTGCGCGGTGTAGGGATGCTTGGGATCGTTCCGCAACATCTCGTCGACGACGGCGTAGACGCCCAGCGAGTCCCCCTTGGCCGCGTAGATCTGGAACATCTTCACGCGGAAGAGGGGCGCCGCCTGACCGGTGCTGTCGCGCTGGACCAGCGTGCGGTAGGTCTCCAGCGCCTTCGAGAAATAGAGCTGCGCCGCGGTGCGGCGATTCTCGCGGATGTAGTGCTGAATGACCGCGACGGGAGCCTCCGCCGCGGCCGCGGACTGCGGGTAGCGGAGCGGCACCGACTCCAGGGTCGCCTTCGCGTTGCTCCAGTCTCCCATCTTTTCCTGCACGAGCCCGAGCCGGTAGAGCGCCATCGGCGCGGACGGCTGCGATCCCGGATAGCGCTGGAGGAGACCTTCGTACCGGAATTTCGCGCCCTCGAACTGCCCCTTCGCCTCGGCCTGGCTCGCCGCCTCGAAGAGGGCCCTGGGCGCGAGCGGCGACCCCGGGAAGTCGGTGGCGATCCGGTCGAGGATGGCGATGCCTTCGCTCGGATCCTTCTCGATCGTCGCCTTGATCTTCCCCTTGGCGAAGGCGATCTCCGCGAGCATCGGGCGAAGCGCCGGCGTGGCGACGACGAGCCGCTCGAGCGCGTTCGCCTCGTCCAGCGCGCGGCCGATCTGATTGAGCTCGAGGTTGGTGCGAAGGATGCGCGCCCGGATTTGAGCCTCGAGCTCGGGCGGGCGCGGACGCGAGAGGAGGCTCTCGTAGTAGTCGAGGCCCTCGCGCAATTCCTTCTGGGCCGCCGCCTCGTCCCCGAGATTCCGCCGCAGACTCACGATCGCCTCGGGAATCGAGAGAACGGGGTCTTCCCCTCCCGTGGGCGGCGTGCTCGGCGGGAATGTCTTCATGATCAGCTTCATCTGGGCGACCGCGTCGTCGTAGCGGCGAAGCCCCTGGTAGGCGGCGACCGCCATGAACGCGGCCTGGCGCGCGGTCGCCGTGTCCGCGGCGGCTTCCGACTGCAGCCGCACCGCCGTTTCCAACGCCAGGTCGGCTCGGCGCGCCTCGAGCGCGAGGCGGACGCCGGCGACCTCGGCGCTGCCGACGGTGCGGATCATCGCCAGGGCGCGCTCTTTCTCGCGCGCCGTCCCCTCCACCCGCGGCGCGGTCGGGATGGCGCTTCGAACCTTGAGGTACGACGCGCGAAGGCTCAGGAGGCTCGACGAATCGGGCTCGGGCGTGCCGAGCCGAATCTGCGACTCCTCCTTCCGCGCCTGGTAGTAGAGCCGCTCGGCCCGGTAGAGTGCGGCCTGCTCCGGCCCGTCGCCGCAGCCCGCCAGAGCCGCGCCGAGGCCGGCGAGGAGAAGCGCGCGCGAAACCAGGCGGCGCATCACGACTCGCCCCGCGCGATCTTGTAGAAGCGGGCGGCCGTCATGTAGGCGAGGTAGGTCGCCACGCTCGTCGCGGCCACGTAGACCGCGAGGAAGACGACGATCAGCTCGGGGCGGAGCCGGCCGAGCACGAACGCTCCCTGCCTCTCCAGAAGATACTGGACCACCATGGCGGGAATCCCGAACTGGGCCGTGTACATCAGGGTGAGCGGCCACGAGCGGAATCCGAACCGAAGGCCCATCCCGATGGCGCGGATCGGATTCGTTCGAGCCTGAACCGCCGCGACCGGAACGTAGAGGAGAAGGGAGAGAATCGCGTAGGAGCCGAGGGTGGCCGCGAGCCAGGCCAGCACGTCGCCCAGCGGCTGAGGCGCCGAGCCTCGCAGCGCCGACGCGACGGGGCCCGCGGCGTAGCGCTGCCAGCTCCAGATGGCCCCCATCCCGGCCACACCCGCGAGAAGGGTCGGGACGAACGCGCCCGCGAGGCGGGCGGCCGCGCCCGCTCCGAGGGAAAGCGCGCGGTCCGAGCGCCGGTAGAATCGGAGCAGCGACATCGGAATGAGCACGGCGCCGGGAACGACGTAGAGGAAGCTCTCCAGCCACCCGAGGAAGATGGAGAGGTACGAGAAGAACGTCGGATAGTGGAGATTGTTTTCGCCGCCCACCAGTCTCGCCATGGGGGCGACGAGGCTCATGGCCCACGCCTGGTCGAGCTGCGTCGTGAGCGCGAGGAAGATCCACTGGACGGCGAGGATCCAAAAGAAAGGCGCGAATTCCGCCCAGCGGAACCCGCGCACGGAATCGATCGCCGATCCAACCGCGTCGCCGAAGGATAGATTCAATGGTTCTCCCCGATTCTCGGTTGATTCGACGGACCGAAGGCTGGAGACTAACGCCCCATGACCCTACTCGACCAGTACCTTCTCGTCCGGCGCCCCGGAGCCAACCCCGAGCGCGTCGATCTGCAGCCCGACGCCCCCTGCGGCATCGGACGCGCGCCCGAAAATCGCATCGTCCTCACCGACTCCTCGGTCTCCCGCCAGCACGCTCGGCTCTTCTCGCGCGAGGACGGCTGGTGGGTGGAGGACCTCGGCAGCAAGAACGGCACCAAGGTGAACGGCAACCTGATCGAAGGGCCGAAGCGCGTGAAGCAGGGCGACGGCATTCAGGTCGGCTCGTTCCAGCTCGTCTTCTCCTCCGAAACCGCGTCGGCGTCGGCCCGTCTCGCCGACGTGGCGGCCCCGGCCAACCTGACGGCTCTGCCGCTCGAGGCCCTGGGCGCGGGGAACGACACGCGCGCCTTCGCCGGCAGCATGTCGCCGGAGCGCGTCGGCTCCTTTCTCCGCGCCATGGACCGGATCGGCCAGGCCCTCATCGTCCACCGGCCGCTGGAGGAGCTCTACACCTTCATCGTGACGCTCGCGTCGGAGGTTCTCCGCGCCGACCGCGTGGCGCTCCTTCTCCTCGGCGAGAACGGCGAACTCGCCGCCAAGGGCGTCTCCCTGAGCGGCCAGGCGGGCGGCGGCGACATCGTGGTGAGCCGCACCATCGCCCGGCTCACGGTCGACCAGCGCCAGGCGATTCTCATCGGAAACGCGATGGCCGACACCCGCTTCAAGGAGCAGCAGAGCGTCATCCAGCAGCGCATCCACTCGGCGATGTGCGTCCCCCTCTGGCACGACACCGACGTGCTGGGGCTCCTCTACGTGGACAACACCGCCGCGGTGGTGCCGTTCGAGGAGTCGGACCTCCGGATCGCCACCTTCCTCGCGCATCTGGCCGCCATGAAGATCCGCGAGACCGAGGCCCACGAGGAGCTGCAGAAGCAGCAGCGCCTGGAGGCGGAGCTGAAGCGGGCCGCCACGCTGCAGCAGTCGCTCCTGCCGACCGGCGCCCGCACGGTCGGGCGCATGGGGATCGCCGGGAAGAACGTCCCCTCCTTCGACGTCGGCGGCGACTACTTCGACTTCGTCCCGAGCCCCGACGGCCGCATGGTGGTGGCGCTCGGCGACGTGGCCGGCAAGGGAATGGCGGCGGCGTTCCTCATGACCGATCTCCGCGCCACGATGCGCGCCCAGGTGGAGACGGAGCGCCCGATCATCGAGCTCGTCTCGCGCCTGAACCGCTCCATCTACGAGAACGTGAAGGGGGAGCGCTTCATCACCCTCATGACCACCATGGTGAACGGCGACTCCGGCGAGATCGCCTACGTGAACGGCGGCCACAACCCGCCCTACCTTCTCCGCGCCGACGGAACGCTCGAGACGCTGACGACGGGCGGGCTCCTCCTCGGCATCTTCCCGGAGGCGGTCTACGAAACGGCGTGCGTGACGATGCGGGCGGGCGACGTGCTGACGCTCTACAGCGACGGCGTGACCGAGGCGCGAAATCCGGAGGGCGAGGAGTACGGCGAGGAGCGCCTGGAAGCCTTCCTGAGGTCGCACCACGAGCTGCCGCCGGAGAAACTGGTGAACGCGCTCATCACGGAGATCCAGAACTTCACGAACGCCGCGCAGCTCGTCGACGACGTGACCGTCGTGGTCATCCGTTGCGACTCGTAGTGCCTCTCTGAGCGCTGACGGCGAGTTCGAGGTCCCGCTCCACCAATTTCGAGTAGAGGAGCGTGTCGCGGTAGTTCTTCCGCGCGTACGCGCCGCGCGCCTTGTCCATCTGCGAATGCGCGTCGCGCGCCGCCTTCGCGGCCGCGCGGGTCGGCCGCTCCCCCAGCTCGCTCTTCACCTGTTCGAGCGCCCGGGCCGCCCGCTTCAGCGCCCGCTCCGCCGTCTCGGCCGGCACCGGCAGATCGTCGCAATCGCGCAGTAGCTGCAGCACCCCGTCGCGAACCGTGCGCGTCGCGCCATAGGCCTCCCGCGTCGACCCGTCCTTGAAGAGGCGGTGGGCCTCCTTCTGGCGGCGCTCGAGCGACTCGAGCCGGCGCCGTTCGCCGTTTCCGCCCGCGCCGTCCAGCACTTCCTTCGCGCGCCCGATGGCGTCGTCGGTTCGGCCGAGCGTCCCGGCCACGTAGTCGGGGTCGTCCTGCGGCGGCCCGAGATGCACGGCGATCTGGCGCGCGAGCGTGCGCGACTCCTGCGTGAGCCGGTCGGCGCGGGCGAAGAGGTTCTGGCCCAGCGCCTCGCGCGCCTCGCGCTGGAGCCCGCGGGCCTTCTCGAATTCCTCGCGCGCCTTCTTGTTTCGGGAGCGGATCACCTTCGTGTTCACGGAACGAAGCACCCCTTCGGTGCTCTCGACCGACTGGCGCACCCGCGCCCCTTCGTCGGGGTGGTTCGGATCGTTCTCCGGCGCGGGGGCGGACGCCTTCTTGACGGAATTCTTCGGCGCGGCGCTCTTCGAGGCGGCCGGCTTCGGAGCGGCGGCCTTCTCGGGGTCCTTCTTCGGCGCGTCGCTCGCCGCCTTGTCGGACTCGGCGTCGACGCTCTTCGCCGCCGGCTGATCGGACGCGGGGGCGGCGTCGGGCGCGGGGGCGTCGGACGCGGGAGGGTCGGACGCGGGAACCGCGGCGACCTCGGGAGTCGGCGGCGCGGGGTCGGATCCTTCGACGGGCTGGGCGGAGGCGACGGGACCCGACGGCGCGGCGGCCGAGTCGGGGCTCAGGGCATACGTCTGCCACTCGTCCGGCGCCGGTTCATCGGCACGGGCGTGGGCGAACGCGAACGACGTCGCGAGCGCGAGCGCTAGGACGCAAAGCGATCCCGGCCGCCTCCGCAAAGGCGTGGTCGGAATCACGGCGTTCGTCGAAGAGCGCCACTCAACATCTTATCCGGCTTGGGCATAGACGACTTGGAGTGGCAACCACTATGCCAGGAGGGAACTTAGAGGGAGGCGCCCGCCGAACTCTTTGAAATCGTGGAAGGTGCGGGCCCCGTCGCTGCGAACGAATCGGCGCGGCTCCGTGCCAATCCGTCCAGGAACGGGTCGGCTCGTACGGCCCGGTACGCAGGTCCGGCCGCCGGCTACCCGCCGGTCGTCGAGGAGTCGGCGGGCTCGGGTTCGGAGCCGCCGAGAGGAATCCCGTGACTCTCCATGCGCGAATAGAGGGCGCGCCGGCTGATGCCGAGGAGGCTGGCGGCGCGCGTCTTGTTTCCCTGCGCCCGCTCCAGCGCCTCGAGGATCATCCGCTTCTCCATCTGGTCGATGCTCAGGCCGAGGGCCAGCAGGTCGCCCGAGTCGCTCGCGAGCCGGCCGCTCTCGATCGGAAAATGGTGCCGATCGATGGGGCCGCCGCCCGCGAGAATGCAGGCGCGCTCGATCAGGTTCTGCAGCTCGCGAATGTTCCCGGGGAATTCGTACGACTTCAGATAGTCGAGCGCCTCGGGTCGCACGTCGGAGAGGGCGCGCTCGTGTTTGGCCAGGAAGTGGGCGACGAGCGCGGGGATGTCCTCGCGCCGTTCGCGGAGCGGGACGAGCCGGATCGGAAAGACGTTCAGCCGGTAGTAGAGATCCTCGCGGAATTTGCCCTCGCGGATCATTTCCTCCAGGCTTCGGTTCGTGGCCGCGAGAATGCGGACGTCGGTGTGGCGCAACTCCTCGCCGCCGACGCGCACGTACGTATGGTCCTGCAGGAAGCGGAGGAGCTTCACCTGGATGCTCTGGGGAAGCTCGCCGATCTCGTCGAGGAAGACGGTTCCTCCGTCGGCCACCTCGAACCGCCCGGGCTTCATGCGAATCGCGCCCGTGAAGGCGCCCCGCTCGTGCCCGAACAGCTCGGACTCGAGGAGCGCCTCGGGGAGCGCCCCGCAGTTCACCGGCATGAAGGGAGCGTTGGCCCTCAGGCTCGCGGCGTGAATCGCCTGGGCGAAGACTTCCTTCCCGGTGCCGCTCTCCCCCGTCAGGAGAACGCTCGCGTCGGTGGGGGCCACGCGCTTGGCCAGATTCAGCGCGTCCCGCATGGCGGGCCCCTGGCCCACGATGGTGTCGAAGCGGTGGATGTGGATCTGCTCCCGCAGCGTCTCGATCCGCCCCTGGAGCACCTTCGAATCGGCGCGGAGCTTTCGCGTGTCGAGCACCTGGCGCACGCGCACCGTCAGCTCCTCGAGGAGGTTGTCCTTCAGGATGTAGTCGGACGCGCCCTCCTTCATCAACTGCACCGCTTCGCGCGCGTCGCCGAACGCGGTCATCATGATGACGTCGGGCTGGTAGCTTTGCGCCCGGGCCTGGCGAAAGACCTCCAGTCCGCTGGCCCCCGGCATTCGCATGTCGGAGACCACGAGGTCGAACGGGCGCGCCTGGAGTTCGTGGATCGCGGCGTCTCCGCCCAGGGCCACCGAGACTTCGTAGCCCTGCTCGGAGAGCGTCGCCTGGATGAGGCGGCAGAGGTTCTCTTGGTCTTCCGCGACGAGGATGCGTTCAGCCATGCGTTGTCTCGCTCGATGTGGGTCCGGCGGCTATCCGCCCTGGACCGGCAGGCGAATCTCGAACTGGGCTCCGCCGCCAGGGGCAGCCCCAACTGTAACCGATCCGCCGTGCTCTGAGACGATCCGATCGACGAAGGCGAGCCCGAGTCCGGTCCCCTTGGCGCGCGTGGTGAAGAAGGGCTCGAAGATCTTGCTCCGCAACTCGTAAGGGACGCCCGGCCCGGTATCCTCGAAGTAGAGCCTCGCCTGGCCCCGGCGCTCCACCACCCGGACGCGGAGCCGGCCGCCTCCCGGCATGATGTCGCGCGCGTTCAGGGAGAGATTGAGGAAGACGTGGTGGAGGGCCAGCGGATCGCCGTCCACCATGAGCGTGTCCGGCGCGCTCCAGTCGAGTTCCACGGCGACTTTCGATCGCTCCAGCTCCACGCGAAGGATCTCGAGCGAGCGGAGGAGGACCGGCTTCAGCGCGAACGGCTTCGGCTGGCCCAGCGGGCGGCGCGAGAGGTCGAGGAAGTTCTGGACCACGCCCCCCATGCGGTTCACCTCCTCCTCGATCATGGCCAGCAGCTCCGCCCTCTCCGCCGCCGGGAGCGCGTCCCCCCGCTTGAGCCGGGTCGCCGCGCCGCGCAGGACCGCCAGCGGGTTTCGGATCTCGTGCGCCACGCCGGCGGCCACCTGGCCGACCGAAGCGAGCAGATCGGTGTGGCGAAGGTTGTCCTCGATCATGCCGAGGTGCCCCACGGTGCGAACGAAGGCGAGGCCGATGAAGACGACGAGGAGCGAGGCGAAGACGGCGGTGCCGTAGAGCGAGGTCCGAACCAGCGTGAGCGGCCGGAAGGCCGAGGAGGCGCCCTCCACGACCACCGCGCCGAGGACCGATCCGTCCGTGTCCCAGACGGGCGCGTAGCCCGAGCGGAGGAACTCGCCCTCCTTTTCGTAGAGCGCCGAGTGGGCCGCCTCGCCGATCAGCGCGCGCGTGAGAGCCGCCGCGTCGAGCGTGAGAACGTCGGGCTCGTAGGAGAAGGGCTGCCGGAGACGAAGGAGCACGCGGGAGCGCGAATCGAGGAGGAGGACGTTCGACGCGTCGGCCCCCTCCGCCAGCTTCCGCCATTCGGTGCGCACCGCGTCGGCGGCGTCGATCGCATCCATCTGCGCCGCGAAGTCGACGCCGTTCGAGTCGGCCAGCGCCTCGGGCGCGCGCTCGGACGGCGCCGGCTCGCCCGTCGCGGCCGCGTCGGCCATCCGGACGAGGGCGGCAAAGTGTTCCGGCCGGACGAGGAGCCCCGCGATCTGCGCGGTTCCCTCGAGCCGTTTGCCGAGTTCCTGGTCGAGAAGCCGCTGCGACGTCCTGATGGAAAGGAAGATCGTGGCGTTCACGGCCAGCACGAGCATGCCGAGGAACGCGAGCGTCCAGAGGACCCTAGGGCGAAGCTTTTGGATTTTGAGGAGCATGGCGTCGCGCCTGAACGCGAGCTTCCAGCGTACCGGCGCGACCGCCGGCAAGTCAACGCGGGCGCGGCCCCCCGGGCTGTGATACGTTCGACCGGATGACGTTCCGCGAATCGATCGCGCTTCCCGTTCTCTTCGGCGCTCTCGCCGGCGGTCTCGGCGGCTTGATGGGCGTGGGGGGCGGGATCGTCCTCGTGCCGCTTCTCCTCTACTTCCTCCACCAGACGCAGCACGAGGCGCAGGGCACCTCGCTCGCGTTCTTCATCGTGACCGCTCTCGTCGCCGCCGTTCCGTACATCCGCGCCGAATCGGTCCGCTGGGACCTGGTCGGCGTGCTGGCTCTGGGCGCGGTGCCCGGCGTGATGGCCGGCGCCGCCGTCGCGAAGCGGACACCTGCCGCGCGGCTTCGGCTCTGGTTCGGCCTCGCCATCCTCGCCACGGCGCTGCGGCTCCTTCTGGCCCCGCCGGCCGGCCTCGGCGGCGCGCCTTGGGCGCTTCCCTGGAACGTTCTCCTCGGCCTCGGGGTCGGCGCCTTCGCCGGGCTCCTCGGCGTGGGAGGCGGCATCATCCTCGTCCCCGCGCTCGTCCTGGCGCAGGGATTCGATCAGCACCTGGCGCAGGGCGTCTCGCTCGCCTTGATCGTCCCGATCGGGCTCGTCGGCGCCGTCTCCTACGCCCGGGCGGGCCACACCCGATTGCACGTGCTGCCCGCGCTCTTCGCCGGAGGCGCCTTGGGCGGCTGGCTCGGCGCCACCTTCGCCCAGTCGCTTCGCGGCCCCGTGCTCACGCGAATCTTCGCGCTCTTTTCCATCGCCGTGGCGGTCCGCATGATCGCCGGCTCGCGCCGATCGGCTCCGATCGCGGCTCCCTCTCCCGCAGGAGGAACCCCATGACTCTTCGTCGATCCGCCGGCCGGCGCTTCGCGGCGCTCGCCGCGATCCTCGGGCTCGGCCTCGTGCTCTCCGCCCTCCCGCCGATTCGCCTCGCCCATGCGGCCGACGAGGCGCAGCCGGCCAAGGAGGCGCAGGACGCCGCCGGATTCCCCATCATGCAGAAGCGCTTCGAGCAGTTCGTGCGCCGCTACGTCGACGCCCAGTTCGCGTTCAATCCGCCGAGCGCGACCGGGGCGGGAATGCACGCCTACGACGCCAAGCTCCCCGACGTCTCGCCGGGCGCCATCGCGCAGGAGGAGCGCCGCATCCGCGCCGCCCTCACCGAACTCGGCGAGATCGATCGCGAGCAGCTCGCCGCTCCCTTCAAGATCGACTACGACCTCTACCATCGGAAGGTCGAGGGGGATCTCTTCTCGCTCACCGAGGAGCGCCGGCTCGAGAACGATCCCGGCCGCTACAACGTCGGCTGGGCGCTCGATCCCCTGATCTCGCAGGAGTTCGCGCCCCCCGAGGCGCGGCTCCGGAGCCTCGTCGGCCGGCTCGAGGCGACGCCGCGCTTCCTCGCGCAGGCCCGCGAGAATCTGAAGCGCCCGCCGCGCCTCTTCACGGAGTTCGCCATCGAGGAGTTCCCGGGAACGATCGAGTACCTCGAGACGACGGTTCCGAAAGCGTTCGCGTCCGTGAAGGACAAGGCTCTCTGGAGCAAGTACGCCGCCGCCCTGAAGGCCGCGAAGGCCGCCGTGGACGAGCACGTCGCGTGGATGAAGTCGACGCTCCTTCCCCGCAGCGACGGCTCCTTCGTGCTCGGGCCCGAACTCTACCGGAAGAAGCTCTACTACGAGGAAATGGTCGACACGCCGCTCGACACGCTCCTCTCGATCGGGCAGCGCGAGCTGGACCGGCTCGAGGCGCGCTACAAGGTCGTCGCGGCGACGATCGTGCCGGGCGGGACGGTGGCCGACGCGCTCGCGAAAGTTCGCGGGAACCATCCGCCCAAGGATTCGCTCCTCATCGTCGCGCGATCGATGCTGGAGAGGGCCCGGAGCTTCTCCGAGTCGTCCGGATTCCTGAAAATGCCCTCGGAGGAGCGCTGCGAGGTGCGGGCCACGCCGGAGTTCGCGGCGAGCCGCTCCTTCGCCTCCCTCGACTCGCCGGGCCCGCTCGAGACGACGGGGCGGAAGGGCTACTACAACATCTCGCTCCCGGACGCCGGATGGAATGCCGCGCGCACGGAGGAGTATCTGCAGGGGTTCAGCCGCGGCCCCCTCTCGTCCGTGTCGCTCCACGAGGCCTATCCCGGCCACTACGCGCACTACCTCTACGGGAGGGACGCCACGTCGCTCGCCCGGAAGACCGCGGGGTGCGGTTCCTTCGCCGAGGGGTGGGGGCTCTACGTCGAGCAGGGAATGCTCGACCAGGGCTACGGCGGCGGCGATCCCGAACTCGAGTTCGGGATGCTGAAGTGGGCGCTGGTTCGCGCCTGCCGCTACCAGGTGGGGCTCCGGGTCCACACGAAGGGAATGTCGCTCGAGGAGGCGACGAAGTTCTTCCAGGACCACGCCGGGATGGAGCCGGTGAACGCGGAGCGCGAGGCCTACCGCGCGGCGTTCGACCCGACCTACCTCGTCTACACGCTCGGCGCGCTCCAGATTCGGAAGCTTCGCGACGACCTGAAGGCCGAGCAGGGCGCGGCGTTCGATCTCGGGAAGTTCCACGCGACGATCCTCTCGCAAGGATCGCTTCCGGTGGCGCTCCTGAGACGGATGCTCCTCAAGAACGAAGGGACGTCGCTCTAGGGGCGGCGGCCGCCCCGACGGATCGCGCGATGAGACGGCTCCTGCTCTGGCTCGAGGACGAAGCCCCGGCGTGGCGCATTCCCGACGCCGAGGTGGAAGCCCTCGCGCGCGACTTCCCCGATCTGGCGGTGGAACGCGCCCGCACCGACGAGGAACTCCTCGCGAAGATCGCCGACGCGGAGATCGCCTTCGCGTGGCGCCCGGATGACGACGTCTGGGCCCGCGCGAAACGGCTCCGCTGGCTCCACGTCCCCGCGGCGGGAGCCGGCGCCTATCTCACGCCCGGGTTCAACGCGACCGGCGCGCTTCTGACCAGCTCCCGGGGCGCGCACGCGATTCCGATCGCGGAGCACGTGATCGGGTCGCTTCTCGCGCTCGCCCGCGATTTCACGCGCGCCCTGGACGAGCAGCGAAGCGCTCCCGGGATGAACCGGGGCGGCTGGTGGACCGAGCGGGGCATGCCGCACGATCTCTTCGGGAAGACACTCGGCATCTTCGGCTACGGCCTGATCGGGCGCGAGGTGGCGCGGCGCGCCTCGGGCTTCGGGATGCGGGTGGTCGCGCTGAAGCGCGACGCCGGAACCCCGCGCACCTGGGACGACGCGCTCCTCGACGCGATTCGCCTGCCGCGGGAGGAGCCCGAAGTGGCCGAGTTCCTGGGGCCGGGCGATTTCGGGCGGCTGCTCGAGACGAGCGACGCGCTCGTCCTCAGCGCGGCGCTCACGCCCGAAACGGAGGGCCGGTTCGACGAAGCCGCCTTCGCGCGCGTGAAGCCGGGCGCGTGGCTCGTGAACATCGCGCGGGGGAGGCTCGTGAAGGAGCCGGCGCTCGCCGCGGCGGTGCGGAGCGGCCGGATCGGCGGCGCCGCGCTCGACGTCACGGCCGTGGAGCCCTTGCCCCGCGAGAGCGAACTCTATACTCTCGACCGCGTTCTTCTCACGCCGCACGTCTCGGGCGTCTCGCGCGCGTTCTGGCCGCGCGCCATGTCGCTCTTCCGGGAGAACCTGGCCCGCGACGCGCGGGGCGAGGCGCTCCTGAATCGCGTCGACCCGGCGAGAGGGTATTAGCCCGCGCAGAACGGGCCCGGCATTTCGAGGAGGATCCGCGTGGCCGCACCCTTGATCGGCATCGCCCCGAGTTTTCAGCCCGCGCCGCGAAACGGCGGCTCGATCCGCCTCTGGCGGAACTACCCGGGCCTCGTCTCGCAGGAGGGGGCCATGCCGGTTCTCCTGCCGCTGCTCGAGACGCGCGAGGAGGCGAGGGCTTACGTCGATCGGCTCGACGGCATCGTGCTCACGGGCGGGCACGACATCGATCCGGCCCGCTACGGGCAGAACGCGCGACCCGAGACGAAGGCGGCGCCGAAGGAGCGCGTCGCCTCGGATCTCCTCCTCGCGAAGACGGCGCACGAGGCCGGGAAGCCGCTCCTCGGCATCTGCCTCGGCATTCAGACGATGAACGTCGTCTTCGGGGGCACCATCTTCCAGCACATCCCGGCGGACGTTCCGGGCGCGCTCCGGCACGAGGACGATCCGGACGGCGTCTCGCACGACCACCTGGTGCGCGTGGAGCGCGGCACGCTGCTCCACCGCGTGCTCGGCGTCGAGTCGGCGACCGTGAACTCGTTCCATCATCAGGCGCTCGCGACCATCGCGCCGGGATTCCGCGTTTCCGCGAAGGCGGAGGACGGCGTCGTGGAAGCGATCGAGCGATCCGATCATCCCTTCTACCTCGGCGTGCAGTGGCACCCGGAACGCGCGGCGGCGAGCGACGTCTCGCGGCGCCTGGTCCGGGCGTTCCTCGACGCCGCGCGAGGGGCGCCGCTGAGGGCGTAGACTCCGGCACTCCGGCGGCGGCGGCCGCCGGCGGCCCAGGGGGGGCCGCTTCCGATCCGCGCCCGCGAACGAGCGGGCGATCGATGGAGGCGTATGCATCGTTCCCTACTGGTCCGGCAGGTGGCGCCCGCGGTCTCGCTCTTCCTCGGACTCCTCGCGGGGTCGCTCCTCCTCGACGCGCTGCTCCATCGAGCCGGCTGGACGGCGCTCGGACTCTGGCTCGGGCCGATCGGCACCGCTCTGATCGCCCTCTCCTTCCTCTACTCGCTCCGGAAGCGGAAGATCATCCAAACGGGTCCGCCGCGGACCTTCTTGGAGTGGCACCAGGCGCTCGGCTGGTCGGGCGCGCTTCTCGTGACCGTGCACGGCGGCGTCCACTTCTACGCGCTTCTCCCCTGGGCCGCGCT
Organism: Candidatus Eiseniibacteriota bacterium; assembly: GCA_035716005.1. Lineage (GTDB taxonomy): Bacteria > Eisenbacteria > RBG-16-71-46 > SZUA-252 > SZUA-252 > SZUA-252. The sequence continues at coordinate 14,897 of DASTKG010000118.1, forward strand.
CGCCGCGATGCTCATCGTCGTGGCGAGCGGCATGACGGGCGGCGTCCTGCTGCGGCGCGCGCTGGCCGTCGTGCGCGAGCGGGGCGCGGAGACGAGCGACGACTGGCGCCTCCTCCTCGACGCGGCCACCGTCGACGCGATGAAGCGCTGGCGGTCGGTCCACATGCCGCTCAACGCCGTCTTCCTCGTCCTCTCGCTCGCGCACATCGTGAGCGCGGTGCTCCTCAAGTCATGGTAGGCGCCCGATGAAGACTCGGACCGTGACCTTGGCGGCAGCGGCCGCGTCGATCGCGATCTGTTTCCTGATCCCGAACGCGGCGCTCAATCCGGGGCCGCTCTCCGCGGGCCACCGGCCGCAGGCCGACCAGTGTCTGAGCTGCCATACGCTGGGACGGGGCGCGCCGACGGAGAAATGCCTAGCCTGTCACCCGTTCGATGCGATCGGCGTCGGTCGTCCCGGCGCCGCCCCGGCGGCGCGAGCCGAGCTTGCCGGGATGCATCGTTCGTTCGAGGGCGTCGCGTGCGCCGCGTGCCACACCGACCACGCGGGGGTCGACCCGTCCGCCGCCACGAGCCGCTTCTCGCACGACGCGCTGAAGGGCGACCTGCGCAGTCGCTGTCTCGCCTGTCACGCGTCCAAGCGTCCCGCGGACGCCATTCACCGAGGCGCCGGCGACGACTGCGCCGCCTGCCACGCGACCCGCGCATGGACGCCCGCGACCTTCGCTCACGAGACGTTCTTCGCCCTCGACCGGGACCACAACGTGGCGTGCGCCACCTGCCACGACCGACCCGGCGAGTACCGCGCCTACACCTGCTACGGCTGCCACGAGCACTCCGTCTCCCGCATGGAGTCGAAGCACCGCAAGGAGGGCATCGCCGATCTGGCGAACTGCGTGCGCTGCCACAAGTCGGCGCAGGACAAGGAAGGACACGGAGGCGGAGGTGAGGGGCGAGGCGGCGAAGGCGAGCGCCACCGCGACGACGAGGGCAAGTCGGGTCACGAAGAGCACGACGACGACTAAGAGATTCAGCC
>DASTKG010000119.1:0-9168 GCA_035716005.1 Candidatus Eiseniibacteriota bacterium
CGCTCTACTTCCTGCGACAGACGCTGCACATGCTCTTCCAGGCCCAACGCTACTTCGCGGACGAGATCGACGATGCCGGCGGCATGCTTCGGGTGGGGCTCTACGCCCACAACGTGCAGACGAACGATTTCCGGAGGAGGATCGAGTCCCTTCAACGCGGTCTCGCGAAACAGCAGTTCCTTCGCGAACAGTTTCCGTTGGATCCTTCCATCGAGAAGGAACTCGACGAATTCCGTTCCCAGTTCCAGGAAGTGCCGTTCTTGGACCTCCAGCTCCGCCCCCATCCTTTCCTCCACATGAAGAGCCAGCTCTTCGGCACGGCGGAGGCGTTCCGAATCTTGAACCTTCCGGCGATGGGCGCGCTCCTTCGCTCTCATCTCGCGATCCGCCAGCGACAGACCCAGGGCATCGGACGCGGAGCCCTCAGCCCCGATCAATTCCACGGCTTCATCCGAGCCTTCGACGCGCAATTGGACAGTCTGTCGCCGGGGAAGAGCGATCGAGTGATCCTCACGTTCACGACGGGGTCCCAAAATCAAAACCCACGCTCCATGCGACTCGACGGCGAGGTGCTCGTCGCGGTCTCGGGGTACGACTGCGCGCCCACGCTGGTCGACTTCATGTTCGTCCTCTTCATCTCGGAATGGCCCGCCACCGCTGTCGAGTTCGACCGATACTTCCCGCCGTGCAGGCCTCCATTCCAATTGCGGCCGCTCTTGGGCCCGTTGAAGGACCAGAGTTGAGGCCACGGCACGGTCGACTCCCGATCGGGGCGCTGTTCCTCGCGCTGACGGTCACGCTCGGCTCCGGTTGCGCCGCCCCGTTCCTGGTTTCCTCTCGGACCGACGCGGCGATCTTCCCCCGGCCTCCACACGACAGCATCACGTTTTGGGGACACGCCTCCGTCTACGTCGACATCGGAGGGGTCGGGATCGTGACGGACCCTGTCTACGGCCCGAGCTACTCTCCGTTCCATGCACGGCGGATTCCGGCGCCCCCACCCGAGTCGTACGACCGGGCCGCCATCGTCCTCATCTCCCACGCGCACCAGGACCACCTGCAGCCCGAAACGCTCGAGCGGTTCCCCCCGGGCGCACTGATCCTCTGTCCCGAGCCCTCCGCGAGATATCTTCGATCCGTGCACCAGCGTGTTCGCCCGATGCGACCCGGCGATACGTGCTCGTTCGTCGGTGGACGGATCATCGCGGTGCCGGCCGACCACCCGGGAGGCCGTCGCTCCACGTCGCCGCACGACGACGGTCGCGCGCTCGGGTACGTGATCGAGGCGCCGACCGTCACCGTCTACTACAGCGGTGACACGCGCTACTTCTGGGGACTCGAGCGCATCGGTGATCTCTACAGCCCCGACGTCGCCGTTCTCAACGTGAACCGGCACCTCCCTCCCGTCGACGCCCTGCTTGCGACCTCGTCGCTGGGGGCGACACGCGCGATCGCGATCCACGAGGGCGCCTACGGGGGTCGCGCGGGCGCGAACGGCAAGCGGTGGCACGCGGAGTTCCTCGAACTGGCCGGGCCCCTTGCCAGAGACCTTCGCGTCGGCGAGAGCGTCGCGCTCGGCGACCTGCCCGCGCGGGTGAAATCGACGACGGGCGTTCGGCCCTGGAGCATCGCGGCGAAGAGGCCGGCTGCCGAGGTGCCGTCGTTCGGAATCCATGACCGGCTGCTCACGCGATCGGGGCGGATCCTGGCGGCGCCGGACCCCTCGGTCGCTGGGATCGCCCACTTCGCGGAGATGGAGGCTGGGCTCTTCAGGGGCGGGAGACCGAGCGATGATGCGATTCACAACCTGCGCCGGCGTGGCGTTCGAAGCATCGTCAACCTGCGGCACGACGACCACGAACGCAGCTTGGCCGAGGCGGCGGGGTTCCGTTACTTCGAGATCCCTCTCCGCGTCGGCCTTCTCGGCTCCGCGGAGCCGACGGAGGAGGACGTCCGGAGATTTCTCGACCTGGCGACCGATCCGGCGAACCGGCCGCTCTTCTTCCACGACCGGCGCGGCCGCGGTGGGACGGGAGTGATGGCCGCCTTCTACCGCATCGAACTCGATCGGTGGCCGGCCGACGACGCGATCGAGGAGATGGAGGCCTTCGGATCGGATGGAGTCCGCGACGATATCTTGCGCGATGTCGATCGGGATCGTGGGTGGCGGCTCACGCCTTTGGCGAACGTCGGGGGAAGCCGCCAGGTAACGCCTTGAGGCGGCGACGGGTCACGGCTGTAGCCGCTTCCTGAGCTTCACCTGCCGCTTCTGCTCCTCGTAGCCGATTCGCTTGTAGAAGGCGTGCGCTCGATCGCGGATGACGTTGCTCCGTAAGACCATTTCTCGGAGTCCGCGCGCGCTGGCCCACGCTTCTCCGGCCTCCATCAGCCGCACGCCCACGCCCCGGCTCCGCGCCTCCGACGCGACGACCAGTCCCTTCACCTCGGCGTGCGGATCGAGCTCCAAGGAACACATCTCGCTCACGATGATCCAGCCGATCACGTCGCCGCCGGCCGCCTCCGCGACGAGGAGCCCCGATCGGCCCTCCCGGTCGAGCACCGCCTTCCTCGCCAGGATCTGCTCGGGGGTCGAGGGGTAGCCGAGTTCCCCCGCCAGCTCCGCCACGCGCGGCGCGTCCGCGTCCCGCATCGCGCGGCAGGTCACGCCGGCAGGGATGCTCACGTTCTGTCCCCCTCGGTTGAAAGGTGCGGCAGCCCGAGCCGGAGGCGGTGGGTGTGCGATTCTGGCTCACTCGACGTTATACCACTATCGGACCAATTGCCGCACCCGGCGCTTGGAGTCATCATTCCCGCCCTGATCGGAAGTCGGGTTGTAGGTAGTGGGGGCACCCGTCCGTGACCGATCCCAGCGATAGCCTCACGCGAAACATCCGCTCCATGGTCGTGGCGGCCGTTCGGACCGCCGCGCCCCGCGGGCCGCCGCATTCTCCCCCGAGAGAACTCCCCCGCGGATCTCGGGCCCCTGAGCCTGCCTGGATCCATCTCCCCGCGTCGTGATCGCTCCCACTTCGAGAGTCCCCGATGTTCCACGGGCATGTCCGCCGCCGCCCTCGAGTTCGCAACGGGCGCCGGACAGCTGTCTTGGAGGCACTCCATGAAATCGACGTCGCGTCGTTCCCCGAGCGTTCTGGCCCTCCTCGCCTTCCTGGTGGGGGGCATCTTCGCTCCGGAGGTGGCGGTGGCGGGTGGGAAGCCGGTCATGATCGTCCCCATGGACGCGAAATACGGGGGCAAGTCGTACCAGCAATGGTCGGATGCCTGGTGGCAGTGGGCGCTCGGTGTCCCTGCCGACGTGAATCCCCTGTTCGACGAGACGGGCGAGAACGCGCTGCAGGGGCAGTCCGGCAACGTTTACTTCCTGGCGGGAGTGTTCAATGTGTCGGGACAGGCCGAGCGCAGCGTGATCGTGCCTCCGGGCAAGGCGCTCTTCTTCCCGATCCTCAACGTCGAGTGGGACAATCTCTGTCCCCCGCTCGATCCGCAGCCGGCCCCCGGTGATCTGGTGAACGTTCTCGAGGCCAACGTGACGGCCTTCCTCGACGCCGTCGACAGGCTCGAGTGCGAACTCGACGGAGTCGAGGTTCCCGACATGTTCCAATACCGGGTCGGTCCCGGCGACCCCTTCTCGCTCACGATTCCGCCCGGAAACGTCTACGAGGCGTTCGGATGTCCATGGGCGACCGCGGGCACCTACTCTCCCTTCGTGAGCGGCGGCTACTACCTCCTGATGACCCCGCTCCCGGCCGGACCGCACACACTTCACTTCACCGGCCATACGACGTTCGGCGGCTCCGACTTCACCCTCGACATCACCTACCACATCCTGGTGGGCAATCCGCCGACTTCGAGCGGGGCGTTTCTGGCCCGCGTCGCGCCGAATCCGCTCAACCCCCAGGCCAAGCTGACCTTCACGACCCGCAAACCGGGGCCCGCCCTGGTCCAGATCTTCGACCTGAACGGGCGCCTGATGCGGACCCTCTGCGACTCGAAGTCGCTCGAAGCGGGCGATCACTCGTTCGTCATCGATGGGAAGGATCAGCGCGGCGGAACGCTCCCTTCGGGAATCCTCTTCTACCGAATTCGAGCCGGCGACGAATCGACGACCGGCCAATTCGTGATCATGAAATAGGACGGCGCGGCGTCCACGACGCCGACCGTTTCACCTCGAAGGGAGGACTCTCATGATTCGCTTGAAAGGTTCGCCGGCCGGCCGCGTGGGCATTCTCATCCTGCTCACGGCCGCCATCCTTCTGGGGCCGATCACGGCGATGGGAGCCGCGCCGATGTCGACGCGCCCCATCTCGGACTTCATCAGCGCGCAGGGGACGACGAACGGCTTCATCCCGCCCATTCCCGATTTCATCGGTTGGGGGGACAATCCATTCCATCAGTTCGCGTCGGTGGACTACACCGGCCTTGCCGCCGCCTGGCTTCGCGCCAGCGGTGGCCCGGACGTCGGAACCACCGTCTCGGGGACCGTGACGGAGCGCAAGCTCTCCGATGGACGCGTGATGGTCACCGTCGTGCTGCGCACGACGAGAGCGATTACGTGGGTATGGGGGGGCGAAGGCGATCTCGCGACCGGCCCGCTGCAGTTCGGGTATCGAGCGAACGAGATCTTGGCGGATCCCACGGTGACGCCGGCGCTATCGAATTCGGAGATGAAGGCGCAGTTCACCAATACCGGTCCCGGCGCGCCGCTTCCGGACCTCGTGGCCGCCTTCATCCTGGGGGGCGCCCTGCCGGGGCAGGAGCTTCGCTCGCTCATGTTCCGTTCGAGCGGGACGGGTGCGATTCACGAGATCTTCGGCGTTCCCGAGGGAACGCCGGGGCAGTTGATCGTGACCCAGACCGGGATTTTCATGCCGCACTCGCAGGCGCCGACCTACGACGGGTTCCCCGCGGAGCGCGTCGACCTGCATCCGCTGGAATAGCGGCTCGATTCGGTGGGGAATGCAGCGCGCGACGTGGGGAGCGTCGCGCGTCCGGGCTCCCGGCGGCAACGTTGCTGCCGGGGGCCCACCTTGTTCCGGTCTAGGGGTGCTCGGGATCGGGGCCGGTTGCCTGCATGATCCCGATCCCCTTCGCCGAGTACCACTGATGGAACTCGACGCGAAGCTCCCCGGCGGCGATGGCCGGATCGCTGGCGCACCACTCTCTCGCCTCGTCCACGCTCCCCGTGTCGAGCAGGAAGAGCCCCTCGAGGTCGCCGCCTCCCTTGAACGGGCCGGCCAGGATCAGCTTCCCCTCCTGGTGGAGCCGCCCCATGTTGGCCATGTGCCCGGCCTGGAGCTCCTTCCGGCGCGCGGGATCGGTGGTCGGGTTCTGCCCCGTGTAGAGCATCGCGAGGATGTAGTAGCGCATTTCCATCATTCGCCCCCCGGCGGCGGCACGGCCGTGATTCCCTTCGCCGCGTACCAGGGCCGCAGCTCCACGCGCAGGACGCCCGCGCGGACGGCCGGGTCGGCCGACATCATTTCGCGCGCGGCCTCGATCGATTCCGCCTTCATGACGATCAACCCGCGCGGATCCTCCCGATCGGCGAAGGGGCCGACCAGCACGTAGCGCCCGGCCAGCTTCTGGCGGCGATTGTAGGCGAGGTGTTCCTTCTGGACCCGCTCCCCTTCCGCCTCGGAGAGCCCCTGATTCGGTCCGAGGAAGAGATACCCCACGAAGTAGACCATCATCTGATCGCGCGGGGGCGGATCGCCTTCGGCCGACGGGAGGCCCCACTCGGTGGGCGCGCCGTCGCGCAGGATCGAGAGCATCGGATCGTGGAGCGGACCGTTCGACGCCACCAGCTGCTTCCGGGCCAGCCAATCGCCGCCGCCGTCGTAGTCGGAGAGCCGGCCGCCCGCCTCCTCCACCAGAAGCGCCGCCGCGGCCATGTCCCACGGCTGGAGATTCCGCTCCCAGAATCCGTCGCTCCGGCCCACCGCCACTTTCGCGATGGCCAGCGCGGCCGAGCCGGCGCGGCGCACCGCCTGCGCCCGCATCAGGAACCGCCCGAACGGCGCGAGATTGTTCGTTTCGTGATCGCCGGAGAGGTCGTAGGAGAAGCCGGTCCCAAGCATCGCCTTCTCGAGCGAGTCGCACGTCGTGACGCGCCGCGGGCGCCCGTTCAGCGTCACGCCCCCGCCGCGCCGGCCCGCGTAGAGCTCGTCGAGCAGCGGGTTGTAGACGACCCCGACCTCGAGCCGGCCCGCCACCTGGAGCGCGATCGAGACCGACCAGACGGGATACTCGTGCGCGTAGTTCACCGTGCCGTCGAGCGGATCGACGATCCAGACGCGCTCGGCCCCTCCCGCGTGGCCGTGCCCTTCCTCGGCGACGACGTCGTCGTCCGGATGGAACTCGCGGATGCGGCCGACGATCATCTCCTCCGACTCGTGGTCCATCCGCGTGACCAGGTTGATGCGTCCCTTGTAGTCGATCTCCTGCGCCTCGCCGAAATTCTTCTTGAGAAGCTCTCCCGCCTCGAGCGCGAGGGCGATGGCGAGCGTCAGGTCCTGCGCGTTCGGCGGCCTCAGGCGTCCTCTCCCGCCGCGGCGCCCGCGGCCTCGACCGCGGCCTCGCCGCGCCCGTTCTTGTACTGGAGCTCGTAGAGGCGCGCGTAGATGCCCCCCTTCGCCAGGAGCTCCTCGTGCGTCCCCTGCTCGCGCAGCTCGCCCTTGTGCATGACCAAGATGCGATCGGCGTCGAGAATCGTGCTCAGCCGGTGCGCGATGACGAGGGACGTCCGTCCCTCCAGCAGGCGATGGAGCGCCTCCTGGATGACCCGCTCCGTCTCCACGTCGACGCTCGAGGTCGCCTCGTCGAGGATGAGGATCGACGGGTCGTAGTGAAGGGCGCGCGCGAAGGCGAGAATCTGCCGCTCGCCCATCGAGAAGAATCCGCCGCGCTCCCCGACCTCCTCGCCGAGCCCGTTCGGGAGCCGCGTCTTCAGCCGCTCGCCGCCCACCTGCGCCAGCGCGGCGTCGGCGTCCTCTTCCGCGCGCTCCCGCGCCCCGAAGCGGATGTTCTCGCGCACCGAGCCGCTGAAGAGAAAGACGTCCTGCAGCACGAGGCCGATCTGCCGGCGGATCCGCCCGCCCGGGATGTCGCGGATGTCGCGCCCGTCGACGCGGATCGCGCCGCGCTGGAACTCGTAGAAGCGCGTGAGGAGGTTCGAGATCGTCGTCTTTCCCGCCCCGGTCGCGCCGACGATCGCCACCTTCTCGCCCGGCGCGATCTTGAACGAAACGTCGCGCAGGACCCATTCCTCGTCCTTGTACGCGAACCAGACGCGGTCGAACTCCACCTCGCCGCGCAGGCGCGCCGGCATCGCCGCGGCTCGCTCGGCCGGCGGGTCCGCCACGGCCGGGGCCGTGTCGAACGTCTCGAAGATCCGCTCGCTCGCGACCATGGCGGCCTGGAAGACGTTGTACTTCTCGCTCAGGTCGCGCACCGGCTGGTAGAAGCGATCAGCGTACTGGATGAAGGCGACCACGACGCCGAAGGTCACGGTCCCCGCCACGACGCCGGCCCCGCCGTACCAGACGATGAGCCCGAGTCCGAGCGCTCCGATGATCTCGACCGTCGGAAAGAAGACGGCGTAGTGGAACATGTTCTCGAGGTGGGCGACGTAGTGGTCCCTGTTCGCCCGGTCGAACTTCCGCGTCTCCTTGGCCTCCGTGTTGAAGTACTTGAGCACGTCGAGTCCCTGCAGGTGCTCCTGCAGGAACCCGTTCAGCCGCGCGAGACGCGTGCGCACGCGGCGGTACGACACGCGGACCTTGGCGCGGAACACCGCGGTCGCCGCCATGAGCAGGGGGACCGTCGTGAGCGTGACGAGCGCGAGCTTCCAGTCGAGCCAGAGCATCGCGCCCACGATGCCGACGAGCATGAAGATGTCGCCGATCACGGCGACGACGCCCTGAGCGAAGAGCTCGTTCAGCACCGCCACGTCCTGCGTGACGCGCGTGAGGATGCGCCCGACCGGACGCGTGTCGTAGTAGGAGGGCGAGAGGGTGCCCAGGTGGCGGAAGATCGAGAGCCTCAGATCCTGCATCGCGCGCTGTCCCACCATCGACATGATGTAGGTCTGGAAATACCGGAGGCCGAACGCGACCGCGAGCACGGCGACGTAGGCGGCGCCGAGCAGGAGGAGCCCGCGGGCGGCGTCCGCGGGCAGCGCCGCGGCTCCCGCGCCCTCGGTGGGCTTCACGTACGTGTCGATCGCCACCTTCGTGAGATAGGGACCCGCGACTTCGAGCACGGAGAGCACCGCAAGGAGGAGCACCGAGATGACGACCTCCTTGCGGTACGGCCTGAGAAACCGCAGGAGCCGTCCCGCGAGGCGCCGGTCGTAGATCGCGCCCTGCGCGTCGATGTCGTCGGCGGCCGAGCCCCAGGGTCCCGCCACTAGAGCGCCTCCAGCTCTTCCGCGACTTCCTCGTCGTGGTAGAGATCCGCGTAGAGACCGCTCTGGCGGAGGAGCTCCTCGTGCGTGCCGCTCGCCACGATCCTCCCCTCGTCCAGCACGACCACGCGGTCGACGCGAAGGAGCGCGGACCGGCGGTGCGTGGCGAGGAGGATCGTCGGCTTCTCCGGGAGCCCGAAGAGGGACGCCAGGATCTCCTCCTCGGTCGAGGGATCCACGTTGGCGAACGCGTCGTCCAAGAGGAGCACGCGGCGGTCGAGGGCGAGGGCGCGCGCGAGCGCCGCCCGCTGCTTCTGCCCGCCGGAGAGCGTGATGCCGCGCTCTCCGATCATCGTGTCGAGACCGTTCGGGAACTGGGAGAGGTCCGACCCGAGCCCGGCGCGCTTCGCGGCCCCTTCCTCGTCGATGCCCTGGTACCCCTCCTCGAAGCCGAATCCGATGTTCGCTCGGATCGTGTCGGAGAAGAGGAAGGTCTCCTGGGGCACGATCCCGAGCGAGCGCCGCAGCTCGCCGCGGGGCCAATCGGCGAGCGGCGTCCCGTCGAGGAGGAGCACGCCCTCGGTGGGCTCGTAGAGCCGCGCGACCAGATTGAGAAGCGTCGTCTTCCCCGAGCCCGTCCGACCGACGAGCGCCACGGACTCTCCGGGCCGAACCTCCAGGTCCACGCCGCGAAGCACCCACCGATCGGTCTCGGGATAGCGGAAGCCCACGGCCCGGAGCTCGAG
>DASTKG010000120.1:0-18816 GCA_035716005.1 Candidatus Eiseniibacteriota bacterium
TGAATTCGAAGCCCAGCTCGTCGCCGCCCGTGGCGTTGTACCCCGCCCGGACGGAACCGGTTTCACGATCCCCGTGGTCGTAGAGCGCTTCGAGGTGGAGTGCTCCCCGGTTCGCCGCGACCGTGGGCTGAAGGGAACCGGCGGGAGGTCAGAAGACGACCTTGATCAGCCGTCCGAGCAGTTCCTCCAATGAAACCATGGTCAACAGGAGCGGAAGCACGGGGAGGAGCGTCGCGATCCCGAGTTGCAGCACGGTCTGCAGGCCGAAGGGCACGATCCTCATGCTCTTGACCACTTCGAAGCTGTTCCCCATATCGGCGAGCGACTGAATGTCCGCGCTTCCGATCAGGGGCTCGTCGGTGGGCGCCCCGCCTCGCAGCCACTTCCGATCGAACGCCCGCGCGTACGCTTGCGTCAGCGTTCCGTACTCCTGGATGCCCGTCCGCTTGGCGGCGGCGAGCTGGGGAATGAAGAGCAGGAGGGGACCGAGGATCGCGAGCACCAGCACGACCACGACGGCGATGACCTCGACCCTGAACTCGGGCAGCGTGACGCCCATATACAGGACCCGCCTCGCCATCATCCCGCTCAGCAGCGCGCCCTGGGCGAGGAGCAATGGGAAGAACGCGGAGCTCACCAGGGCGAGGAAGCCGAGTCCGCCGCATTGATCGGCGTGCGTCGGCAGGAGAGACAGTCTGATTCGCGACATCTGCCAGAGGAAGCGCGCCCAGATGGCCAGCCTGAAGTACCATCGCAACAGGAGGAACTGAAGCATCGGCATGCTCACGCAGATGAGCCACCAACCGGCGGGGGAGAGGTGCAACTGCCCATCCGCGGCCGCGCCGTACCAACTCGTGACACTCAGGGCCGATCGTGTCCGCCACGCGATGCCCACGCCCACGGTGGAGACGAACGCAAGGAGGGCCACCTCCACGGCGATGGAATTGCGGAGGCGCTGCGCCGAGCGGACGGCGTCGTCGAACTTCGATTGCGCGTCGGCCGGGATCAGGCCGCGCTCGCGGAATTGAGCCACCAGTAAATGCAGCCGCTGGTGCACGACGAGTTCCGCCACGAGCAGCAGCGGGAGGACGACGAGGAGGCGGGCCTGGACTTCCAGGTCGCTCAGGAAGGGAAGCGTGACGCTAGCGCCCCATGCGTTTCCATGGGCGATCGACAGGCCCAGGAGCGGCGCATACGCCACGACCATCATCACGATGATCCGGCGGCGCAACAACTGAAGGGCGTCCCCGGAGAGGCGCGCACGCCGCCATAGCTGGAAAAGCGGTCCGCCGAGAACCAACGAAAAGTCCGGTTGTTTCATGTCACCCCCACCATGCAGCCCTCGAGACTCCAAGCGCCGATCCGCGCCAGCATCGGAAATCTACGCCCTCGGCCGCCGGACCGTGAACGAATTCCGGCGACCGGCGAACGCTACCGCCGCGCGGGCGACGGGTCGCCGAGGAGCCGGCGGAGCGGCTCGCCGTCCGGGCCCCACGCCATCTTGAACGGCGTTTCCCCGCCGTCCGTGCGAGCGGACCGATCGGCCCCTCGCTCCACCAACGCGCGAGCCGCTTCGAGCTGCTTCTGCGACGCCGCGAAGTGAAGCGGCGTCCAATTCCACTTGTTGCGGGCGTCGATCCGGGCTCCTTTGGCGAGGAGCAGCCGGATCAGCTCCGCGTTTCCCTCCCTCGCCGCCATGTGGAGCGGCGTGAGGCCGTTGTCGTCCACGACGTTCACGTCGGCTCCGAACTCGAGCAGCACCCGCGCGACATCGACGCTGTCGTGGTAGACCGTTCGATGGAGGAGCCGCTCCGCCCGAGGCGGGCTGTAGCGTTCGTTCGAATCGGCGCCGCGTTCGAGGAGCATGCGCGCGATCGCGGGGTTGCTCGCCTCCACCGCGCTCCGGAGCGCGGAGTAACCGTCGGGTGCGGCCGGATCCGGGCGCGCTCCGCGGGCGAGGAGGATGGCGGCGACGGCGCTGTCGCTCGACACGGCGGCGAGCACGAGCGGCGTGATGCCGCTCTTCGCCCGGGACGTCAAATCCGCGCGGCGATCGAGCAGGAGGACCACGAGCTCGGGATTACAGGGATCGCCGGGCGGCCCCGAGCAAGCGACGTGGAGCGGGGACCATCCGAGGAGATCGCGTCGATCGAGCCGGGCCCCATGATCGAGGAGGAACGTCGCCGCTTCGAGACGGCGCCCGGCGGCCGCGCAGTGAAGCGGCGTGCCCACCCTCGACTGCACGTCCACGTCGAAGCCATGCGCCACGAGGCTTCGCATCACTTCGATGTGTCCGTACTGGGCGGCATGATGAAGCAGCGTGCGGCCCTGATCGTCTCGCGCCGATGCGTCCGCGCCGGCCACGAGCAGCATGTCCATGATGTCGGACCGGCCCCAGCGCGCCGCGAGCGAAACGGCCGAGTTGCCGCCTCCATCCTTCGCGTTCACCTCGGCGCCCCGCGCCAGGAGCAGGCGAACGATCTCGGGGTGTCCGCCCCACGTGGCGAGGTGAAGCGCCGTCATGCCGGCCCCGTCGCGCGAGCGAAGGCGCTCCTTCGCGGAGGGCGGGTCGGCGTCGAGGAGGCCCTGCACCATGGGCAGATTGCCGGCGAAGGAGGCTTCCAGGATGGAGTCCCGGCGCACCGATCGCGCATCGCTTCGGCGCTGGCTCTCGCGTTGGGCGAACCGGACGATGTCGTCCAGCGTCGTTCGGGCGCCGTCGCACCCGGCCACCGTCAGGGTTAGGAGCAGGGCGCCGGCCGCCGCGAACGCCGCCTCGGTTCGGTGCATGGGCGGCATCGTAGCACCGACCGGCATTCGAGTTAGCGAAGAGTGCGCCTCGCCCGGCCGCCGGGGTGTAGAATGGCCGGGCGAGTTGTCACGACCCCGCCGAGCACCGACTCCGACCGAGGAGTGCTTCAGCCCTGCAAAACCAGACCACCGAGCGAGGCGCTTCAGTCCCCCGAATCATCCAGGGCGGGATGGGGGTCGGCGTATCCGATTGGCGACTCGCTCGCGCGGTCTCGCTTCGCGGCGAGTTGGGCGTGGTGTCCGGCACGGGGATCGACACGCTGCTGGTGCGCCGACTCCAGGACGGAGACCCCGGCGGCCACGTGCGTCGCGCCATGCGCCGATTCCCCATCCCGCACGCCTCCGAGGACGCCCTTCGACGTTACTTCAACGCGCACGGCAGGCCTCCTCTCGCGCCTTACCGGGTCCTGCCCAAGTACAAGCAGGTCGTCAGCAAGGCGCGGGAAGAGCTAACCATGCTCGCGGCCTTCGTCGAGGTCTATCTGGCGAAGGAGGGGCACGAGTCGCCCGTGGGAATGAACCTGCTCACCAAGGTGCAGCTCCCCAATCTGGCGCTTCTCTACGGCGCCATGCTGGCGGGCGTCGACTACGTCCTGATGGGAGCCGGCCTTCCGCGAGGAATTCCCGGAGCGCTCGATCTCTTGACGGAGCACCGGCCCGCCTCGCTGCGCTTCGAGGTGCAGGGAGTTCCCGCGGGCGAGACTCTCGAACTGACGATCGATCCCCGCTCGCATTGGGAGGGAACGCCACCCGAGATTCGGCGCCCACGGTTTCTCGCGATCGTCGCGAGCAACTCCCTCGCGACGCTCCTCTCCCGCAAGACAGACAGCCGAGTCGACGGGTTCGTCATCGAGGGGCCGAGCGGCGGCGGACACAACGCGCCCCCTCGCGGCGAGCCGAAGCCCAACGAACGGGGTGAACCGTCGTACGGGATTCGGGATGTCGTCGATCTCGAGAAGATTCGGGAGATCGGCGTTCCGTTCTGGATCGCCGGCGGAGCGGGGTGGCCCGAACGCCTGCGCGAGGCGCTCGATGCGGGCGCCGCCGGCATTCAGGTGGGCACTCTCTTCGCCTACTGCGAAGAGTCGGGCCTGATCGAGAATCTCAAGCGATCGGTGCTCTCGCATGCCGCCCGCGGGGAAGTGGACGTGATCACCGACTCACGCGCGTCGCCGACCGGCTATCCGTTCAAGATCGTCCGCTGGCGCGACGACCCGGCCGCGGGCGTCGTCCGAGAACGCATCTGCGACGTCGGCGGACTGCGCGTGCCCTATCTCACGTCGAAGGGGCAGATCGGCTACCGGTGCCCGGCCGAGCCGGTCGACGACTACGTGCGGAAGGGCGGCAGGGTGGAGGAGACGGAGGGCCGCGCGTGTCTCTGCAACGCATTGATGGCGAACATCGGGCTCGGGCAGGTGCGCGCCGGCGGGTGGCATGAGCCGCCCATGGTGACGAGCGGGCACGACCTGAATTCGATCTCGGCCTTCCTCGAGGGCAGAACTCACTATTCCGCCGCGGACGTCATCGATTACCTGCTCTCGGCCGTCGCGGCGTAGCCCTCGCTCGCCGGAATTTCCCCAACCCATTCTCCTTTCGTCCCATGTCCCGTCGCCACGGGACCCTGCTAGGCTCCGACGCTGCCGGAATATTCGGCGGTATCCGGAACGATGGGCAGAACGCAGCAGGGAGGGAACGTCGATGCGCTCGACCCGATTCGCGGTACTCACGCTCCTCATCGCGTGCGCCCTGGCCCGGCCGGGTCACGGCCTCGCTCAGTCTGCCGACAGCAGCGCGGCACCGACGACGGCGACACCGACGTCGCCTCCGGCTCCGCCGCCCGCGCGGATGATTCCCGGCATCAACGCGCCCGATCCGTTCCCGAACGCGTGCGTCAGTTGCCACGTGAACATGCCCGAGCAGAATCTCGACGCCAGGTTCAGCACGCTCCTCAAGGCTTGGACCGAGAAGGTGGAGCCCGCGCTCCTGGAAAAAGCGCAGGCAGCCGCGCCGGCGGGCGTCGTCCTGAAAGGAAAGCATCCCGCGGCCACCTCCTCGCTCAAGAACATCCCGGCCGGCTGCATCAAGTGCCATGGCCATGACTCGACCAAGGCGCCCCCCTTCGTCCGGCTGATGCACCGGATCCATCTGACCGGGGGAGACGCGAACCACTACCTGACGATCTTCCAGGGCGAGTGCACGCACTGCCACAAGCTGGACGCGGCCACCGGGGCGTGGTCCATTCCGAGCGCCCCGGAGCCATAGACCGAGAGCACGGCAGCCCTAACGCGCGGTAGCGCTATGCAATCCGGCGCGCCATGTCGCTCTTGATAAAGAGACCCCGAGGGTATATATTTAATCGACCGCGAAGATTAACACCTGCCTCGGGCGGAATGAGCCGCAGAGTTCGGGCGACAATTCGAA
This sequence comes from Candidatus Eiseniibacteriota bacterium, assembly GCA_035716005.1. Lineage (GTDB taxonomy): Bacteria > Eisenbacteria > RBG-16-71-46 > SZUA-252 > SZUA-252 > SZUA-252. The sequence continues at coordinate 5,233 of DASTKG010000120.1, forward strand.
TAGGGGGCGTGCCGTCATGAAGTCATCGAAAACGGCCGCTCCGAAGCCGGCCGATCGCAGACCGGCGAAGTCCCGCCTCGCCAAGCCCGTCAAATCCCGCGAAGCCCCCATCAAACCGGCGCTCGCCCAGGTCAAGGGATCGGGCTCGAATCGGCTTCGCATCCTCGTCGCCGACGAACTCCCGCTCGATCGCCGCTCGCTCGTCCTGCTGCTCGCGACGCAGCCCGACTTCCTGGTCGTCGGCGAAGCGGAGACGACCAAGAAGGCCGTGGAGATGTGCGCATCCCTGAAACCCGCGGTCGTCCTGATCACGGTCAGCATGGAGAGCAGCGCCGGCCGAACGCCGATCGGCGAGCTTCGCGCGGCCGCGCCCCATCTCCCGATCCTCGCCATGGCGGAGAGGGGCGAGGGCGAGTGCGTGGTCCTGAACCTCATGAAGTCGAGGCGCGACATCCCCCGCCCCGACGATGGGCCGAACACCATCCGCTGCAACCGGGGAACCGACTGCCTGCAGCTCGCCGTCGCCGAAGGGGCGTCGGGCACGATTCGTCGGAGCGTCGACCCGGACGTCTTCTTCCACGCGGTCCGCACGGTCGCGCTCGGGAACGCTTGGTACGACGCCGGAACCGCCACCGCGCTGGTGCGCGCGCTCGCCGCGAACCATGGAGCGGACTCCCAGGTGCTCTCCCCGCGGGAGATCGACGTGACCGGCATGATCTCCACCGGAAGCTCCAACAAGGAGATCGCCCAGGCGCTCGGAATCGGCGTGCCGACGGTGAAGAAGCACGTCGGGCACATCCTCGAGAAGCTCGGGGTCCAGGACCGCCTGCAGATCGGCCTCTACGTGGCGAGGAACCCGATGTTGCTGGATCCCGCCGGCGGACGACGCAACTAGCCTCCGCCTCGCCCGCAGATTCCCCCTCCAGACTCTCCGTCCCGTAGAATCCCCCTCATGGACGCTCCGACCACGGGTCTTCGCGAGACGCTCTTCCCGAAGCGGGGATTCTCCGCCACGGAGATCCTCCTCGCGGCCAACCTGCTCGTCGCGGCGATCCTCTTCGCGGCCTGGGGACGAGAGTACGTGCCGAATCTTCGTCAATGGACCTCGGAGTGGTGGCACGCGGTGCGGGTCGATGGCGCCTACGGTTGGTTCCTGCCGACGCTATTTCTCCACATCGGCCCCGGACACCTCGCGAGCAACACCACCTCGCTCCTCGCCGCGGCGGGAGCGGTGGAATTCCTGGCCGGCGGCCCGTGGACGATCGTCGCCTACTTCGTCACGGGGCTCGGCGCGGCGTGGGTTTCGTACGCGGGGCACGGCGCGCCGCCGCTGAGCGTCGGCGCCTCCGGCGCGATCTTCGGCCTCCTTGGCTGCGCGGTCGCCTTCATCGTTCGCCGGCGCCACATGTTCAACTACGCGAAGCGCTGGAAGGTCTGGCGCGTCTACATCCCGCTCTTCATCCTCTTCTTCGTTCCGGCGATGGCGAACGCGGACGTCCACGCGCATGTCGGGGGATTCGCCTGCGGGCTGCTCTTGGGGCTCTTCCTGCCGCCGCATCCGCGCATCGCGTACCTGGGGGCGATCGACGCGTTGATCGACGAGGCGTCGGAAGAGGCGGGGGAGACTCCGGACCAGCCGGAGCCTCCCCGCCTGTAGGTGGGCTGACGTCTACTTCGGCGGGATCGAGATGTCGACCCGGTCGACCTTCTGTCCCATCGAGTCGAGCGGCCGGTCGAACTCCTTCTCTTTCCCCACGATCACCGTGACGAACTGATCGGGATGGATCTTCCGCTGCGCGGCGGCTTGCATGGCCGCCGGCGTGACGGCGGCGAGATCCTTCTGGTAGCGCTGCAGGAAATCCTGGGGGTACCCCGCCAGCTCGTAGTAGCCGGCCCGGAAGAGCACCGACGCGCGATCGGAGAACTGGAACACGAGCGAGTTCTCGACCGCCTCGCGCGCCAGCTTCGCCTCATCCTCCCCGAACGGGCCCCGCGCCGCCCGCTCCACCTCCGAGCGGAGCAGGTCGGCGGTCACCATCACGGAGTCGTTGCGCGTGAGGGTGTACGCCATGAACACGCCGGGCCGGAAGTATCCTCCGCCGGCCGCGGCGCCGGCCGCGTAGGCGAGGCCGCGCTGGGTCCGGATGACGTTGAAGAGCCGCGACGAGAAGCCGCCGCCCAACGCCTGCTCCACGACGTCCATGGCCGCGTTGTCGGGGTCGTCCGCCTTGTAGCCGAGCTGCGCGACGATGATGCCCGACTGGGTCACGTCGTCCTTGGGCGCGAAGACGACCCGGCGCTCCGTCGTGGCGGGCACGCCGGGAATCTCCGGCGTCGGCTCGTCGTTGCGCGCCCAGTCGCCGAACGCGGTCTGGACGAGCTTCTTCATTTCGGCGGACTTGAAGTCCCCGTAGAGAAGCAGAATGAACCGATTCGGCGCGTAGACGAGCCGGTGCATCTTCACGCAGTCCTCGCGCGTGATCGGCTCGACCGTGGCGTACTCGGGCTTGCGCGCCCAGGGCGAATCCTTCCCGTAGACGGACTCCCTCGCGACCCTGAAGAGGAGTCCCGTCAGCTCGTCGTTCCGGCTCGCGATGCCGCGGCGGATGCCGACCTTCGCGAGTTCGATCTTCTCCTCCGGGAACGCGGGGCGCCGGATCACCTCGGCGAAGAGTCCGAGGACCTCGGGCGCGTTCTCGCTCAGGCTCCAGAAGCTCGCGGAGGCGAAGTCCGTTCCCATGCCGCTCGAGATCGAGGCTCCGATGGCGCCGAGGCGGTCGTCCAGCCAGTCTCCCGGCTTCGTGGCGGAGCCGCCGCTCCGCATCACGTTGGCGGTCAGGCTTCCCAGGCCCGTGCGGTCGGCCGGCACCCACGCGCCGCTCGCGCGGACGTAGGCGGTGCCCTGGACCGCCGGAAGCGTGTGGTCCTCGAGGAGGTAGACGACGAGGCCGTTCTTCAGCGCGACGCGCTCGGGCGTGACCTTGGCGAACTGGTGAATCGGCGGAATCGTCAGCTTCGAAGGGTCGAACTTGGGATCGAGATCGGCGGCGAACGAGGGTCCCCACCACACGACGGCGGCGAGGAGCGCGGCGAGCGCCGCGCGGGCGATGCGATTCGGCGTGGCGCTCATGTCAGCGTCCCTCCCCGGATGCGGCGGCCGTGGGCGGCACGATCATCGCGACCGTGCGGTTGTTGGTCCGGATCGCGGACTTCATCACGCCCGCGAGATCGGCCAGGGTCAGCGCCTGCGCGCGCTGGGCGTTGCGGAAGAACTCGCGCCAGTCGCCGTAGAGCGCCTGCGACTGCGTCAGCTCGCTGATCAACCCGGAGTTCGACTGCGCCGCGCCGACCATCTGAGCGCGCGTGCGAACCTTGAACCCGTCCAGTTCCTCCTGCGTGAAGGGCTTCGGCCCCATCGCCTCCTCGATCACGCGATAGGCCTCCTGCTCCACCGCCCGCGGATCCTGGCCGGCGGCCGGAACGAGCATCACGAGCATCTGGTTCGGATACTTCTCGCCGGGGAAGCCGGTGGAGGCCGACACCCGCACCGCCATCTTCTTCTCCTTCACCAGCGCCTTGTGGAGCCGCGAGTAGTCTCCGCCTCCCAGGAGGTCGGCCGCGGCGACGTAGGCCCGGTACGACGGATCGCTCGCGGCCGGAATGTGCCAGCCGATCATGATCTGAGGCTGGGCGCGATCCTCGAGAATGATGCGGCGCTCGGCCCGCTGCTCCGGCTCCACGGTCACCATCGGCGGCGGGGGAGGCGTGCCGGGAATCTCGGAGAAGTATTTCTCCGCTTGCGCCTTCAAATCCGCCAGCGTCACGTCGCCCGCGACGCCGACGGTCATGTTCGGTCCGACGTAGTACTTCCGGTAGAACGCCTCGCCTTCCGCGCGGCTCAGATTCTTGAGATCCGAGGGATAGCCGATGCCCGTGTTGCCGTACGGATGCGCGACGAACGAGTTCGTCCAGAACTCCCAGAGGAGGCGTCCGAAGGGGGACGACTCGTAGCGCATCCGCCGCTCCTCGTAGACCACGTCCCGCTCCGTGTAGAACTCGCGGAAGACGGGGTGCGCCATCCGGCTCCCCTCGAGCAGCGCCCAGAGTTGGAGCCGATTGGAGGGGAGCGAATAGAGGTAGGCCGTGATGTCCATCGCCGTGAACGCGTTCAGACCCTGCACGCCGTTTCGCTCGAGGAGGGCGCTGAACTCGTTCGACTCCACTTTCGTGCGGGCCGAGTCGCGAGCCGCCGCGAACGCGCGGTCGAGCGCCGCGAGTTTCACCGTGTCCGCCTTCGCGCCCTTCTGGCGCTCCGCGAAGACGGCGTCCCAGGCGCTCTCCTCCGCGTCGAGCAGCGGCTTCTCGGCGGCATAGTCCTTCGTGCCGACGAGCGCGGTTCCCTTGAACGCCATGTGCTCCATCATGTGGGCGAGGCCCGTGGCGCCGAAGGGGTTGTCCACCGAGCCCGCGTTGACGACGGTCATGAAGCTGAAGACCGGCGCGTCGTGCCGCTCGACGAGGATGAAGCGGACACCGTTCGGAAGGGTGAACTCCCGGACCTGCTTCTCGAGGTCCTCGAGGCCGGTGCGAACCGTCGCGGCCGCGGCCGGCTTCGACGACGCGCCGGACTTCTTGGCGGACGCGGGCGCCGCGCCGGCTGGCGCATGGAGAAGGGCCGACGCGAGGCACGCGGCGAGCAGGAGGGACGGCCACCCTGCGCGTGCGGCCGGCCGGGGACGAGCGGAATGCGGCTTCATGAGACCTCCTCGAAGCGGTTCTGTTCGGGGGACGGCGTACGTGCCCGCAGTCTAGCGCCACGGAGGAGCCCTGTCAGCAGCAAGGGAAGACCGCCCGCATCCGGCCCCCAAACGAGAATCGGCCACGATCTTTCGATCGTGGCCGATCTTGAAGCGGGAGGCGCTTTCTCTAGCCGAGGTGCCGTTATGCGGGCGCCTCCCCCGCTGCCGTCCTCGAACTAGAGAACGACAGCAGCCACCGGCTTCGGTTCCGTGAACCAGGGACCGACCTCTTCGAGCGTCGGCACCGGGCTGTTCATCTTCTTCTCGGCGACCACCTCGCCCAGACGCTTCACGAGCGCCTCCGGCGAGTACTCGAAGAGACTCTTCGGCCCGTCGATGCCCGCGGCCAGGAGGACGCCGACGAACTTGGGTCCGACGTTCTTCACGCGAGCCAGGCGCGCCATCGAAGCCAGAGTGGTGAACCGGTCGAGATCGATGCCCGTCTTCTCCACGAGCGCCGCGCGCTTCGGCTGATCGGCCCAGAGTCGCATCATGTCGTCGGTCGTCTCGATGCCGGCTTCGCGGAGCTTCACGATGTGGCCCGGATCGATGTCTCTGAATTCACTCATCTTGTAGGTCATGTCGGTATTCCTTTCCATTCAGGTCTCAGGAGAGCCGCGCCCGCTACTTGCCGGCGGCGACGGGCTCCGGTTTCGGATTCGCGAACCACGCCGTGACATCCGCGAGCGTGGGGACGGCGCCGGTCAGCTTCTTCTCGGCCACGATCTCGTTGATCTGCTTCATGAGCGAGTCGGGCGTGTGGCTGAAGAGGCGCTTCGGACCGTCGATGCCGGCCGCGACGAGGATGTCGAGATGCTGGAGAGCCATCCCCTTCACGCGTCCGAGGCGAGCCATCGCCGCGAACCTCATGAAGTCCTCCTCGGAGATGCCCGTGCTGGCGACGAGCCCGGCGCGCTTCTCCTTGTCGCTCCAGATCTTCATCAGCTCGTCGGTGTTGTCGATGCCCGCGACGTGGAGCGTCTCGACATGCTTCGGATCGATTCCGTGGAACTCGTTCATCTTGAGAGACATCTTGCTGCTCCTTCCTGGTCCGAACCGGGCACGCGCTTGCCGATGGACGGGCCGTACCCGTTCCTCGCAGGCGTGCGTGCGGACGCTCTCGGGGTTCTGCCCCGAACGCGATTGGACTGGTGTAGGGAGGGATGCGGCGCCGGCCGATGCGACTGCGGGCGGTCCGGAACTTGGTTCTCCGGAGCGCAGGCCTGGTGCCGTTTGAGCCCGTCTTCGCGGGATTTCCGCCGTTACGGGGGTCGACCGGCCCCCGCGGATCTGGGGGCGAGCCTTGCTGCGGCTACGTAATATAAGATATCTCAATAACTTGCGCGGCGCCACCTTATTCGCGAAGGGGCGGTAAGGCGTGGGTGGGGCGGAGGTTGGTGGTGTCGAGCGCCGCCGGCCGCGACGCTCCGAGCCCTAATCCCCTGACAACGACCGCCCCCACGGCTAGACTCCGGCCCCATGCCAAGACATCGGGATCGAACGCCTCGAGCGGCGCGCCGAAGCCTTCCGTGGTTCCTGCTGCCGCTGGCGGTCGCGCTCCTCACGGCGTGGCTCTACGCCCCCGCCGTCCAGAACGGATTCACCGACTGGGACGATCCCGCCTACGTCCTTCAAAATCCGCTCATTCACGACCTCTCGCCGACGGGACTCCGGGCGATCGCCACGAATGTCGTCGAGCACAACTACCACCCCCTGACGATCCTGAGCCTGGCCGTCGACTATCAGTCGTGGAAGCTGAACCCGGCCGGCTACCACCTGACGAACGTCGCGCTCCACGTCCTCGCCACGCTCGCCGTCTTTTGGTTCATCCTCCTGCTCACGGAGTCGCAGGCGCTCGCGGCGATCGCCTCGCTCTTCTTCGGCACCCATCCGCTCCACGTGGAATCGGTGGCCTGGGTTTCCGGCCGCAAGGATCTCCTCTACGGCCTCTTCTATTTCGTCGCGTGCGCCTGCTACGTGCTCTGGGTGCGGAGGGATCGGCGCGTCTACTGGGTCTGCGCGCTCGCGGCCTTCCTCGGGTCGCTCCTTTCGAAGGGAATGGCGGTCACGCTCCCGCTCTCCTTGGTCGCGATCGACCTCTACCTCCGGAGGCCGTGGAGCGCGAAGGCGCTGCTCGACAAGGCCGCATTCTTCGCGCTGGCGATCGCGTTCGGTCTGATCACGATCGCGGCGCAGGGGAAGGCGGTTCAGGAGTTCGGCGCGTTTCCGGCGTACGAGCGCGTGCTCGTGGGCTTCCATGGCCTCGCCGCCTACTTGATCCGCGCGGTGGCGCCGGTCGGTCTCTCCGCGTTCTACCCGTACCCGGCGGCCGGCCGGGCGCTCCCGATCGCCTTCTTCGTCGCGCCGATCGCCGCCGTTCTCCTCGGGCTCGGCATCGCGAAGAGCCTGAAGCGCGATCGCACGTTCGCCTTCGCCGGGCTCTTCTTTCTGATCAACGTCGCGCTCGTGCTGCAGTTCATCCCGGTCGGGAGCGCGATCATGGCCGATCGCTACACGTACGTCGCCTACGCCGGCCTCGGCCTCGGCTTGGCATGGGGGATCGAGCGGCTTGGCCGCGCGTCGGTCGCTCGTGGAGCCTTGCCGCGCCTGCTCCTGACCCTCTTCTTCGCGGCCCTCTTCGCCTGGTGGGGCGTCGTGGCGAGGGAGCGGATCCGCGTCTGGAAGGACGGCGTCACCCTCTGGACCTCGGTCCTCGCGGAGTATCCGGCGCTTCCGATGGCGTACGCGCAGCGTGCGTGGTCGTATCAGCGGGAGGGGAACACCGCGCAGGCCATGGCCGATCTCGATCGGGCGCTCGCGCTCGACCCGAACGACGGCGACGCGCTCTCCACGCGAGGCACGCTCTACTACGCGGCGGGGGATCTCCCACGGGCGCTGGCCGACCTGAACGCGGCGGTCCGGGCGCGGCCCTACTCCGCTCCGGTGATGAACAACCGCGGAACGGTCCTCTTGGCCGCCGGGAAGTACGACGAGGCGATCGCGGACTTCACGAAGGCCATCGAGCTTCGGCCGCGATTCGCGGACGCGCACCTGAATCGAGCCCTGGCGTACGGCGTGAAGAAGGAGTTCGCCCGCGCGCTCCCGGATCTCGACCGGGCGATCGCGTACGACCCGGAGAACGCGAAGGGCCGTCTGTGGCGGGGCGCCGCGCTCACGGCGCTCGGGGATCCGGCCCGCGCCATTCGGGACTACGACGCGGCGCTGAAGATCGCCCCCGGATACGGCGACGCCTATTTCGCACGCTCGGCCGCGTACGAAACGCTCGGGCGGCACGAGGAGGCGCTCCAGGACGCGCTCCGAGCGAGGGAGGCCGGATATCGCGTGGATGAGGCTTACATCGCGAGCCTTCGCTCGGCCTCCGCGACGAAGTGATCGTCGCGGGGGTATTCCTTCGTCCCATAGTGGGGGAGGCAACTCTCCGATAACGTGATTCCCACGTTCGTGAAAGGAGGATCAGGGTCATGAACAAACCGACGATCACGCGAACCAGCTTGTTTGTCCTCGCGGTATTGGCCGCCCTGGCGGCGAGCCTGCCCGCGTCGGCGGGCAGCTACTACCGCAAGGGGACGTTCGAAGCGGCGGGAGGGGTCAACTTCCCGGTGGGGGAGACCGCCGACTATCTCACCAGCAGCGGCACGCTCCTCTTCGGAGGCGGACGGAATCTGAACGAGAGCACCGCGCTCCAGGTCGAGTGGACGCACAACTGGCTCGAATTCGATCAGGCCGTCTTGGAGCGCGCCGAGTCCGACTCGGTTCACTTCGACGACACGCACGCCAGCACGTGGTCGATGACCCTCAACCTCGTGAAGCGCATCAACCCGAAGAGCGAGATCGTCCCGTGGCTCACGGGCGGGATGGGGTACTACAAGCGGAACATCCAGATCACGCAGGAGATGCTGCTCTACTACCCGCCGTTCTGGGATCCGTGGTGGGGATGGGTCGACGGCGGCTGGGCGCCGGGCGAGGTCATCACGGGCAATCGCGAGGCGTCGGGCTTCGGATTCAACGTCGGCTTCGGCTTCGATACGCAGATCGACAGCGGGGCGTCGCTCTTCCTCGACGTCCGCTACCACCACGCCTACCTCGACGGGGTGGACGTCACCCTGATCCCGATCATGGCGGGCGTGCGCTGGTAGGCACGCACGCGACCACGATGAGCGTCTTTCCCGCCTCGAAGCTCGAACGGATCCTCGGCAAGTCGTCCGCGGAGTGGTCCGCGGACGATCTCGTCCGCGCGGTCGACGAGGAGAACCTCGGCCTCGTGACCCTGATGCACGTCGGCGGCGACGGCTCGCTCAAGGCGCTCGACTTCGTGCCGCGGAGCCGCGCGCACCTGGCGGAGATCCTCCTCCACGGAGAGCGCGCCGACGGCTCGAGCCTCTTCGACGGGCTTCCCACCGGCGCGAGCGACATCCTGCTCCGGCCTCGTCTCTCGACGGCGTTCCTCAATCCCTTTTCCCCGATTCCGTCGCTCGCGCTCCTCTGCGCCCACCTGGATCGCGAGGGGAAGCCGCTTCCCCCATCGCCCGACACGATCGTCCGGCGCGCGTACGACCGGGTCCGCGACGAACTCGGCGTGGAGTATCTCGCGCTGGGCGAGGTGGAGTACTTCCTCGGCCGACCCGCGGGAGACGCGGATCTGGATCGCCGGCGCGATCGCGGGTACCACGCGACCTCGCCCTTCGTGGCGGGGGAGTCGATGCGCCGCCGAGCGGTTCGGCATCTCGCCGACATGGGCGTGCCGGTCAAGTACGCGCACGCCGAAGTCGGGCTGATCGACGAGGCGAAGGACAAGGGACGCGTCTGGGAGCAGCACGAGATCGAGCTCGGCCTGGCGCCGCTCCCCGAGGCGGCGGACGCGATCGTCCTGACCCGATGGCTCCTCCTCAACCTGGCCCGCGAGGAGGGACTCGTCTGCCGGTTCGATCCGATCCTGAAGGAAGGGCACGCCGGGAGCGGGCTTCACATCCATAGCCTGCCGCGCTCCACCTCGGGCGCGGCCTCCGAGGCGGCATTCCTCGACGACGGAAGCGTGGGCCCCTCGGGCCGCTGGCTCATCGGAGGGTTGGTGCAGCTCGCGCCGGCCCTCATGGCGTTCGGCAACCGCGAAGCCGCCTCGTTCGTGCGCCTGCTCCAGGCGAAGGAGACTCCGGTGGCGATCTCCTGGGGCGCCTACAACCGCAAGGCTCTCATCCGACTTCCGCTCGTGTCTCCCAGCGCCGGGCCGAACGAAGCCTGGCCTCCGACCATCGAATTCCGTCTCCCCGACGGCTCGGCGCTGCCGCATCTCCTCCTGGCCGGGATGGCGCAGGCTCTCGTGCTGGGACGTGGCACGCGGGAACTCGACGCCCTCCTCGCGCGCACCTCCTCGCACGGCGGCGACATCGACGTTTCGCGCATGCCGCAACTCCCGCGTGACCGCGAGGGGGTCGATGCCGCGCTCGAGCAGGCCCTCCCGGCGCTCGAGGCGGGCGGTGTCTTCCCGCCGTCGATCCTCGAAGGGCGGCGGCGGATTCTGGTCCGTTAGCGGGGCGGCCTAGGCCTCGAACCCAAGCTTCTGCATCAGCGCGCCCCAGCGCGGATCGCCATGAAGCGGGCGGAACAACGACTCGCTCCGCGTCTGCGCCGTCCCCGCGTCGCGCTCCGCGATCGCGCGATCCAGCCAGGCGAAGCCCCGGTCCAGGTCACCGCGCATCGTGTGGATCGCCGCGATCTGATACGCCGAGTCGACCGCGTGCTTCGCCTCCAGCTCTCGGAGCGCCGCGGCCGACTCCTCCATCCGCATGGCCTTGAAGTGCGCGCCCGCCAGTGCCGTGAGGCGCGCCCACTCCGCCGGCTCCTGGAGCGCCTCGGCGAGCGCTTCCGCGTGCCGTCCCTGATCGGCGAGGATGATGGCCAGCACCAGATGAGCGCTGATTCGCTGCGGTGAGAGTTCGAGGCACTTCCGGTACATCGTCTCGGCATCGGGGAGTCGGTCCATCGAACGATAGAGCTGCCCGAGGGCGCTGTATCCGCTCGAGTTCAGCGGATCTTGCTCGATGGCGCGGCGAAGATGCCCTTCCGCCTCGTCGTACCGGCACAGTATGTGCGCCAAGCGTCCAGCCGAGCGCAATACCACAGCGCTTCCCGGCGCGAGCTGCAGGGCGCGCCGGGTGGACTCCTCGGCGCTCTTCCAGTTCCAGTCGTGGAGCTGAGAGATGTCCGAGAGCATCACATGCGCTTCGGCCAGGTCGGGCGCAAGTTGCAGCGCGCGATTCGCCGCCTCGCGCGCGTTCCGATAACCTTCGATGACCGGCTCCCAGCCGAACCCGCCGGAGTTCGCGTGAGCGCGCGAGAGCTCCGCCCAAGCCGCGGCGTGCGAGGGATCGATCGCCACCGCCTGCTTCAAGTATTTCATCCCCTTGGCGGTGTCCTCCTGCGTCACTCGGTCGATGAAGTATTTGCCCTGGAGATAGAGGCGGTGCGCCTCGGGATTCTGCCCGTGGCCCTGCGCCGCCACGGCGACTTCCGCCTTCGCCGCTCCGCTCGCGTCGGAGTCGGGAGCCTCGCCGAGAAGCGTCGTCCGCAACTCCTTCACCACCGACTGGGCGATGTCGTCCTGCACCGCGAAGATGTCCTCGAGCGACCGGTCGTAGGTCTCCGACCAGAGCTGAACGCGGTCCGACGCCTTCACCAGCTGCACCGAGATCCGCACGCGGTTTCCCGACTTCCGGACGCTCCCGTCGAGGAGCGTCGCCACGTTCAGCTTCTCGCCGATCACCGCCAGGTCCTCGTTCTTCCCCTTGAACTGGAACGACGAGGCGCGCGCGGCCACGCGGAGCCCGCGGATCTTGGTCAGGACGTTCAGGAGCTCGTCGGCCAGTCCGTCGGAGAAGTACTCGTCCTCCTCGCCGCGGCTCCGGTTGATGAACGGGAGCACGGCGATGGAGGGGACGTCGTGCCCGGAGACGACGCCCGATGAGAGTCCCGAGGCGGACGACCCGGACGAGGCGGGCGCCGGGGTCCGTGGGGCCGCCGAGCTTCCCCCCGACGACGGGGAAGCGGCCGGCCGAGGTGTCGGCGTGCTCGGAGCCGGCGTGGCTGGCGCGGCCGGATACCCGGCCGACGGCGGCGGCGTCGACGGCGGCGCCACCGGTCCCATCGCCAATTCCTTCTGGATGTATCGGAGCTCGTTGTAGACGTCGCGCGCGGTCTGGAAGCGGTCCCGCGGATTCTTCTCCAAACAGCGCGTGATGATTCGATTCAGATCGCGCGGAAGATCGGCGCGGAGGCTGAGCACCGGAACCGGCGCGTCGCGCAGGATCGCGGAGCTCACGTCGGCGGAGGTCATACCGGTGAAGGGCCGCCGTCCCGTCGCCAACTCGTAGAGAATGATCCCGAGCGCGAAGAGATCCGACCGCGCGTCAACGGCCTCGCCGCGGATCTGCTCCGGCGCCATGTAGGGCACCGTGCCGAGCACCTGCCCCTCGCCGGAGATCGGCGATTCCACGGTCGCTCCGATCGTCGCCCCCTGGCCGGGACCCTCGCCCGGCTCCGCGGCGACCTTCGCGAGGCCGAAGTCGAGCACCTTCACCCAGCCGTCGTGCGTGACCATGACGTTCCCGGGCTTCAGGTCCCGGTGGACGACGCCCCGCTCGTGCGCGGCGATGAGGGCGTTGGCCATCGGAATCGCGAGGTCGAGCACGCGCGAAAGTGGCAGGCCGCCGGGCGTGACGACGCGGTCGAGGCTCTGGCCCTCGACCAGCTCCATCGTGAGGAAGCGGATGCCTTCCTCGTCCTCCACCGAGAAGAGCGTGACGATGTTCGGATGGTTGAGCCCCGCCACCGTCCGGGCCTCTCGCTCGAAGCGCGCGAGCCGGTCGGCGGAGGAGGTGACCGCGCCGGGCAGGACTTTCACCGCCACCTCGCGGCCGAGGCGCGTGTCGCGCGCGCGGTAGACCTCGCCCATCCCTCCGGCGCCGAGGGGGGCGGAAATCTGGTAGGTGCCGAGACGGGTGCCGGGAGCGAGAGCCATGGCCGTCGAGTCTACTTCGATCGGGCGTTCCGCGCCATCCGAGTCAGGAGATGCCGCTTCACGTCGGCCCATTCCGTCGCGAGGATGCTGAAGATGACCGTGTCGCGAACGGTCCCGTCACGCCGCACCGCGTGGTGGCGGATCACGCCGTCCTTCTTCGCGCCCAACGCCGCGATGGCCCGCTGCGAGGCGAAGTTGAAGTTGTCGGTGCGAAGCCCGACGACGGCGCATCCGAGCGCCTCGAACGCGTGGCCGAGGAGGAGGAGCTTGCAGGCGGTGTTGACGTGCGTCCGCTGCCATCGCGCGCCGTACCAGGTATAGCCGATCTCGACCCGGTCGGCGGCGGGCACGATGTCGTGGTAGCGGGTCGTCCCGAGAATCGCGCCGTCGGCCGCGTCGCGCACGACCCACGGGAGCATGTGGCCGGCCTTCTCTCCCTCGAGGGCGTCGACGATGTAGGCGGACGTCTCCTCCGGCGGGGGCACCCGGGTGAACCAGAGTTCCCAGAGCCGTCCGTCGGCGGCGGCCAAGGCGAGTCCGTCCCGATGGGGCTCCGCGAGGGGCTCCAATCGGACGCCGTGGCCTTCGAGGGTGACGGGCTTCGGGTGGATCATGGTCGGACAGGGTGAAGGGTGACGCCCATCGCGTCAACCCCGGCGCGGACTAGGGAAGGCTCGTCTCGAACGCCTCGCGCTTGTAGCCGTTCCGTTGGAGGATCGCGTCGACTTTCTCCCGGCTTCCCGCGTCGAG